>NZ_CEXBBO010000033.1:0-56821 GCF_982611455.1 Stutzerimonas sp.
CTGGTGAGGGTCCGGCGGATATAAAAAAGCCCCAGGTTTCACCTGAGGCTTTGAAGTTGGCTCCGCGACCTGGACTCGAACCAGGGACCCAATGATTAACAGTCATTTGCTCTACCGACTGAGCTATCGCGGAACAGCGGTGCGTATCCTACTGTTAACTAAAGGAAAGTCAACACCTTGCGGATCACAGTACCTGGACGATAGCGTCGGTGACGTGGTCTAAATTGTCGTGGTTCAAGGCTGCTGCGCAGATACGTCCGGTTCCAATGGCATAGACGCCGAATTCCACACGCAGACGCTCGACCTGAGCCGCGGTAAGGCCTGAATAGGAAAACATGCCGCGCTGCTTGGCGACGAAGCTGAAGTCCTGCTTGGCGCCTTTCTCGGCCAGTTGGCGAACCATACTCAGGCGCATGTCCTGAATGCGGCTGCGCATTTCGCCCAGCTCGGTTTCCCACATGGCACGCAGTTCTGGGCTGTTGAGTACGGCGGAGACCACCGTTGCGCCGTGGGTCGGCGGGTTGGAATAGTTGGTACGGATCACGCGCTTGATTTGCGACAACACGCGTGCTGACTCGTCGCGGCTCTGAGTAACCATCGACAATGCGCCAACACGCTCGCCATACAGCGAGAACGATTTGGAGAAGGAGCTGGATACGAAGAAGCTCATGCCTGATTCTGCGAACAGGCGCACGGCCGCAGCGTCTTCCTCGATGCTGTCGCCAAAGCCCTGATAGGCGATGTCGATAAACGGCACGTGATCGTTGGCGCGCAATACCTCGAGGATCTGCTTCCAGTCTTCCGGCTGCAGGTCGACGCCGGTCGGGTTGTGACAGCAGGCGTGCAGCACGACGATCGAGCGGGACGGCAGGTTTTTCAGATCTTCGAGCATGCCGGCGCGGTCGATTCCGTGGCTGGCAGCGTCGTAGTAGCTGTAGTTCTGCACGGCGAAGCCTGCGGATTCGAACAATGCGCGATGGTTTTCCCAACTTGGGTTGGTAATGGCCACGACCGCGTCGGGCAGCATGCGCTTGAGGAAATCCGCGCCGATCTTCAGCGCGCCAGTGCCACCCAGTGCCTGGGTGGTCACCACTCGGCCGGCGGCAACCAGTGCAGAATCGGTACCGAACAATAGGCCTTGTACGGCCATATCGTAGCTGGCGATGCCTTCGATCGGCAGATAGCCGCGCGGTGCGTTCAGTTCCAGACGTGCCATCTCAGCGGCGGCTACGGCGCGCAGCAGCGGAATACGGCCTTCTTCGTTGTAATAGACACCAACACCGAGGTTGACCTTGTTCTGCCGCGTGTCGGCATTGAAGGCTTCATTGAGGCCGAGGATAGGATCGCGCGGCGCCATTTCGACAGCGGAGAACAAACTCATGGTGGGGAGGCTCGAAGAGAAGGAGGTGAGTGATACAGCACCCTCGCTTCGCGCTGAGGGCGGTGCGCAAACGGGGCAAGAGTATAGCGGTCCTGGTCCTTCGTCGCGATATGCTAGGGCGGTTTTTCTGACGGGATAGAGGCTGTCTCGACGCTAGGCTTGCAACGCTTTCCCTGCGCTGAGGCGCGACGCACTTGATATCTTCAGCGCTGGCCGCATTGAAGGGGCAGCGGCCCGGTGCCGTGTAAACGGTGCTGTCAGGGATGCCAAACCGCCCGGTTTAGGGTCGGCTCGCAATCATAAGAGGTCGATATGTCGCAGTTCGAATTGGTCACGCGTTTCAAGCCCGCCGGTGACCAGCCGGAAGCCATTCGGCAAATGATCGAAGGCATCGAGGCTGGCTTGTCGCATCAGACGCTGCTGGGCGTGACTGGCTCCGGCAAGACGTTCAGCATCGCCAACGTTATCGCTCATGTGCAGCGACCGACTCTGGTTCTGGCGCCGAACAAGACGCTGGCTGCGCAGCTCTACGGCGAATTCAAGACATTCTTTCCGAACAACGCGGTGGAGTACTTCGTTTCCTACTACGACTACTACCAGCCGGAAGCCTATGTGCCGTCTTCGGATACCTTCATCGAGAAGGATGCGTCGATCAACGACCATATCGAGCAGATGCGTCTGTCTGCGACCAAGGCGTTGCTGGAGCGGCCCGACGCGATCATCGTTACCACGGTGTCGTGTATCTATGGTCTAGGTGATCCGCAGTCTTATCTGAAAATGGTCTTGCATGTGGATCGCGGTGACCGCCTGGATCAGCGCGAGCTGTTGCGCCGCCTCACCGGCCTGCAGTACACCCGTAACGATATGGATTTTGCCCGTGCGACTTTTCGCGTGCGCGGTGATGTGATCGATATCTTCCCGGCCGAATCCGACCTGGAAGCGGTGCGTATCGAGCTGTTCGACGATGAGGTGGAAAGCCTGTCCGCCTTCGATCCGCTGACCGGCGAGGTGATCCGCAAGCTGCCGCGCTTCACCTTTTACCCCAAAAGCCACTACGTCACGCCGCGAGAAACGCTGTTGGACGCTATCGAGAAGATCAAAGTGGAGCTCAAGGATCGTCTCGACTATCTGCGTGCCAATAACAAGCTGGTGGAGGCGCAGCGGCTGGAGCAGCGGACTCGCTTCGATCTGGAAATGATCATGGAGCTGGGCTATTGCAACGGCATCGAGAACTACTCGCGCTACCTCTCCGGGCGCGAGTCAGGCGAGGCGCCGCCGACGCTTTATGACTATCTGCCGGCCGATGCGCTGTTGGTGATCGACGAGTCTCACGTCAGCGTGCCGCAGGTTGGTGCCATGTACAAAGGCGACCGCTCGCGCAAGGAAACGTTGGTGGAATATGGCTTCCGTCTACCCTCGGCGCTGGATAACCGGCCGATGCGCTTCGACGAGTGGGAAGCGATCAGTCCGCAAACCATCTTCGTCTCGGCGACGCCAGGGCCTTACGAGGCCGAGCATGCGGGACGTGTGATCGAGCAAGTGGTGCGCCCCACCGGGCTGGTCGATCCGCAAATCGAGGTGCGCCCGGCGCTGACTCAGGTCGACGACCTGCTCTCGGAAATCAACAAGTGCGCGGCCAAGGAAGAGCGGGTGTTAGTCACCACGCTGACCAAGCGCATGGCCGAAGACCTCACCGATTACCTCGGTGACCATGGCGTGCGGGTGCGCTACCTGCATTCGGACATCGATACGGTCGAGCGCGTAGAGATCATTCGCGATCTGCGCCTCGGCGTGTTCGACGTGCTGGTGGGGATCAACCTGTTGCGCGAGGGCTTGGACATGCCCGAGGTTTCGCTGGTAGCGATTCTCGACGCCGACAAGGAGGGCTTCCTGCGCTCCGAGCGCTCGCTGATCCAGACCATCGGTCGCGCGGCGCGTAACCTCAATGGCCGGGCGATCCTCTATGCCGATCGCATCACCGGCTCGATGGAACGGGCCATGGGCGAGACCGAGCGTCGACGTAACAAGCAGATCGCCTTCAACGAAGCTCACGGCATCGTTCCGCAAGGCGTGTTCAAGGATGTTCGGGATATTCTCGAAGGCGCCACCGTGCCCGGTTCACGCAGCAAGAAGCGCCGCGGCGAGGCGAAGGCGGCTGAGGAGGCCGCGCGCTACGAGAACGAGCTGCGCTCGCCCAGCGAGATCACCAAGCGCATCCGTCAGCTGGAAGAAAAAATGCTCGCGCTGGCCCGCGATTTGGAGTTCGAAGCCGCCGCGCAGACCCGCGACGAGATCCACAAATTGCGCGAGCGGTTGTTGCAGGTCTGATTCGCCGAGTCGGCGGGCATGTATGCGAGCCGGTCGTGCCAACACTGTGCTCGCCAGCTGGCTCAGTGCGCCGCGCCATCCTTTATGTTCTCCGGCAGCCGGCGCGTCAGCAGCACCGCCACCATGCTGATCGCCAAAGCAATGCTCACGAAATGGAAGGCATCGTTGTACGCCATGATCATCGCCTGCTGATGGGTGATTTCGCTGAGCTTGCCCAGTGCCGCCTGCTCACTGCCCAGCTGCTGGGTAAGTGAATTGAGGCGTTCGGCCACCGCCGGATTGCTTGGCACGACCGATTCGCGCAGGTAATCGAAATAAACCTTGGCACGGCTGTCTAGCAGCGTCGCAAGCAGCGCGATCCCGATAGCGCCGCCGAGGTTGCGGAGAATGTTGAACAGGCTCGACGCGGACCCGGCGTCCTGCGGCTGGATATAGCTTGTAGCGATGATCGAGATGGTCACCATGAGCATTGGCTGGCCGAGCGCGCGGATGATCTGAATCGGGTGGAACTGGTCACCGGCGAAGTCCGGGTTGAGGGCGCCGGAGGCAAAGCTGGAAATGCTGAAGAGGGCAAAGCCGGCCGCGCAGAGCAGCTTCGGCGGAACTGTTTTCATCAGCCTGGGCATAAGCGGAATCACAAACAGCTGCGGAATGCCCATCCACATGATCACCTGGCCGATCTGTAGAGCGTTGTAGTTCTGGATCTGCGCCAGATACAGCGGTACCAGATAAATCGACCCGTAGAGCCCGAGACCCATGCCCAGGCTGGCGATGCTGGTCAGGCCGAAGTTGCGCTCGCGCAGAATGCCCAGGTTGATCAGCGGGTTGGGTCGTGACAGTTGCAGGATCACGAACAGAATCAGGCTGACCAGCGCTACCGAGCCCAGCTGGACGATCAAGGCCGATTCAAGCCAGTCCTTGCGGTGTCCTTCCTCAAGAAACACTTGCAGGCAGCCCAGCCCCATGGCTAGCGTGACGATGCCGGCATAATCCGTGCTCTTCAGCAGCTCCCAGTGCGGTGGCTTCTTTTCCAGCCCATAGAGCAGCCCGGCGATCATCAGCAGGCCGGGCGGCACATTGATATAGAAAATGTATTCCCAGCCCCAATGCTCGGTGAGCCAACCGCCGAGGGTCGGCCCTATTGATGGCGCAAAGGTTGCGGTGATGGCGAATAGCGCCATGCCCTTGGCGCGATGGTGCTCCGGCAGTTTGATCAGCGTCAGGGTAAAGGCCAGCGGGATCAGCGCACCGCCAGTGAAGCCCTGCAGGGCCCGGAACACGATCATGCTTTCCAGGCTCCACGCGAACGAGCAGAGCAGCGATGAAATCAAGAAGCCGATCGATACCCAGACCGCGAGCCGTCGCGCCGACAGCAACTGAACCAGCCAGGCGGTCAGCGGAATCATGATGATTTCCGCTACCAGATAGGACGTGGAAATCCACGAGCCTTCCTCCAGCGTGGCGGACAACGCGCCCTGAATATCCTTCAGCGAGGAGTTGGTGATCTGGATGTCCAGTATCGCCATGAACGCGCCAAGCATAGCGCTCATCACGGCTATCCAGTCGCGCCGGCTGGGTTCGCCAACCGGGCGGATCAGCGCATCAGCGGACACGAAGGTCGATCTTCACATCCACCGACATGCCGGGGCGGATACGCCCATGGAGCGCATTGTCGCTGGCGAAGGTCAGCTTGACCGGAATGCGCTGGACCACCTTGGTGAAGTTGCCGGTGGCGTTGTCCGGCGGCAGCAGACTGAACTGGGCGCCAGAGGCAGGGAACAGGCTTTCGACGCGGCCTTCGATAGGCGTGTCGGGGTAAGTGTCGAAGATCAGCTCGGCACTCTGGCCTGCTTGCATCTTGCCGATCTGGGTTTCCTTGAAGTTCGCCTGGACCCAGATTTCCTCATCCGGGACGATAGACATCAAATAGGCTCCGACCGGCACGTACTGGCCATTGCGGGCAGAACGCTGGCCGACGATGCCGCTGATGGGCGAACGGATTTCGCTGCGGCCGAAGTTCAGTTCGGCCTGTTCGATTTCGGCACGAGCGCTGTCAATCTGTGCTTGCAGGCGTTTTATGTCGGCTTCCAAGGCATCGACCTGCTGGCGCTGAGCGGCCAGGTCCGCTTCGGCTTTCTGGCGTTGCGAGCGGGCGACACGGGCATCGGCGGACAGGGTGGTGACGCGTTCCTCGGAGACGAAGCCGGGCTTGCGCAGCGCCTCGACGCGCGACAGGTCGACCTGGCTGCGCTCCAGATTGGCCTGGGCAGCGCCGACCGAAGCCTGGCTGGCGGCAATCAAACTGCTCTGCTGCGCGAGGCGACTGCGGGCCTGGGCGAGTTCCGCTTCGCGAATAGCAAGATTGGCGTGGGCCTGTTCGACAGCAAGATGGAAGTCGCCGGGCTCTAGTGTCACTAGCAGATCACCTGGCTTCACGTGCTGATTGTCCTGAACATGGACCTTTTCAATACGTGCGGCGAGCTGGCTGGAGATTCGGGTGATCTCTCCCTGCACGTAGGCGTTATCGGTGTGTTCGTAGTAGCGACCGACAAAGTACCAGTGGGCGAAGAACGCGGCCGCGACCAGCAGCACCAGGGCAAAGAAAATGAATAGGCGGCGTTTCAGCTTAGCGGGCATGGGGTCGCTCATAGCCGTGAATTAGCCGGCCAATCTAGCAATGTTCCTGTTGCGTAATAAGCCGTTACAATTGCGAAACTTTGTTGCGCATAAGGAACAATGCGATGGGGTTGGACGATGCGCTGATCTTCACCCGGGTAGTCGAGTGCCACAGCTTTACCCAGGCCGCATCAAGTTTGGGTATGCAGAAATCTACAGTGAGCCGACGCATCGTCCAGCTCGAAGAGCGGCTCGGCGTAAGGTTAATCAACCGAACCACGCGGCGTTTGCGGCTGACCGAGGTCGGGCAGGCCTATTACGAGCGTTGCCGGCAGATCATGCTCGATTTTGCCGAAGCTGAGCAGGCGGTCATGCAGCTACAACAAGCACCGGCCGGGTTGCTGCGAATCACCGCGCCGATCGAGTTCGGTCAGTGGTTTCTTGGTCGCGTGCTGGGCGAATTCATGCGCCGATATCCGGAGATCAATGCCGAGGTTGAACTGGCTTCGCGACATATCGATCCAGTGGAAGAGGGCATCGATATCGTCATATTGGTCGGACAGCCTCAGGACTCCACCTTGATTGCACGCAAGCTGTTCGAGACCCGTCGACGTCTCTGCGCGAGTCCCGCTTATCTAGCGCAGCACGGCATGCCGTTGTATATCGAAGATCTTGCTGGCCACCGCGCGATCACCCTGTCGCGGGATCCGGTGCGTTATTGGCCGATCCTCGAACAGAACGTTGCCTGTCGCCGTGTGCTGTCCTGCAATAACATTACCTTTGCCCGCGAAGCGGCGCTGGCTGGGGCCGGTATCGCAGTGCTGCCAACCATGATCACGGATCAGGAAGTGCGCGACGGTCACCTGGTCGAGCTGCTGCCGGATGTCGCCCTGCCGACCGGCGAGGTGTACGCCGTCTATCCGTCGCGGCGATTTCAGGCGATGAAGGTCAAGGCATTCCTCGACTTCCTGGTGCAGGCGCTGCCCGTAACGGATGGTCGCCTGGTGGAGCCGGTGGAGGCACGCCTGTTAACATCGCGCCTTTATACGCGCTGACTCAGCCGACCGAGCCGGCTAGCGCCAGCTGCCGTGTCTTTCCGTGCATTGATTCGAGAACATCATGACCACCGTTCGCACCCGTATCGCGCCATCTCCCACCGGCGATCCTCACGTCGGTACTGCCTATATCGCGCTGTTCAACCTCTGTTTTGCGCGCCAGCACGGCGGCCAGTTCATCCTGCGCATCGAGGACACCGATCAGTTGCGCTCGACCCGGGAGTCCGAGCAGCAGATCTATGACGCGCTGCGCTGGCTGGGCATCGAGTGGGACGAGGGCCCGGACGTTGGTGGCCCGCATGGTCCATATCGGCAGAGCGAGCGCGGCGAAATCTACAAAAAGTATTCTGACGAGCTGGTTTCCAAAAGCCATGCCTTCCCCTGTTTCTGCAGCGCCGAGCGCCTGGATCAGGTGCGTGCCGAGCAGATGGCGAACAAGGAAACCCCTCGCTACGACGGTCATTGCATGCATATTTCCCCGGAAACGGCGGCACAGCGGATCGCAGCCGGCGAGTCCCATGTGATCCGTATGAAGGTGCCCACCGAAGGCGTTTGCCAAGTGCAGGACATGCTTCGCGGTACGGTGGAAATCGGCTGGGATCGCATGGATATGCAGGTGCTGATGAAGGCCGACGGTCTGCCGACCTATTTCCTTGCCAACGTCGTCGACGACCATCTGATGGGTATCACCCACGTGCTGCGCGGCGAGGAGTGGCTGCCGTCGGCGCCGAAGTTGATCAAACTCTACGAATACTTCGGCTGGGAGCAGCCGCAACTGTGCTACATGCCGCTGCTGCGCAATCCCGACAAGAGCAAGCTGTCCAAGCGCAAGAATCCGACTTCGGTCACTTTCTATGAGCGCATGGGTTTCATGCCCGAGGCGATGCTCAATTACTTGGGCCGCATGGGCTGGTCGATGCCCGATGAGCGTGAGAAATTCACCCTGGCGGAAATGATCGAGCACTTCGACATTAATCGCGTATCGCTGGGTGGGCCGATCTTCGACGTCGAGAAGCTGTCTTGGCTTAATGGCCAATGGCTGCGCGAGTTGCCGGTCGAGCAGTTTGCTACACAGGTGCGCGAGTGGGCTTTCAATCCTGAGTACATGATGAAGATCGCGCCGCACGTGCAACAGCGCGTCGAGACCTTCAGCCAGATCGCGCCTTTGGCCGGTTTCTTCTTCTCCGGGGCGCTGAATCTAGACCCAGCGCTATTCGAGCACAAGAAGCTCGATGCGACCCAGGTCCGTCAGGTATTGCAGCTGACCCTGTGGAAGCTGGAGGCCCTGCGGCAGTGGGAGAAGGAGCGCATCACGGAGTGCATCCAGGCGGTGGGTATGCATCTCGAACTGAAACTGCGCGATGTCATGCCGCTGATGTTTGCATCCATCACCGGGCAGGCCAGTTCCGTCTCGGTACTCGACGCGATGGAAATCATCGGGCCGGATCTGACGCGCTTCCGACTGCGTCAAGCGCTGGAGCTGTTGGGTGGTGCATCGAAGAAGGAAGTGAAGGAGTGGGAGAAGCTGTTCGCGGCGATGGCCTGACAACATTGCTGCCGTGACCAGCGCTCGCTTGGTGGTTTGCGCTTCGATGCTGCCCGCTAGTGATCGTCGCTCAGCCGCTCGTCGGCGTAAGTAGTTGTTCTGAAGCCGAAATTCTTCATCGCTCAGGAAAAATATCGTTGACACTCTGCAGGGGCGCACCTAATATGCGCCCCGTCCTCGAGATGGGGCTATAGCTCAGCTGGGAGAGCGCTTGCATGGCATGCAAGAGGTCGACGGTTCGATCCCGTCTAGCTCCACCAATCTCGATTGCCACACCGGTCGATTCGATCGGTTGCCTTTGAAGGGCTTTGCGTCCCCTTCGTCTAGTGGCCTAGGACACCGCCCTTTCACGGCGGTAACAGGGGTTCGAGTCCCCTAGGGGACGCCATTATTCAGGTCGCGATGCGTAAGCGGCGCGAGTCGAGAGACGTTAAATCCGGGGCTATAGCTCAGCTGGGAGAGCGCTTGCATGGCATGCAAGAGGTCGACGGTTCGATCCCGTCTAGCTCCACCAATCTCGATTGCCACACCGGTCGATTCGATCGGTTGCCTTTGAAGGGCTTTGCGTCCCCTTCGTCTAGTGGCCTAGGACACCGCCCTTTCACGGCGGTAACAGGGGTTCGAGTCCCCTAGGGGACGCCATTTTTATTGCCCGTTTTGGGCATCAAAGGGTCATTTCTCACGAAATGGCCCTTTTGTTTTGGGCGCATTTTTAACGGGCCGTATATTGTACGGCCCGTCTTCATCAGGCTGAAACGGTAACGATGCTGAATGGTCAGGCATAAGTGACCGATACCTGCGTGACATCCACCGCACGCCTGGCTTCCAATAGGCCTCTCCGCAATCTCGGCGGCGCGCAGCACAGCGAGGGTTATGCATGATCTGGGACCAGGACGACGCGTTCATCATTGACTTCGAGGTAAATGCCGAACATATCGACGAGCTCGGCCATGCCAATAATGCGGTTTACGTGTCCTGGCTCGAGCGCTGCGCCTGGCAGCACTCTCAAAGTCTGGGATTGGGGCTGGAAGACTACCGTCGGTTGGATCGTGCGATGGCAGTACTTCGACACGAAATCGATTATCTGGCGGCAGCCTATCGTGGGGATCAATTGCAGTTAGCGACTTGGATCGTCGATTCCGATCAGCGCTTGAAGATGAAGCGGAATTTCCAATTGATCAGGCCTGCAGACGGTACGACTTTGTTGCGTGCTCAAACGACCTTTGTCTGCATTCAGCTGTCGAGCGGCAAACCCAAGCGGATGCCGGCAGAGTTCATCGAGGGGTACGGCAGGGCGCTGGTTCAGCCTTACCCCCTCGACCACTAGGAGAGCGCGTTGCTTTAACGCTGTTCTGGCTTGCTAACGTCGGCCTCACGACGTTCCTCGGCGTCTTCGCGCCAGTCGTCCTGCACTTCATTCTTCATCTTCTCATCCATGGTCTTGCCATCTTTCCCAACATTGGCGGTATTGTCGCGCTGATGGTTTTCGCTCATGGCGCTGCCCTGAGTGTCGCCAGTGGTGCCGTGCGTGCCGTTATGCATATCTTCCTGATTGGCCACCGCGCCGGTGGCTAAAGCGCTGGTGAAGATTGCAGCGACTAGAGTCATTGTTTTCATCGGAAATTCCTCCAGGTGGTTGGAATGGTGATTCCTACCTCTCTTATTCCGACTCGGAGCCTGGAAAATTGTTCGCTTCGAGGCGGTTGGGGGACTGGAAGAGTCGAGTCATCACGGCGTTTGGACTGCCATCGGCTTCGCTCACTTGCGGAGCTCTGGACGCATTTACCCAAGTTGCGGGTTCGCTGATTGAGCGGCTGGTCAGGTGAAATCAGCCCTGGGTATTAGCGCTGTGCTTCATGTTATCCGTTGCGCAATCGATCGCCTGGCTGAGTTGCTGCAAGCAAATCTCGATAGCCAATCCGCGGTGGTTAGGATCGAGCCGCTCCAGATCAGATATGGCCTCAAGCAGATCCAGATAGCCATCTTCGTTCACCAGCATTCCGTGACTCACGGTTAGGGTGCGATCTTCGAGCGACAGCCTGACCGGATCTCGACCGGCCAGCGACGCGCCCGAGGAGAGCAGGCAGTCGATGTGCTTGCGCAAAGCGTGGTGTTTGCGTTGATCTACCTGGTTTGGCAACTGCAGAAGCTCCTCTCTGATGATGTCATTATGATTCCGCTCGATGGCCTCTGCAATTATTGCCAAGCCGCCGACGCAGGTCACCGATCCATCGGTTGTCCGCATTGAGCTGACAATCGGCGATAATGCCTGCGGGCCCGCTCATCCGTACGGCATAGCGTTTTGTGCGAGGAGGAGTGGTCATTGATGACGCTACGAGTTCCCTGCCGTTAATCCGAGCCGAAAAATCATCCACGTCGATTGCGATTGCTTTTACGCCGCGATCGAGATGCGTGACGATCCCAGCCTCGCCAACCGACCTATTGCGGTGGGCGGGTTGGCTGACCGTCGCGGCGTCATTGCGACTTGCAATTACGAAGCGCGCGCCTATGGCGTACGCTCGGCCATGGCGTCTGGGCATGCGCTGAAGCTATGTCCCGATCTGCTGATCCTGCGGCCCCGAATGGATGCCTATAAGGAAGCCTCCCGCGAAATCCACGGCATCTTTCGCACCTACACCAACCTGATTGAGCCGCTGTCGCTGGATGAGGCCTATCTCGACGTAAGCAGCTGCGAGCACTTTGCCGGCAGCGCAACCCGTATCGCGCAGGACATCCGCCGACGCGTCTGGCAGCAGCTGCGCATCACGGTTTCGGCGGGGGTGGCTCCGAACAAGTTTCTCGCCAAGATCGCCAGTGACTGGAATAAGCCTGATGGCTTGTTCGTGATTACGCCGGATCAGGTGGATGATTTCGTGCAGGCCTTACCGGTCACCAAGCTGCACGGTGTCGGACGGGTAACAGCCGAGAAGCTGAAAAGACTGGGAATTCAGACCTGCGCCGACCTGCGCACTTGGAAACGCCTGGATCTGGTACGAGATTTCGGCTCGTTCGGTGAGCGGCTGTGGGGACTGGCGCATGGGGTCGATGAGCGTCAGGTTCAGGTCGAAAGCCGGCGTCAGTCGGTCAGTGTCGAGAACACCTATGACCGTGATCTACCGGATCTCGCGACCTGCCTGGAGCGATTGCCAGAACTGCTTGATGAACTCGCCGGAAGGATGGCGCGGCTCGATAGCGGATACCGTCCCGGCAAACCCTTCGTCAAGCTCAAATTCCACGATTTCACCCAGACCACTCTTGAACAAGCCGGTGCCGGTCTCGAGCTGGAGGATTATGCCGATCTTCTTGCTGGCGCCTTCGCCCGCGGTAAGCGCCCAGTACGGCTGATAGGCGTAGGCGTCCGGTTGATCGACTTGCGCGGAGGCTTCGAGCAGTTGCGCCTGTTCTGAAATGGTCATCGGTAGTGTTTCTCTTCAACTCTGCTGTCTTGCAATCGGCACCCGGTAGCCCTTCGCATCGTATGCAAATCGAATACGTGTCTGAACGAAAAAGGGCCGCTCCGTGAGCGGCCCTTCTATCTGATGTAAAAGAGGGGATTCCCGGCCTGCCTGTACCGAGGTCCCCGAAACTGGTTCACCGAAGAAATGCATCGGTCGTGCCAGTTCAGGAGATTGCAGATTGCTGGCGGAGAAAAAGCTGTGGGCGCTAGCTAACGCTGAATGCGATGGGCTCCGCCGCGAAGCAATTGCACCGCCCGACGCTCGATATCGAAGTGAGCATGCATGCTCGAGGTGCGTTTCCGAGTAGGAATGCTCAGCTTTGGCGCGGTCAGTTCTGTTCCGGCCAGACGCGGATCGGCGCGCCTTTAGCCGGCCAGAAGCGCAGTTGATCGATGTTGGAGACATCCCATCGTTCGATTTGCGACAGCAGCTCAAGAAAGTGCTGCTCCTGCTTCATGATGTGTTCCGCGCACATCTTGCGTGTACTGCCGATTTCGCTGAAGCGGATTTTTTGATTGTCGAGCTGGTAGCTGGCGAACCAGTGGTTACAGCCAGCGTTGCCGTAGACGCGGTCTTCGCTGAAGGTCAGCGAGACGGGGTTGCGACCAACGACCGGCTTGTTTCCTATCCACTCTGCGATATAGGTGACGTCGTTCTGCAGGGTCAGTGGTTCGACCACGCAGCCGCTGACCAATAAGGCGAGACTCGCCAGTGCGAAATTTTTCATTGCTGAGCATCCTTGCATGCAGGGCATAAGTGGCGGCCTGTGTCGTTCTTCCAGCCGAGTTCGGCGATTCGCGCCTCAGCTGCCGGGGTACGAGCGGCTTCGCCTTTGGCTGCATCCACGGCAAATTCGAAGTCCAGCTGCTTGCCGCATCCGTCGCAATCGACCTGCCAATTAACGATCGCCAGCTCGCGGAATACCGGGCCGCTAGCCACTGCCATCCATTGCCCCGGCGGATTGATCAGGTGGCGAACCTTGTCCACGGTCAGGCGTTGGAAGAGTTCGCGGCTGCCCTTGAGCGTGACGATCAGGACATCACCTATGCGAACGTTGCCGCCATTGCCGGTGACCTGATAACGGCCCGGTGCCAGGGCGCGGCATTCGGTCAGTGTGTGTGCGGGATTGAGCAGGTTGTAGCGGAAATCGTGTTCGGCCATGACTCGCGATCGATTGGAATGAGGGGGAGTTGCGGTGGGCGGTAATGCTAGCACGTGAAACATGGAGGGCGGTGCCGGCGCGAGGTGTCGGCGCCATCGGCTGGTTGTGGAGGCTACGTCGAATCTGCCGGCGCGGGAGATGGGGTTCGGAAAACGTGGCATTTAGAAGCTTAGTGAAGACGAGCGCCGGGTTGGGAATGGGCTGATGGTGTTGAACCCTGCCCCTCACCCCAGCCCTCTCCCCGAGGGGAGAGGGGGCAGATTGATGCTGTCGTTGCGTTGTTGTAGACCCGGCAGCGGGTGGGCTTGGAGCTGCAGAAGCTATAACGCCGATTCAGTTATGGCCGGTCGTTGGCAAAGGTCTCGTCGAAGAAGACTTTCATGTCTTCCCAGGAACGTTCGTCCGCGCGCTTGTTGTAGGCCACATCGACGCCTTTGTCTTGGAACTTGTCTGCGCCGGGGTTGGTGAAGCCGTGTTTGGCGCCGGGCAGGTTGACGAACTGGAAGTCGGCGCCGGCCTTGACCATCTCCGCGTTTAGTGCGGCGACGTCTTCGGCGCTGACCATGCTGTCTTCGCTGCCATGTTCGACCAGCACGCGTGCCTTGACGCTGCCCGGGGCAGCGCGAGTTTCAGTCGCCAGCGCGCCGTGAAAGCTGACTACACCTTCGAGCGGAACGCCCTGGCGCGCCATGTCCAAGACCACTTTGCCACCAAAACAGTAGCCGACCGCTGCGAGCTTGTCGGTATCGGTCTGTGGCTGTTGCTTGAGCAGGTCCAGACCGGCATTGAAGCGGCCCTTGGCGGCGTCGGCATCGGCCAGTGCGGCTTTCATGAAGGTCATTGCATCTTTGGGGTGTTCGGTGTTCTTGCCTTCGCCGTACATGTCGATTGCCAGGGCGCTGTAGCCAAGCTCGGCAAGATCGCGGGCGCGGCTTTTCGCGTAATCGTTCAGGCCCCACCATTCATGCACCACCACAACGCCGGGGCGTTTACCTTCGACAGCGTCGTCATAGGCGTAGTAGCCGATCATCTCGGTGCCATCGGCAGCGGTGTAGGGAATTTCCTGGGTCTGTATTTCAGCTTGAGCGACGGCACTGGCGGCCATCAGCGCGCCGAGCAAGTAATAGCGCATGGAAAGGACTCCTTGTTGTGGACAGCGTCGATAGATAGCGGTTGTTCGACTCGCGCGCAACCAGGTTGTTCAGGCGGAGCGCTGCACAGGACCCAGCGCCGGTCGTAACGGGCGCCACCATTACCGATGAAAGAAGCTGTCGTCCCTTCCTTTCGATAAGCATGGATGTTGTGGGTGATGTTTCATCCAGACACAACGGGTGCACCGGCTGAAGGGTCGATCCGGAACGTCACTGCCTGGCTTCTGTCTGCAAAGAAGTTGTCGGTGGTATTCGGCACCTATGCTTATCTTGGGTCGATCAGTATGAGACCGCCGCGATAACAGGCCGTGCTGTGCTAGGCTTCGCGCCTTTTTTTCGAGGCTCGATGGGCCGAATTCGGGACTGATGATGAACGCCGATAGCGACTCCTCGATTCATTTCAAGCGCGGCACCGCCGCCTACCGTCGTGCGACGCTGGCGCTGTTCTGTGCCGGTTTCGCTACCTTCGCCATGCTCTATTGCGTGCAACCGCTGCTACCGCTACTGGCGGGGCATTTTTCCGTCTCGGCCGCCAGCAGCAGTCTGGCGCTATCGTTGACGACCCTGTCGCTGGCGCTCTGCCTTCTGGTGTCCGGGGCTCTGGCAGAGAGCTGGGGACGCAAGCCGGTGATGGTCGCAGCATTGTCGCTGGCAAGCCTGCTGGGACTTGCCTGTGTGCTAGTGGATTCCTGGAGTCTTTTGCTGCTACTACGAGCCTTGTTGGGCCTCGCGCTCAGCGGACTGCCAGCGTTGGCGATGGCTTACGTGGGTGAGGAGTTCGATCCCGATTCGCTGCCGGCTGCGATGGGCTTGTACATAGGCGGGACCGCACTCGGCGGTCTGTTGGGCAGATTGCTGTCTGGGCTGTTGAGCGACATCGGCGGCTGGCAGTTGGCACTCGGCGGGATCGCCGGCCTGGGTCTGCTGGCGCTGGGGTTGTTCATCTGGCTGTTGCCAGCATCGCGTCATTTCAAGGCTCAGCCTTTGTCACTGCGCGGATTGCTGGGCAACTTCGGTCAGCATCTGAGCAACCCGATACTGCGTAACCTATTTCTGCAGGCGTTCCTGCTGATGGGCGGCTTCGTCGCACTGTTCAACTATATTGGCTTTCGTCTGGCTGGAGCGCCTTTCGGTCTTTCCTCGACGGTGATTGGCCTGCTGTTCACCGTTTATCTGGTGGGGATATTTAGCGCGGGTTGGGCCGGAAGGTTGGTGCCGCGCCTCGGAGTCAGGGCAGTCCTGCAAAGCGGAATCGGCTTGATGCTTATGGGCGTGGCGCTGTGTTCGACACCTTGGTTGATCGCCATCGTTGTCGGCCTGGCGCTGTTCACGTTGGGGTTCTTCGCTGCCCATGCGGTCGCGAGTGGGCAGGTCGGCCAGCATGCCAGGGGCGCCAAGGCTCAAGCAGCGGCGTTGTATCTCTGCGCTTATTACCTGGGGTCGAGCGTGGTGGGTTATGCAGCCGGTTATGTCTGGGAGCACGCCGGCTGGTTGCCACTCATGGCCGTGCTCGCCGCGCTGTTCGTGCTTGCCGCCTGGTGGGCACGACGCTTGTAGTGCATTGGCGCGACCGGTTTACTCGACGCGTTGCTGACCGCTGAAAACCAGCGTGGCTCGGCAGCTGCGGCAGAAATAGCGGCGGCCCTTTCGGACCAGGGCGTGACGCTGCGCAGTGAACGAAAAGTCCCGCTCGACGCACTGGCAACGATAGATGTAGCGGCTGACCTGGCGACGGGCGATTTCATAGGTATGACAGCGGTCCGGGGTCAGCTGATACACGCCGCGCATGATCAGCTGCCACTCTTCGCCATGCGGGCGGATGCGCCCGCCGAACATTTGGTGGGCAACCAGATGCGCGACTTCATGGGCCACGGTCTGCTTGAGAAAATGTTCGCGGTTTTCCTGGTAAAGCTTTGGATTGAAGCGCAGCAGGTTCTGGTTCAGATGCGCAACACCCGCTTTCTGTCCGCGCAGTTTGAAGCTGACCTGCGGCCGTTCGAAGCGCTGATTGAAAAAGGTTTCGGCCTGTTGATAACAGGCCTCGATGCGGGCATGAAGCTGCTCGGGCATAGGGGCCTCCAAAGAAGCCCCGAATTATGCCGCAACCTGCCTAGCTGACAACCACTCAGAGACCGCCGGGCTCTTCCTGCGGACGTTCCTGCTGTGTGCCATAGCTCTGGTTTTCCTGCACGGTGCGCTCATAGTTCGGCTCGAGCGAGAGATTCCAGAACAGGATCATGCTAACCAGGACGGTTACCAGCACCAGCAACGCGACGCCCCAGATCGAACTTGCATAGAGAAAGCTCTGCGAGCTGCGCTGACGCATGAAGGCCGGTAGGCCGGTGAACAGCAGATAGGTAGCGTAGATCCCGGCGATCAGCAGGACGATGGCGGCAAACCAGCGATTCGGATACAGGCCGGTGACCCCGGCGAGTAGGAAAGGTGTGATCACATAAGCGATGAAGCCGGTGCATTGGTTCAGGTTCGGTCGCACGTCAAACGCGCGCGCCATCCAGCGTACGAAAAATCCCATGATCACCGTGCCGATGATGATGGTGACGTAGAGCAGCAGGCACAGCTGCAATGCGCTGGCGAAATCGAGCCTTACGCGTTCATCATCTACCAGGCTCCAGCCGACAAAGGTGACCCCGATGAACAAACACACCGTGGGAATCAGCGCCAGCACCAGCAGGTGCATCAGGTAGTGCAGGCTGTGAACATCTTCCTTCTGGCGGATGACTTCCCAGGCACGGTCCGGCCGGGTGAACAAACTGATGAATTCTGGGGTCATGAAAGCCTCCTGATACCGATGCTTGAGCCGCTGTCGTACGTATAGACGTCACAGCGGCGCAGGGATTCAGCAGGCTTTACTTCAATCTGTCGCGCCTGGATGTTCAGGTATATGCAAAAGCTTCAAGCCCCGCCAGTTCGGAGCTTGAAGCTTTAGACCTGCCGCTGTCAGCGGATGTAGATCGGACCGACCCCCATGCCCCACGTAATCACCGACAACGCGATGATGGCCACCAGTACGACCAGCCCGACAGCCAATATCGAGCTGGAGAACAGGAAGCCCTCGTCCGATGGGATGTTCATGAAAGTCGGCAAACCGACATAAAGCAGGTATGTCGTGTAACAGATTGCCGCCGTGCCGACGACCATGCCCAGCCAGATATGCGGATAGAGCGCGGCCAGCCCGCCGACGAACAAGGGTGTCGCGGTGTAGGCGGCAAAAACGATGCACTGAACCAGTGTCGGGCTTGCATCATAGGTACGAGCCATCCAGTGAATGAATCCACCCATCACCGCCACGCCGGCGAGCATCGCCAGATAAGAAAGTAGGGTGAGCTGCAGCGCGCTGCTCTCGGTGAGCTTTACCGCCTCGCCACCGCCAATGCTCCAGCCGACCTGAGTGGTTCCGATGAATGCCGATATCGCTGGAATCGCTGCCAATACCGCGACTTCACCCAAATGTAGGTGTCCGACCTCGCGTTCTTCCCCGGTGATTTCCTGCCATTCCTGGCCAGGATGAGCGAACAGTCCCCAAACGTGATTGATCATGCCAGCGTCTCCTCAGTTTTGGAGGGTCGCTTCGCCTGGCGTGCCGTCAAAAGGACGGGCGTGCGACCTTAAGTCGCAGTATAGGAAGTTGACGGTACGGCGGATTGGGGTTGGTTAGAGCAATTGGGAGCTATGCCATCACCGGTAATAGCGCTGGAGTATTTCCATCGCCAGATTGATTGACTGGATCCGCGTGGTACTGCCGCCGCGGTCGGGATGATGAATGCTGACGAGCTGGCGATAACGTTGCTTGATCATCTGTAGATTCAGCGAAGAACTGCTCTGATCCAGTTCGAACAGTTCCAGTGCCGCACGCTTCTGCTCCGGATCCTCTGCACTGTTCCTCTCGCCGACATAGTCGCCACGCATCCGCGACCAGAAGCTGGCCAGCAGCCGTTCCACTGCGTCCTCGTCGGTATCGCGTAGGTTGGTCATGTCGAGGTAATACTCACGCAGCGGATCCTGTGCCGCTACGCCGCTAGCTGCGGGCGTGTAGGGCTGGAGTTGAACGCACAACGGTGAGATTTGCAGGTTGTGGCTGGTCTCGCCCCACAGCTGATCGCGTAGACGGTACAGCGCATTGAAGACAAGAAAATGGGTGCGAAACAGCACCAGCTTGTCGAGCAGCGGCAGGTTGGGGATATGGGTGCTGTGACGGGCCTTGAGCTGTTGAATCAGCTGGTATTCGCTGCAACCTTCCGGCTGTTCGCGCAGCAGCACGAGTATCTGTTCGGCCAGGTCCATTTCGGGTTCGAGATCATCGTTCATGCCGACAAGCCTAGCATAGCGCCAGCATCGCAAAGGGCTGGATGGATGGGCTGGGGTGACAGCGCTTTTTGCGCGTAAAATGCGCGCCTTTCGCATCTCACCGGACTCTGACATGGGCAACCTCTCGGTCAACCAGAACAAACTGCAAAAGCGCCTGCGCCGCCTTGCTGGCGAGGCCGTCACTGATTTCAACATGATCGAGGATGGCGATAAAGTCATGGTCTGCCTGTCTGGCGGGAAGGACAGCTACACCATGCTCGACGTGCTGCTTTATCTACAGAAGGTCGCGCCGATCAAGTTCGAAATCGTTGCGGTGAATATGGACCAGAAGCAGCCCGGCTTCCCTGAGCATGTCCTGCCCGAGTATCTGCGGTCCATCGGCGTCGATTACCACATCGTCGAAAAAGACACCTATTCGGTGGTCAAGGAAAAGATCCCGGAAGGCAAAACTACTTGCTCGCTGTGCTCGCGCCTGCGTCGCGGCACGCTCTACACCTTCGCCGACGAGATTGGCGCGACCAAGATGGCGCTCGGTCATCACCGCGACGACATACTGGAAACATTCTTTCTCAATATGTTCTACGGCGGCACGCTCAAGGCCATGCCGCCCAAGCTGCTCTCCGACGACGGCCGCAACGTAGTGATCCGCCCACTGGCCTATTGCAACGAGGCCGATATCGAAGCTTATTCGCAGATGAAGGCATTCCCGATCATCCCGTGCAACCTCTGCGGCTCGCAGGAAAACCTGCAGCGCCAGGTAGTCAAGGAAATGCTGCAGGAATGGGAGCGCAAGTCGCCGGGCCGTGTTGAAATCATGTTCCGCGCCCTGCAGAACGTGGTGCCCTCTCAGCTGGCGGATCGCAAGCTGTTCGACTTCACCAGTTTGCGTATCGACGACACCGCCACGCCGCGCTTCCTGGATGTGATGAGCTTGTAAGAGCAGTCGGCAAGCTCCGGACGGCTAGTAGGGTGGGCCGGGCGGCGTTCCGCTTCAGCCCACCACGGTGCGTTCCATAACTTGATAGGTGGGTTGAACCCACCCTACTGGCTGAAGCGGAACACCGCGCGCGCCACGCCGCACTTCGTCGATTTGCTGATCTACGAGGGGCAGACATGAATCATGGTTGAAGGCTGACGGCGCGCTGCGGTAAGGTTCGGCTATCTTACGGAGTCAATCCATGTCGTCCCGCCTCATCCACTTGCCTCTTGCTCTGTCCGGTGCCGTTCGCGCCGCGTTGGCTTGCGCGCAGCAGATAGCCGCGGTCGGCTATTACTTTTTTGGGTATTGGTTTAGCCATAGGCGCGCCTGATACCCCACAGGCGCCCTAGCAAAAGCAGGGTCGCCACCAGACAGTTTTCGAACCCCCGGTCGGCCACCCGATCGGGGGTTTTCTTTTTCCGGCCTGATAAGGCCAACGCACCGAGGACAAACACATGAACAACTACCGCAGCTATTACCGCACCTTCCGCTATGACTGGCGATTTAGTCGCTTCAATGCCGCCCTGTTACCTCTAGACCGAACACTTCGCTAGCCGACGCGGCAGTAATGCCGCGCCGGCAAAGGACCGCCAGATCATGAATACCTCCATCTCCGCACAACTCATCAGCAACAACCCTATCGCCACCCCGACCCGACGCAGCGCTCAACCGCTGCCCAGTCCCGCCGTACTGCGTCAGCGCCTGCCGCTGAATGCCGCGCTTGCAGCACGCACCCAGATCGACCGTAATGCCATCCGCGCCGTGCTCGACGGCAGCGACCCACGCCTGCTCGTGGTGATCGGGCCGTGCTCCCTGCACGATCCGCAATCCGCGCTCGAATACGCCTCGCGCTTGGCCGAGCTGGCGCCGCAGGTCAGCGATCAGCTGTTGCTGGTGATGCGCGCCTATGTCGAGAAGCCGCGCACCACGATCGGCTGGAAGGGGTTGGTCTACGATCCGCGTCTCGACGGCAGCGGCGACATGGCCGAAGGGTTGAACGTATCGCGCAGATTGATGCTGGAGATTCTGGATCGCGGTATGCCGATCGCCACTGAGCTGTTGCAACCGCTGGCGGCGGCCTATTTCGATGATCTGCTCAGTTGGGCAGCGATTGGCGCGCGCACCAGCGAATCGCAGATCCATCGCGAAATGGTCAGTGGCTTGGATCTGCCGGTGGGCTTCAAGAACGGCACCGATGGCAGTGTTGGAATCGCTTGTGATGCGATGCGTTCAGCCGCGCATCCCCATCAGCATTTCGGTATCGATGACCTTGGCCATCCGGCACTGATGAGCACCCTCGGCAACCCGGACACGCATCTGGTGCTGCGCGGCGGGTATGCCGGGCCGAACCATGACGCCAAAAGCGTCGCGATGGCGAATGCTACATTGCTCAAGCAGGGCATCGCCGCGCGAATCATGGTCGATTGCAGCCACGCCAACAGCGGCAAGAACCCGTTGAGTCAGCCGGCGGTGCTGCAGAACGTCATCGATCAGCGCCTGGCCGGTGATGCGAGCCTGCGTGGCGTGATGCTCGAAAGCCACCTGTTCGATGGCTGCCAGCCGCTGGCCGGCAACTTGCGTTATGGCGTCTCCATCACCGATGGCTGCCTGGGCTGGGGCGAAACCGAGCGAATGCTGCATGAGGCGGCCGATCGGTTGCGCGGCTGACTCAGCAAGCCCGGCTGCGACGGCCAGGCTTGCGGTTCGCAGGTCCTTGCGGGCAACCTGTGCGGCTCGTTTTGCCCGATGCACAGGACCTCATGCGCGACTACAAATGGCTGCACGAATATTGTCTGAATCGTTTCGGCTCGGCCGCAGCGCTGGAAAGCCGACTGCCGCGCCCCAGCAGCGCCGACGATCTGCGTGCCGTTCCGGATGATCGCTATCTCTCGTTGATCAGCCTGCGAATCTTCCGTGCCGGACTCAAGCACAGCCTGGTGGATGCGAAATGGCCGGTATTCGAGGAAGTGTTCTTCCGTTTCGATCCAGAAAAATTGGTGTTGATGGGCGGCGAGCATATCGAGCGGCTGATGCAGGACGCACGGGTTATCCGTCATTTGGGCAAGCTCAAGAGTGTGCCGCGCAATGCCCAGTTCGTACTCGACGTCGCGAAGGAGCACGGCAGCTTCGGCAACCTGATCGCCGATTGGCCGGTGACCGATATCGTGGGTTTATGGCGCTATCTGGCCAAACAGGGATGCCAGCTAGGCGGGTTGTCCGCGCCGCGTCTGTTGCGCATGGCCGGCAAAGACACCTTCATCCCGAGCAATGACGTGGTCGCTGCACTCAAGGCGCAAAAAGTGGTCGACAAGGTGCCCAGCAGCCAACGCGACCAGGCGGCCGTGCAGTCAATGTTCAATCAGTGGCACAGCGAGAGCGGGCGCCCCATGTGTCAGCTGTCGGTGATGCTGGCGTTTACCGTTAACCACTGAGCCCATTGCATATCGAGTCGAAGTGCTTCAAGCGCGGTCCTATTTGAAGTCATGTCGCATCAAGCCAGCCAGGGCTGACAGCGAAGGAGGACAAAGATGGACGGAGCCATGCAGCGAATTGCCAAGGCGCTGCGGCAGGCAGAGCGCATCCTGATCATCACGGGCGCGGGGCTTTCCGCGGATTCTGGGTTGCCGACCTATCGTGGCGTCGGCGGGCTATATAACGGTCACACCGAGGACGGCCTGCCGATTGAGGAGGCGCTGTCCGGCCCGATGCTCAGGCGCGATCCGGCGCTGTGCTGGAAATATCTGGCCGAAATCGGTCGCGCCTGCATCCGTGCCAAACCCAACGCCGGCCACGTTGCCATCGCCGAGCTGCAACGGAGCAAGCCTAGCTGTTGGGTGTTGACGCAAAATATCGACGGCTATCACCTGGCGGCCGGCAGCCCGCCACAACGGCTGATCGAAATTCACGGAACCCTTGCACCGCTGTACTGCATGAACTGTGGCGCGCATAGCGACGAGCTGACGGATCATCTTGCCCGTCCGTTGCCGCCGCGCTGCGCATGTGGCGGCGTGCTGCGACCGTCGGTGGTGCTGTTCGAGGAAATGCTGCCGGAGACGGCGCTAGAGCGCTTGCACGTCGAGATGGCAGAGGGCTTCGACGCGGTGGTCGCGGTAGGCACCTCGGCGAGCTTTGCCTATATCGTCGAGCCGATTCTGCGTGCGCGGCACGGCGGCGGTTTTACGGCGCAGATCGATCCGATCGCCAGCGACCTGTCGATTCTGGTTGACGTCCATGTGGCAGCAGGCGCGTCAGACGTTTTGCCGCAGCTAATCCGTCACATTTCTTCTGATTGAATTTGCTCATCGGGGCATCGGCAGGCATAGTCTCGCCACTTTCGACTTCCCGACATGCCTGTGCCATGCGCCGACGCCTCGCACCCCTGTTGCCATTCACCCTCGTCTTGCTGCTGACGGCCTGTGCCGGACATCCAGGGCAGACCGAAAGCCCCTCCGTGCTGCGCGATTTCCAGTTCGACCTTGCGAGCGTCGAAGCAGACGCGGATAGGGCTCAAGCCGAATCATCCGAACCCAGCGAGCAACAGCTCCGTGAACTTGCCGATGAGCAGAGCTATGAGCTGCCGCCGCTCGCCGACAGCATTCTTGAGCGTGGTTTCACACTCGTCGGTACGCCTTACCGTTATGGCGGCACCTCGACTAAAACCGGTTTCGATTGCAGTGGCTTCGTCGGTTTCCTGTTCAGCAAGGAGGCGGGTATCGAGCTGCCACGCTCCACCCGCGAAATGATCAACCTCGACGCACCGAAGATCAAACGCAACGAGCTGGAGCCGGGCGACGTGGTCTTCTTCAACAATCGCGGTCGCGGCCGGGTCAGCCACACGGGCATCTATATCGGCGACGACCAGTTCATCCATTCCTCCAGTAGTCGCAGTGGCGGCGTTCGCGTCGACAGCCTGGATGACAAATACTGGCGCGCAAGCTTTATACAGGCCAAGCGCGTGCTGGCGCTGGCTCACGATTCAAGCACCATTCCCACTCATCATTGAGCGTTGATATAGCGGTGCGCCGGGCTTGCATCCACCGCTGCATGCCGGCAGAGTGATGGCTCATTTGCCTGGACTGCTCTGCCATGCCTCTTCTGGCTCGCTTCTCGACCGTTCTGCTGGCCGCCTTGCTGCTTACAGCCTGTTCCAGCCGAGCGCCTGTCGAGCCGGTAGTCCTTACGCCGCAGCCAACACCTCAACAGTATCCGGGCACGGCTGAAGATGTCCTGTTCACTGCCCTGGGGCTGGTCGGCACGCCTTATCGCTACGGCGGCAACACACCCGATAGCGGCTTCGATTGCAGTGGTCTGATCGGCTACGTCTTCCGTGGCGCAGCGGATCTCGCATTGCCTCGTACCACGCGCGAAATGAGCACCATGCGCGGTACTTCCGTCGGGCGCGATGCGCTACAGGCGGGCGATCTGCTGTTCTTCGCGACCAGTGGCGGGCGCCGCGTCAGCCATGCGGCCATCTACGTCGGCAATGGGCGTTTCGTCCACGCACCATCCAGCGGCGGAACGGTGCGGCTGGACAGCCTCTCCAATAGTTACTGGCAGAAGAACTACCTCAGCGCCAAGCGCCTTCTCGACAGCGAGCATCTCGCCCGCAATCCCTGACTCACGCGCCTGGTAGGAGTCGAAATGACCGACGCATCGTCTGCGCGCAGCACAACCGCATCCATGCAATACCATCTTGGCTTCGACATCGGGTAGAGCAGCTGAGCATGCCGCCTATCCTTCGTCTGCCGGACCAGCCCGAGGCGTGCGAGCTCTGTCGCCGACAGGCACCCTTGACCCGTCATCATCTAATCCCCAAAGCGCTGCACGGCAAAACCTATGTGCGCAAGCGCTTCGCCCGTGAGGAGCGCATCACTGCCACCTTGTGGGTTTGCCGGCCCTGCCACAATCAGATTCATCGACTGTTCAGCGAGAAAGAATTGGCGCTCATCTACAACAGCCGAGAGGCATTGCTTGGTGATCCGCGCCTGAGCATGTTCGTCGAATGGCTGGCAACCAAACCAGCCGGATTTAATCCTAGGCACTAGTTTGGGCCGCTTCTGACGTATACCTCTGCCTAACAAAGGCTGCGACACGGCTGATCAAAAATGCGTTCGCTCTGCTTGGTCATTCGTATATAGACGACATTCTGCCGTTCTTGGCGCCTCTACCAGTGCAGGTTGAAGTGCGATCCCAGCACGAAGCGATCATCCAGCAGATCCCAGCGTTCGACGCAGGCTTTCTTGTCGGTGCCGGGATGCAGCTTGAGGCGGTTGAAAGAATTCGGGGAGGTGCCGCGGACCCGCGATGACAACGTGGTGCCGGCCTGGATCATCCAGATTTCCCGCGACAGGCCGGTGTACTGCTTGGTCAATGGCAACACGTAGGGCAGATGAATATGCCCGCCCATTACCAGATCGAGCCCTTCATCTGCCCAGCAGTGCAACGCTGCGTCGGCGCCGTGTTGCAGGTTGCTCAGATCGCTCAACACCATCGCGCCGAAGGGCTGATGCGCCACCACGATACGGACCTTGTTTGGGTCGCTCTGCTTTAACCGCCGTGCTACCGCCTGCACCTGCTCGGCGGTTACCAGGCCGTCTTTATGCCGTCGCGGGTGGGTAGTATTGAGCCCGATCGCTAGCATTTCGTCGTTTTCGAAGGTCGGTTCCAGATCGTGGCCGAAATGCCGGCGGTAGTTGCGATAGGGCATCAGAAAGCGTGCAAACACGTTGTATAGCGGAATGTCGTGGTTGCCGGGGATCACCAGCGCTTCGGGAATTCCATGACTATGCAGCCGCTGAACGAACGCCTGAGCGGCCGCGAACTGCCCGGCTCTGGCGCGCTGGGTGATGTCACCGGAAAAGATCAGCAGATCGGCACCATGCTCGCGTACATGGTCTTCCATGGCTTGCACCACTGCCGGTTGCTCAGTGCCGAAGTGGGTGTCGGAGATCTGCACGATGGTCGTCATGTGGCTGGCGTCTTCTCGTTGAGGGGTGGCCGGATGGTCCATTGTTGCATTCGAAGCCGGTAAGCGTCTGGCGTTCCGGCAAATTGCCAGCGAGAGGCATCCGATCGTTGTTGTCGTATAGCCCCGAACGCTTCAGGTTGCGCTACGCAGGGCCTTGGACTAACCTCCGCGCTGCTTCAGGTGCCCCTGGCGAAAAGCCAGCTGGGTGAAACAGGGAAGCCGGTTCATTCTTCGAAGATTCCGGCGCTGCCCCCGCAACGGTAGGCGAGACAAGAAACCGCTCACAGCCACTGTGCCACAGGCATGGGAAGGCGCGGTTTCGGGATGCTTCATGCGTCCGCTCGCAAGCCCGGAGACCGGCCTGTCGCATTCCACGGCAGTGCGGCGGGCGCTGATCGGGGTGCGGCTGCCTGCACCTCTTTCATTCTCTCCGTCTGCCTTTATCGACTGTATGTCGTGCGGCGGGCACGACGGAGAATCCCTAACCAATGCGAAGTCCCCTATCCCTGGCAGTAGTCCTGCTGGGTCTCCCTACCTATGTTCTTGCCGAGTCCGGCGCGGCCTTGCACCTGGACCAGCAGCTGATCACCGCCAGCCGGACCGGCAACTCGCCGGTATCCATTGCCTCAAGTAGCCTTATTACCCGTGACGAGATCGAACGCCAGCAGGCCACGAGCGTCCCTGAGCTGCTGCAGCGCCTGGCTGGCGTGAGCGTCACCCGCAACGGCGGACGCGGCAAGAGCACCTCGGTTTCCATTCGTGGTACCAGTGACAAGCATGTGCTGGTGCTGATCGACGGGGTGCGGGTCGGCTCGGCTACTTCCGGCAGCGCCGCGTTGCAGAACATCCCGGTGGAGCAGATCGAGCGCATCGAAATCGTGCGCGGGCCGCGTTCCAGCCTGTACGGTTCGGAGGCGATGGGCGGGGTGATCCAGATATTCACCCGCCGCGGAGGCGCCGATGGTTTCAAGCCATACCTCTCGGTGGGCACGGGCTCGCGTTCGAGCCACAGTGGATCGGCTGGCGTGGCGGGCAGCCACGGCAACGGCTGGTTCAACCTCGGCGTGGCCAGCGAATCCACCGACGGCATCAATGCCCGCGCCTACCGCAGCACTGCGCCCAATGCATTCGAGCCGGACGCCGACGGTTACCGTGAATTATCCGCTCTGCTGCGTGCGGGCTATCGCCTCGACAACGGCCTGGAGCTCGACGGCAGCTGGCTGCAGAGCGAGAACCACAGCGACTTCGACAGTCGTTCAAGCAGCGGCGCCAGCGGTCGCGATGCCTACAGCGACGGCTCCCTGCAAGCGATCAGTGGCCGTGCGCGCTTCTCACCGGCGGCGTTCTGGGGCGTTACCCTGCAGGCAGGGCACAGCGAAGATCTGGGAGATAACTTCCAGGACGGCAACTTCTATTCGCGCTTCGATACTCGCCGCGACAGCTTGAGCTGGCAGAACGACCTCCGGTTCGGAGAGGCGCAGGTATTGAGTTTGGGCATGGAATACCAGACAGACCGCATCGACAGCAGCGACAGCTATGCCAAGGACCGCCGCTACAACAGGGGCTACTTCATCCAGTATCAGGCCGCTTTTGGTCGCCATGGCGTACAGGCGGGACTGCGCCGTGACGATGATGAATTCTTCGGCTCGCACGATACCGGTAGCCTGGGCTACAGCTTCGATCTGAGCGACGCGCTGACGCTGACCGCCGCCTACGGTACCGCCTATCGCGCGCCGACGTTCAACGACCTGTACTACCCGGCAAGCAGCTCCACTGCCGGCAACCCGGACGTCCAACCGGAAGAATCGGAAAGCTACGAGCTGGGCATCCGCGGCAGCCATGGCTGGGGCGACTGGAGCGTCAACGCCTATGAAAACCAGATCGAGGACCTGATCGTCTGGGCGGGCACAAATCCCATGCGCCCGGAAAACGTCGATGTGGCGCGTATCCGCGGCATCGAAACCACCGTAGCCACCGTGTTGGCTGGCTGGGACCTGGCCGCCAACTTGACCTTCATGGACCCGCAGGATCGCAGCAAGGCCAACCATGGCCATCTGTTGCAGCGCCGCGCCAAGCGCCAGTTCAACCTGGATCTGGATCGCCAGTTCGGCGCCGTCGGCCTGGGCGCCTCGCTGTATGCAGTGAGCGAGCGCTTCGACAAAGCAAGCAATGTCGAGAGCTCCCGCATGCCCGGCTACGCCCTCATGGATCTGCGCGGCGAATACCGCTTCGACGAGCCCTGGCGCCTGCAGGCCAAGCTGGCGAACCTGTTCGACCGTGAGTACGAAACGACACAAACCTACGAGCAACCCGGCCGCGCGGTGTATTTCACCCTGCGCTACCAGGCGCTGTAACCGGAAACCCACCCAAGGAGCACACCCATGCACGCCCTGTCCACACGCGCCCAGCTGGCAATAGGCGCCGCGCTGATCCTGCTGATGGCCATGACTCGTGGCCAACACTTCGCCAGCGTCGAGAATCTACCCAGCGCCAGCTGGTCGATCTTCTTCCTGGCCGGCTTCTACCTGCGTCCGCGCTGGATGTTCGTGCTGCTGTTCGCCGTGGCGTCCGTGCTGGACTTCGGCTCCCTGGCCAGCGGCAGCATCAGCGACTGGTGCTTGTCACCGGCCTATTGGGCGTTGGTTCCGGCCTACGGCAGTTTGTGGTTGGCAGGGCGGCTGTTCGCCGGCTGGCAGCGCGACGACCTGCGCAGTCTGGCCGTGCTGGCGTTGACGCTGGTGGCAGCGACATTCATCGCCTACCAGATCTCCGGCGGCGGTTTCTACTTCTTCTCGGGCCGCTACCCCGAGCCGACGCTGGCTGGGTTCCTGCCACGTATCGGTGAGTACTTTCCGCGTCATCTGAGCAACGTGGCTTTTTACGTGGGTACCGCGCTGGTGCTGCACGTCGGCATCGTTTCGGCGCTGCGCCTGATTCGCCCGCGGCAGGTGCACTGATGGACGGGCGCGACGAGCGACACAAGGCGCGGATGCAGCGCAAGAAGGCGGTTATCGACGCGAAGATCGCCGAGGCCCAGGACGAGTACGGCCTGTTGCTGGTGCACACCGGTAACGGCAAGGGCAAGAGCAGCTCCGCCTTCGGCATGGTTGCCCGTGCGCTCGGCCACGGCATCAAGGTTGGCGTGGTGCAGTTCATCAAGGGCGCGGCCAGCACGGGAGAGGAGACCTTCTTCCGGCGCTTCCCTGAGGAGGTGCGTTATCACGTGATGGGCGAAGGTTTCACCTGGGAAACCCAGGATCGCCAGCGTGACATCACCAAGGCTCGCGAAGCCTGGGCGGTGGCGGCGCAGCTGCTAGCTGATCCCGAGATCGGGCTGGTGGTGCTGGACGAGCTGAACATTGCGCTCAAATACGGCTACCTGGAACTCGAACCCGTGCTGGCCGATATCGAGTCGCGGCCGCTGCTGCAGCATGTGGTGGTGACCGGTCGCGGTGCGCCGTCCGGACTGATCGAAGCGGCCGACACCGTGACGGAAATGAGCCTGATCAAACATGCCTTCAAAGCCGGGGTAAAGGCGCAAAAAGGGGTGGAATTCTGATGCCTGCGTTCCGGACCTGCGTAGGGTGGATGACGCTTTTTTCATCCACCCTTGCCGGCGGTGGATGGGTAGAGCGTCATTCACCCTACGATGTCGCGCCGCTTGCACGTAAATCGACCTCCGCCGGGAGCGGGGCCGCACAATGAACGCGCCGCGTCAGTGCCCGGCGCTGTTGATCGCCGCGCCGGCGTCAGGGCAGGGTAAGACCACTGTCACCGCTGGTCTGGCACGCTTGCATGCCCGCCTGGGCAAGCGCGTGCGGGTGTTCAAATGCGGTCCGGACTTTCTCGACCCGATGGTGCTGGCGCGCGCCAGTGGTCAGCCGGTCTACCAACTCGATCTGTGGATGGTGGGCGAAGCCGAGAGCCGGCGGCTGCTGTGGGAAGCGGCGGGCGAGGCCGATCTGATTTTGATCGAAGGCGTCATGGGGCTGTTCGATGGCACGCCGTCGGCGGCTGATTTGGCGCGCCGTTTTGGTATTCCGGTATTGGGGGTTATAGACGGTTCGGCCATGGCGCAAACGTTCGGTGCGCTGGCGCACGGCTTGGCCAGCTATCAGCCGGACCTGCCATTTGCCGGCGTGCTGGCCAATCGGGTGGGCAGCAGCCGTCATGGCGAGATTCTGCGGGACTGCTTGCCAGAGGAGATTCATTGGTATGGCGCCTTGCCGCGCAGCGAGTCCGTAAGTTTGCCGAGCCGTCATCTTGGGCTGGTGCAAGCTCAGGAGCTGGCGGATCTGGATGCGCGGCTCGATGCCGCTGCCGATGCGCTGGCGGCGAGTGCCGACAGCGCACTGCCGGCAAAGGTGAGCTTTCCACCACCGGAGCCGTTGGCCATCCCGCCGTTGCTGCAGAACGTGCGGATCGGCGTGGCGCGGGATGCCGCTTTCACCTTCATCTACCAGGCCAATCTGGATCTGCTTAAGGCACTGGGCGCCGAGTTGCTGTTTTTCTCCCCGCTGCATTTTTCCAAGTTGCCCGCGGTGGACAGCCTGTACCTGCCTGGCGGCTACCCGGAGCTGCATATGCGCACGCTCGCCCGCAACCGGGCAATGAGCGAGGCGATCCGAGCGCATCACGAAGCCGGCAAACCGATGCTCGCCGAATGCGGCGGCATGCTTTACCTGCTCGACGCGCTGACCAACCAGGCCGGTGCGCGCGAAGCCATGCTCGGCCTGCTGCCTGGCGAAGCGCAGATGCAGAAGCGCTTGGCCGCGCTGGCTTTGCAGGACGTCGAACTGCCGGAAGGGCGCCTGCGCGGCCATACCTTTCACCATTCCTTGCTCGAATCGGCCATGCAGCCAATGGCCCGCGGCGAATGCCCGAATTACAAGCGCACCGCCGAGGCGGTCTATCGGCAGGGCCGGCTGACGGCCTCCTATATTCACTTCTATATGCCGTCCAATCCCCAAGCGACTGCGGCCTTATTCAAGCCATGAGCAAGCACGCCTTCACCAAGTCAGAGCGCGCCGGTGTCTATCGCGCCATTGCCGAGCGGCGCGACATGCGCCATTTCAGCGGCGGCGAAGTCGCGCCCGAGCTGCTTGCGCGATTGCTGGAGGCCGCGCATCAGGCCCCAAGTGTTGGACTGATGCAGCCTTGGCGATTCATTCGTATCCGGCGCGCCGAGCTGCGTTCGGCCATCGCTGGACTGGTCGAGCGTGAACGTGTGCTGACCGCCGAGGCGCTGGGCGAGCGTGGCCGTGAATTCATGCAGTTGAAAGTCGAGGGCATCAAGGGTTGCGCCGAACTGCTGGTGGTCGCGTTGATGGACGGGCGCGAACCGCATGTGTTTGGTCGGCGCACCATGCCGCAGATGGACCTGGCCTCGACGGCCTGCGCCATCCAGAATCTCTGGCTCGCCGCGCGAGCAGAGGGGTTGGGTATGGGCTGGGTGTCATTGTTCGATCCGCAGGCGTTGGCCGAACTGCTGAAGATGCCGACCGGAGCGGAGCCGGTGGCGGTGATCTGCCTCGGGCCGGTCGATGAGTTCTATCCAACCCCGATGTTGGTGCTGGAAGGCTGGACCCAACCGCGCCCGCTAGGAGAGTTGTTATTCGATAACGAGTGGGGGAGCTGGGAGTGAGCGTGGCGCTGAGCTGCCTCGCCGGGGTCGGCCTGGATGTGCTGCTGGGCGAACCTCGGCGCAGTCATCCTCTGGTGGTCTTCGGACGGCTGGCTGACCGATTGGAACAACACTTCAACGGCGCGGACGGCCGCGGTTGGCGCAGCCATGGCGTCACCGCCTGGTGCCTAGCGGTCCTGCCGCTGACGGTCATCGCCTGGTTGGCGAGCTTGCTGCCTGGCGTTGGTTGGCTGGTCGAAATCTTTCTGCTGTATCTCGCGCTTGGCCTGCGCAGCCTGGGCGAGCACCTGATGCCGGTCGCGCTCGCCTTGCGCAGTGGCGACCTGACCGCGGCGCGGCGACGTGTCGGTTTCATTGTCAGTCGCGACACCGGTGAGCTGGACGAACAGGGCGTAGCCCGCGCGGCGACCGAATCGGCGCTGGAGAACGGCAGCGATGCGGTCTTCGCGGCGCTGTTCTGGTTCGCCGTGGCCGGCGCGCCGGGCGTGGTCCTGTATCGCCTGAGCAATACGCTGGATGCCATGTGGGGCTACCGCACCGAACGCTTCGAGCGCTTTGGCTGGGCCGTCGCGCGAATCGACGACGCGCTCAATTTCATACCCGCCCGGCTGGTCGCGCTGACCTATGCCGTGCTGGGCCAGACGCGCAAAGCTTGGCGCTGCTGGCAACGGCAGGCGCCATTGTGGGACAGCCCAAACGCGGGGCCGGTGATGGCCGCTGGAGCCGGTGCGCTGGGTCTGTCGCTGGGCGGGCCGGCTATCTATCACGGCGAGTTGCAGTTGCGTCCGACCTTGGGTGAGGGCGAGGCTCCGAGTGCGCGCGATATCGAGCGCGCGCTGGATTTGGTCTGGGCTGGCGTCGGCCTCTGGCTGCTGGTGCTGTTTCTGGAGGGCTTGCTGCATGCTTGAGCATGGCGGACGCCTGCGAGCGGCGACGCGCGACTTTGGCATCCCGCTGACGGAGTGGCTCGATCTGTCCACGGGTATCGCGCCTTATGGCTTCGACTTGCCGCCCGTTCCGGCGGATGCCTGGCGTCGACTGCCGGAAGTCGAGGATGGCCTGGCCGCTGCGGCTCGTGATTACTACGGCGTCGAGTCGCTGTTACCAGTGGCCGGCTCGCAGGCAGCGATCCAGATGTTGCCGCGGCTGCGTCGGTCGCTTCAGATTGGCATCGTCTCGCCCTGTTATGGCGAGCACGCCGAGGCTTGGCGCCGCGAAGGGCATCGCATCAGCGAGTTCAGCGAAGGGTCCGCGCCGCGGGCGCTGGATCAGCTCGACGTTCTGGTGGTGGTCAACCCGAACAATCCCACCGGGCGACTGCTGCAGCCCGAACAGTTACTCGGCTGGCATGCGCGGCTGGCGGAGCGCGGCGGCTGGCTTGTGGTTGATGAAGCATTCATGGACCCAACGCCTGAGCTCAGTCTGGCAAGTCATGCGCACCTACCAGGCCTGATCGTGTTGCGCTCGTTCGGCAAATTCTTTGCCATGGCCGGCGCACGGCTCGGCTTTGTCTTGGCTGAAAACGAGCTGCTGCGTGCGCTGAGCGATGCTTTGGGACCCTGGCCGATCGCCGGGCCGTCACGGTTCGTCGCCACCGCATTGCTCGCTGATCGCGAAGGGCAAAGCCGCCAGCGCGAACGGCTCTTGGCAGATGGCGAGCGGTTGGCGCAGGTGCTGTCAAATTACGGGTTGTCGCCTACGGGCGGTTGCGGCCTGTTTCAGTGGGTCGTAACCGAAGAGGCGGATCTGCTGTACGAGTTTCTCGCCTGTCAGAGCATTCTGGTTCGCCGTTTTCACTATCCACCGAGCCTGCGTTTCGGTCTGCCGGCAGACGAACCCGGCTGGGTCCGCCTGGCTCGCGCGCTGGCCCATTACAGAGAAATTAGCGCATGAGCACTTTGATGATTCAGGGCACCACTTCGGATGCCGGTAAAAGCACCCTGGTGACCGCGCTGTGCCGTTGGCTCCGGCGCCAAGGCGTCGCAGTAGCGCCGTTCAAGCCGCAGAACATGGCACTCAACAGCGCGGTCACCGCCGAGGGCGGGGAGATCGGCCGCGCCCAGGCGGTACAGGCCCAAGCTGCCGGGTTGGCGCCGCACACTGACATGAATCCGGTGCTGCTCAAGCCCAACAGTGATATCGGCGCGCAGGTAATCATTCACGGTCGCGCCGTCAACAACATGGACGCTGTGGCATACCACGACTACAAACGCGTGGCGATGGATGCGGTGCTTGAATCCCATCAGCGCCTCAATGCCGCGTATCAAGTAGTGATGGTCGAGGGCGCCGGCTCACCCGCCGAGATCAACCTGCGGGCCAACGACATCGCCAACATGGGCTTTGCCGAGGCGGTGGATTGCCCGGTCATCCTGATTGCCGATATCGACAAAGGTGGGGTGTTCGCTCATCTGGTCGGCACGCTGGAGTTGCTCAGCCCGAGCGAACAGGCGCGGGTGCAGGGATTCGTGATCAACCGCTTTCGCGGCGATATCGCCCTGTTGCAGCCGGGGCTGGACTGGCTCGAACAACGCACCGGCAAGCCGGTACTTGGCGTGTTGCCCTATCTGATGGATTTTCATCTGGAAGCCGAAGATGCAATCGATGCGCGCCAGTCCGCCAAGGCCGAACAGACGCTCAAAGTCGTGGTTCCGGTATTGCCTCGCATCAGCAATCACACCGACTTCGACCCGCTGCGCCTGCATCCCCAAGTCGATCTGCATTTTGTCGGCCCCGGCCAGGCGATACCCGGCGCCGATCTGATCATTTTGCCGGGCTCAAAGAGCGTCCGTGCCGATCTCGCCTGGTTGCGCGAGAACGGCTGGGAGGCGGCGATCCGACGTCATCTGCGCTACGGCGGCAAGGTGCTCGGAATCTGCGGCGGGCTGCAGATGCTTGGTGAATGCATCGCCGATCCTCTCGGGCTCGAGGGCGCGGCGGGGCAGAGCAACGGGCTCGGGCTGCTGGCTTTGTCGACCGAACTGGCCGCGGAGAAACAATTGCGCAACGTGCGTGGGCGACTCTGCTTGGGCGACGTTGACGTCAGCGGCTACGAAATTCATGCCGGAGTCAGTAGCGGCCCGGCACTCGAACGAGCTGCGATAGACCTCGATGATGGGCGAGTGGATGGCGCCATTAGCGAGGACGGTCAGGTACTCGGCACCTATTTGCACGGCCTGTTCGAATTACCCGCGGCCTGCGAAGCGCTGTTGCGCTGGGCCGGGCTGGAGAACGCGCAGCGGGTGGATTATCACGCGCTGCGTGAACGCGACATCGAGCGGCTCGCCGACTTGGTCGATGCGCATCTGGATACGCATTTATTGCGTGGGCTTTGCGGTGTTAATCCGTAGGGCGTTTGCAGCCCGCCTTTGGGAACTGGCCTTGAGTGTGTCCGGCGGGTTGCACCGCCCTACGGGAGGCTCAACGAATCGTGGGAACCAATATGCTTGAACTGATTCTCGGCGGTGCCCGATCCGGCAAGAGCCGGCTGGCCGAGCGCTTGGCCAGCGAATGTGGCCTGCCGGTCACCTATATTGCCACCAGCCAACCGCTGGACGGCGAGATGAGCGAGCGTATCGCCCATCACCGCGCGCGTCGGCCAGCGAACTGGACACTGGTAGAGGAGCCGCTGGAGCTAGCCGCGGTACTGCGTGAACACGCGACCGATGATCGTTGCCTGCTGGTGGATTGCCTGACGCTGTGGTTGACCAATCTGCTGATGCTGGACGATCCGGCTCGCCTGGCCGCCGAGCGCGATGCCTTGCTCGAATGCCTGCCCGGATTGCCGGGGCGCGTGCTGTTGGTCAGCAATGAAACCGGTCTGGGCGTGGTGCCGCTGGGCGAGCTGAGCCGGCGTTACGTCGACGAAGCTGGCTGGCTGCATCAAGCGCTGGCCGAGCGCTGCGAGCGCGTGATGTTCACCGTGGCGGGCTTGCCGATGCTTTTGAAAGGGCATCATCTGAGTGGAGAGCTGCTTTGATCGAACATTGGTGGCAGGCGTCTTGCCGCGGTCTGGATGAGCGTGCGCGCCAGGCGGCGTTGGCGCGCGATGCGCAATTGACCAAGCCGAGCGGCGCGCTGGGGCGTGTCGATGCGTTGGTGCCGCAGCTGGCGGCGCTGCGCAGCGATGCGAATCCGAGCGTGGACCCGGTCTGGATCAGCATTTTCGCAGGCGATCATGGTGTCGCCGCTGAGGGCATTTCGGCTTTTCCGCAGTCGGTAACCGGGCAGATGCTGGGCAACTTCATCAACGGCGGCGCTGCGATCAGCGTGTTGGCTCGTCAGCTAGGCGCGACGCTGGAAGTGGTCGACCTGGGGACGGCGTCGCCGGTTGGGCCGTTGTCCGGCGTTCGTCACCTGGCGCTGGGCGCGGGCACGGCTAACTTCGTCGAAGGGCCGGCGATGAGCATGGATATTTGCCTGCAAGCGATGCAGGCCGGGCGTGACAGCGTGTTGCGTGCACAGGCAGGCCAAGCCGCGCTGTTCATTGGCGGGGAGATGGGCATCGGCAATACCACCACCGCAGCCGCGTTGGCCTGCGCACTGCTGGGGTGTGCCCCACACTATCTGGCTGGACCTGGGACGGGCCTGGATGCCGCAGGCGTAGCGCACAAACGTGCCGTGATCGAGCGCGCATTGGCTCTGCACGCCGGTAATCACGACACGCTCGGCTGGATGCAGCGACTCGGTGGCTTCGAACTGGCTGCTCTGACCGGAGCTTATCTGGCCTGCGCCCAGCAGGGCATCGTGGTGCTGGTGGATGGCTTTATCTGTGGCGTTGCGGCGCTCTGTGCGGTGCGTTTGAATCCGGCCTGCCGCGACTGGCTGTTATTCGCTCACCGTTCGGCGGAGCCTGGGCATCAGGCCGTGCTGGAGGCGCTGGACGCACAGCCGTTGCTCGACCTCGGCCTGCGACTGGGCGAAGGCAGTGGCGCAGCGCTGGCAGTGCCGCTACTGCGCATGGCCTGCGCGCTGCATAACGACATGGCCACGTTCGCCGAAGCGGCCATCGCCGGGCAGGACGCATGAACCTGCATCTGGATATGCTGCGTCACGGCGAGACGGTCTCCGGCGGCGGCTTTCGTGGACGATTGGATGACGCGCTCACTGAAGCCGGGTGGCAACAAATGCGCTCCGCGATAGCCAACGCTGGACGCTGGGATCGGATCATCAGTTCGCCGTTGTGCCGTTGCGCGGCCTTCGCTACCGAGTGTGCCGAGCAGTGCAAACTACCGCTGGAATTCGAACCCGACCTGCGTGAACTCGACTTCGGCGATTGGGAAGGTCGTACGGCTGCCGAGCTGATGATCGACCAAAGCGATGCCTTGGGCCGCTTCTGGAACGATCCCTACGGATTCACCCCGCCCGGCGGCGAGCGGTTGGTCGATTTTGAAGCGCGCGTGCTGACGGCCATCGAGCGACTCACCGACCGCTTTGCTGGCGAGCGAATCCTGCTGGTCACCCATGCCGGTGTGATGCGCCTGTTGCTGGCCGAAGCGCGTGGTTTGCCACGTGGGCAACTGTTGCAGGTCGAAGTGGGTCACGGACAAGTGTTCGGGTTGAGAACCGGTTTCGCCGATGCCACGCTCTGGCTGGAAGAAGCATGCAGCCCTTTCTGATCGCGCTGCAATTTCTCACCAGCTTGCCGGTGCACCTCAGTGGCATCCCCCAGCCGCAAGCGGTCGGCAGGTCGATGCTGTATTACCCGCTGATGGGGTTGTTGCTGGGCACGATTCTATGGCTCGTCAGTGTTGTGCTGGGCGACGCAGCGCACCCGATGCAGGCGGCGTTGTTGCTGGCAGTCTGGGTGTCGCTGACTGGCGGGCTGCATCTCGATGGCCTTGCCGACAGTGCCGATGCCTGGGTCGGCGGTTTCGGTGATCGGGAGCGTACCCTGGCGATCATGAAAGACCCGCGCAGCGGTCCGATTGCCGTGGTGGTGCTCGTGTTGTTGCTGCTGCTCAAGTTCGTTGCGCTGTGGACGCTGCTCGCGCAGGGTGATCAATTAGTGCTGTTGCTCGCACCGTTGTTAGGGCGAAGCGCATTGCTCGGTTTGTTTTTGACGACACCCTATGTACGTCCTGGCGGCCTGGGTCAGGCAGTGGCCGACCATCTGCCGCGTGCGCAGCTTCGCGTCGTGCTGACCTTGGTTATCGCGTTGTGTCTGGCGCTGGGCACAAGCGGTTGGCTGGCGCTGGCGGTGAGTGTAGGCATCGGCTTGCTGGCGCGTCGGGCAATGTGCCGGCGCATCGGCGGCACCACCGGCGACACGGCCGGTGCGCTGCTGGAGCTGGTCGAATGCGGCGTGCTGGTCGCGCTTGCGCTGCAAGCGTGATGTGACTCAGCCCAGCAGCGCCACCGTTTTGATCTGTGCCCACATAGCCTTGCCCACTGCGACGTCAAGCTGATCGGCCGAGCGCCGGGTGATGCGCGCCAGCAACGGCGTGCCTTGAGCGTCCAGTCGCACGAGAACGTGCGCCGGCGTGTCGGCAGCGACGATCTGCTCGACGCGCGCCGGTAGCAGATTGCTGATGCTGGTGCCCTCCGCTCGTTCCAGGGCGAGGCTGACGTCTCGTGCATGGACGCGAAAGCGCAGCCGATGCCCGATTGCTTCGTCACGCTGAGCCACCAGTACCTCACCACCGGTAAAGACCAGGCGGGTGAGGTGATAGCTGAGGTCATGCTCGGCAATCGTCGACTCGATGACCACGCCCGCATCCTCACTGAATGCGGTGGGCAGATCGAGGCGGGCAAGCGTCTCGCGCAGCCCGCCCTGAGCCACGGCGCGACCTTCTTCAAGCAGCACCAGATGATCAGCCAGCCGCGCCACCTCGTCCGGTGAGTGGCTGACATAAAGGACCGGAATTTCGAGCTCGTCATGCAGCCGCTCAAGATACGGCAGGATTTCCTGCTTGCGCTTGAAATCCAGGGCAGCCAGCGGTTCGTCCAGCAGCAGCAGTCTCGGACTGGTAAGCAGGGCGCGAGCGATTCCGACGCGTTGTCGCTCGCCGCCAGACAGGCGCTCGGGCATGCGTTCGAGCAGATGCTCGATGCCCAGCAGCTCGATCGCCTGCTCCCAGGCCACGCGACGCGCGTTTCTCGCGACGCGCTTCATACCGAATTCCAGGTTGCGCTTCACCGAAAGATGGGCGAACAGGTTGGCCTCCTGAAATACATAGCCGATCGCCCGCTGGTGCGGCGGTACGAAGCGGCCACTGGCCGAGCCCTGCCAGCGCTCGCCGTTGATCTCGATGAGCCCGGTTGCGTTGCGCTCGAGGCCGGCGATGCAACGCAGGCAACTGGTCTTGCCGGAGCCCGAGGGGCCGAACAGGGCGGTCACGCCGCGGCCCGGTAGTTCCAGATGAACGTCCAGCGTGAAGCTGGGATGGTTCATCCGTAGCTGTGCATGGATTCCTTTTGAGGAGCCGGTCATCCGCGCCATCCTTGTTTGAGGCGGCTGCTGTAAAGCACCAGCAAGACCAGGAAGGAAAACACCAGCATGCCGCCCGCCAGCCAGTGCGCTTGCGCATATTCCATGGCCTCGACGTGATCGTAGATCTGCACGGACAGCACGCGGGTTTTCTCCGGAATGTTGCCGCCGATCATCAGCACCACGCCAAACTCCCCGACGGTATGAGCGAAGCCGAGGATGCTGGCGGTGATGAATCCGGGCCGGGCAAGCGGCAGTACGACATTGAAAAATGTGTCTAGCGGCCCTGCGCGCAAGGTCGCGGAGGCCTCGAGGGGCGCTTCGCCGATGGCCTCGAACGCGTTGTGCAGGGGCTGCACGACAAAGGGCATGGAATAGAACACCGACGCCACGACCAGACCGGCAAAGGTGAAAGGCAGTGTGCCTAATCCGAGGCTCTGGGTAAGTTGGCCAACCGGGCCATTCGGCCCCATGGCGACCAGCAGGTAGAAGCCCAGCACCGTCGGCGGCAATACCAGTGGTAGCGCCACCACTGCACTGATCGGCCCCTTGAGACGAGAGTGGGTCCGCGCCAGCCACCAGGCGATGGGTGTGCCAATCAGCAGCAGCAGCAATGTCGTCGTTCCGGCGAGCTTGAGCGTCAGCAGAATTGCCGACAAGCCAATATTGTCCAACGGCATCTTCTTTATTCCAGGCTGTAGCCGTAAGCCTTGATCACCTCAGCCGCCTTTGCGCCTTTGAGGTAGTCGAGCAGCGCTTGCGCCGCAGGATTGCCGCGGCCCTTGTTCAGCAAGAGCGCGTCCTGGCGAATCGGCGGATGGAAGGTCGCGGGTACGACCCAGCCGGAACCTTGGCTGATCGCACCGTTATCCACGACCTGCGAGAGGGCAACGAAACCCAGCTCCGCGTTGCCGCTGGCCACGAACTGATGCGCCTGGGCAATGTTCTCGCCCTGCACCAGCCTCCCACGTACCGATTCGGTCAGGCCGAGTTTCTCCAGCGTCGCCATTGCTGCGGCGCCGTAGGGCGCGGTTTTCGGATTGGCGATCGCGAGATGGCGATAAGGCTGTTGGTTCAACGCCTTGGCTTGATCATCGAGGTAGTCGTTACGGGCCGACCAGAGCACCAGCGTCCCGATGGCATAGGGAAAGCGGCTGCCAGTCACGCCCAGTCCCTCGCTTTCCAGCTTGGCTGGGACCGCTTCGTCAGCGGCCAGCAACACGTCGAACGGCGCACCGTTGTGAATTTGCGCATACAGCTTTCCGGTCGAACCGAAGGCGAGTAGGGCCTTGTATCCGGTGTCCTGTTCGAATCGTTCGGCGATGACCTGCATGGGTTTGGTGAAATTCGACGCCACCGCGACCTGCACCTCGGCAGCTTGGCCGGCCAAGGGCAGCAACGCGATCGTAAACAGGGCGGTGATTGTGCAAAGACGTTTCATCCGTTTTTTTCCTTAGTCCACGGCGATGATGACGTGCGACGCCTTGATCAGCGCCGTACAGGGTTGACCAAGCGCCAGGCCCAGCTCTTCGGCACTTTCGTTGGTGATAACCGCGCCCAGCGTGCGATTGCCGGGCAGCAGCAGCTTGACCTCGCAGTTCACCGCGCCGGGCACCAAGCCGCTGATGGTGCCGGTCAGGCGGTTGCGGGCGCTGATTTTTACCGCCGGGTCGGGTGAAAGCAGCACGAAGCTGGCTTTGATCAGCGCCATCGCGGTCTTGCCGGGCATCAGGTGAAGTTCGTCGATGCTGTCGTTAGTCAGCGTGGCGGTAATCGTCTGGCCTTCACCGATATCGAGGCTAAGACTGCCGTTCACTGCGCCTTTCTCGACGTGAAGGATGCGACCGCGAAACTGATTGCGTGCGCTGGTTTTCATGGCGATTGCCCGGAGTAGTTTGTCGATGTCGTCGAACCCTTCGATGCCCTGTGCTACTTGGGCAAGAAAACGTTCGTACTCATGTTGCATGCGCTGCCAGACATGGAGCATTTCGCGGCCGAACTCGGTCAGTCGCGTACCGCCGCCCTTGGCGCCACCGGTTGCGCGAATCACCAGCGGCCGTTCCGACAGGTTGTTCATGGCATCCACTGCATCCCAGGCGGCCTTGTAGCTGAGATTGATAGCTTTGGCTGCGCGACTGATCGAGCCGGTCGCATCGATCTGTTCGAGAAGTTCGATGCGTTTGCCGCCGAGATAGCCTTTCTCGCCGCGGTTGAACCAGAGTCGCCCGTCGATGCGCAACGGGTCGAGATGTTGTGGATCGTTCATGTTTGGCTCCCGCTCAATGCGGGGCATTCTGACAAGCGTTATATAGATTTGTATATAGCGATGGCGAATCGTTTGGAATGCTTGCTGCGGCGGGTTAAAAGGACAGGCGTTGCCGGGCGGGCCGCTCGGGAGTAGCGTGTGACGACCCCGCTCGGAGATTTGCCATGAGAATTCATCTGGTCGCTGCCTCACTTGCCCTGACCTTGCTCGCTGGCAATGCAGCGGCGGATCAATGCCCGGCGTTGCTCGAGCATGAACTGCCGAAACTGCGCTCGAAGGAAACCATCGACTTATGCCAGCAGTTCCAAGGTAAGGCGCTGGTCGTGGTCAACACGGCCAGCTTCTGTGGCTTCGCGCCGCAGTTCAAAGGTCTCGAAGCGCTTTATCAGCGGTACAAGGACGACGGCCTGGCAGTACTCGGTGTGCCGTCCGACGACTTCTTTCAGGAATCGGACGATGCTGCCGAAACGGCTGAAGTCTGCTACGTCAATTACGGCGTGACCTTTCCGATGGCGCAAACGCAACCGGTGCGGGGTAGCGATGCGATACCGCTGTTCAAGGAATTGGCCGAGCAGGCCGGGGGCGCGCCGCGCTGGAATTTTTACAAGTACGTGGTGGATCGCAACGGGCGGGTGGTCGACTACTTTTCGAGCAAAGTCGAGCCGGATGACCCTGAGCTGATCGCGGCGGTAGAAAAGGCGCTGGGTAAGTAGCGAGAGGGAAGTGCCCCGACCGAGCGGCCGGGGCACGGGTGCATCAGAAGCGGTAGGTCATCGCAGCGCCAAAACCGTGAGCGCTGTTTTCGTAGGTGGCGTTGTAGGCGCCGCGCGTAGCGCTTGCCTGACTGATTTTGGTGTCCTCTTCCCATAGATAAGAGTAGGCCAGATCAACAGTCATATCGTCGGTTGGGTTCCATGCCAGACCAAAGCTCACCGCTGTACGATCGCCAGTCGGGATGCGCGGGGAGCGGTGGGTATTGTTGGTCGGGCTCTGATCAAGCGCCACGCCAGTACGCAGCGTCCACTGCTTATTCAATTTGTAAGCCGCGCCGAGGGCGTAGGACCAAGTGTCATGCCAGTCTTGTTCTTCGGAAATCGTTCCGAAAAGACCTGAGGCTGGGCCAGGCGCGACACCCTCGTTTTCCACAACGATCGATTCGAGACGGCTCCAGCGGGTCAGCGTTGCGCCGCCGTAGATCGTCCACTGATCGTTCAATTCGTGGGTCAACGACAAATCGATAGACTCAGGCGTTTCCAGATCAAGGGAGGCATCGTACTTACCATAGGCGCCAAAAGACCCCAGAGCCAAGTCGCTTCCGGTGATCTCGGTATCGCCCTCTAGCTTGTAGTCGACTTTTGAGTGATAGGTTAATCCCGCCCGTGTATGCGGGCTGAACTCGTACAGCATGCCGATGTTGAAACCAAGGGCGGTATCGTCGCCTTTGATTTTTACTCGGCTGTCGCTGGTGCCCGCTAGTGGAGGTACGGCGCTCTCCAACTGTCCATCGATGCGGTTGATCGTCGGGCCAAAGCCGACCGAGAGTTTTTCGTTAAAGCGATAGCTGACGGTGGGCTGTACGGTGATTACACGCACTTCGCTGTAGTCACCGAAATAACGGCCTTGAAAGCCATTTTCATAGTCGGTAATCAGCCCGAATGGAACATAGACGCCTAGACCCAGCGCCCATTTATCGTCGATTGGCTTGACGTAATAGCCCATCGGAACGGCTGTTACCGGGACCATGTCACCGTCATTGCTGCCAGTAGGCGGAACGCCACTGGCATCCTTGATATCCGTCTTGGCATTGATCGCCGCTACCCCGAAGCTGACTTGTTCGCGCTTGAGCAGCGCCATGCCTGCAGGGTTACCAAAGACCGTGCTGGCATCATCGGCAGAAGAAGAGCGACCTGCGAATGAGGTGCCCATGCCGCTGATGCTCTGCTCGTTGAGGGCGAAACCGGCAGCCAGGGCTTGAGTGGAAAGTGCACCTACAGCCACCGCTATCGCGGTCTTCAACCATGTTGTTTTCATTGTTGTACTCCTGGGAAAAAGCGGGTCGGACCCTACCAAGGTTTTCAGATTCCTCGCAAACGGAAGAGTGCAATTTTTCGTAAATATCACGACGATCGGCAGGGAATTATTGCCGAAGTTCGTTAAAAACCATTTAGGCAAAATATGACCGGGCAGCCATCTTTGGGAGGACGAAACTCAGGCAACGGGGCGCTGGGGGTCGGTGATCCATTCGCTCCAGGAACCTGGGTACAGTTTCGCCAAGGGATATCCGGCCAGGCACAGCGCGAACAGGTTGTGACAGGCAGTCACGCCCGAACCGCAGTAGGCCACCAGTGTTTCCGGGGCTTTGCCGGCCAGTAGTTGATCGAAACGAGCATGCAGCTCATTGGGTTGCAGAAAGCGCCCCGTAGCGTCCAGGTTTTCAGTGAATGGAGCGCAGCTCGCGCCAGGAATGTGGCCCGCAACCGGATCGATAGGTTCGATTTCGCCAAGAAAGCGCGGCAGGGCACGCGCATCGATGAGGGGCAGGTCTGGCGTATCGAGCCGGCCCGACAGGTGCGTTGCATCCATGATCAGGCTGTCATCGGGCTGACCTGATAAATTACCGTCCATCTCAGTAGGAACGCTGGCATCCAGGGGCAGCCCAGCCTCGTGCCATGCCTTGACGCCGCCATCAAGCAGATAAACGCCGTCACGCTTGCCCAGCCAGGCCAGCAGCCACCACGCCCGAGCGGCGAACGCGCCTGGGCCGTCATCGTAGAGCACAATATCGCTGTCGTTGTTAAGTCCCCAATTCCTGAACTTCTCTATCAGGTCATGCGGCGCCGGCAGAGGATGCCGGCCGGTAACGCCTGGAACAATTTCCGCAGACAAGTCGCGCTCGAGATCGGCATGGCGGGCGCCAGGAATATGCGCCTCGGCATAGCTGCGCTGCCCGTATTCGGGGTCTTCGAGGGCGAAGCGGCAATCCAGAATGCGTAGATCTGATTGTTGCAGGCGCTTGGATAAATGTTCAGGGCTGATCAGTTGAGCGATGGGCATGGCGGGGCTCCTTCTGTAATTCCGAAACGTTAGCACGCAGGTCATCGCCGATGTTTGCACGGCGATTCGGCGGTCGCGATATATACTGCGCGCCTCTTCGATCGGGCACCCGGTCGCAAGCCGAATAACAAAGGAGGGCCTAGTGGCCATCGAAACTCAATGGGTCCTGGATAACGCTCATCTGGCCCGCTTGTGCGCCGAGTGGCGCCAGCTGCCCTATGTCGCGGTGGATACCGAGTTCATGCGGGTCGATACCTTCTACCCGATAGCCGCCTTGCTGCAGGTTGGCGACGGGCGCTGTGCCTATCTGATCGATCCACTGCTGATTACCGATTGGGCGGCCTTTGCCGGCTTGTTGGAAGACCAGGCGGTGGTGAAGGTCCTGCATGCCTGCAGCGAAGACCTCGAAGTGCTCTGGCGCCTCACCGATAGCCTTCCGGTGCCGTTATTCGATACGCAGCTGGCTGCCGGTTATCTGAACATTGGTTTCTCGATGGGCTATTCGCGATTGGTGCAGACGGTGCTGGGCCTCGAATTGCCCAAGGGCGAAACACGCTCCGACTGGCTCCAGCGACCGCTCAGTGAGACCCAGATCCAATATGCTGCCGAAGATGCGCAACACCTGGCCGAACTGTACGAAGCGCTGATGCCGAAGCTGTCCGAGGACAAGCGCGCCTGGGTGCTGGAAGACGGCGCTGAGCTGGTGATGAATCTGCAGCGTGAAACCGACCCTGACGAGGCTTACCGTGAGATCAAGCAGGCCTGGCGCCTCAAGCCGAGGCAGCTTGCCGTGCTGCGATGCTTGGCTGCCTGGCGTGAGCGGCAGGCGCGGGCGCGCAACCAGCCTCGGAATCGAGTCGTGCGCGAGCATAGTCTGTGGCCATTGGCGCGCACCCAGCCCACCGATCTGGTCGGCCTTGCGCGTATAGACGATATGCATCCACGCACCGTACGTCAGGATGGCGAGACGCTGCTCGAACTGATCCGTACCGCTGCGGCCACGCCTGAGCAGGATTGGCCTGAGCTTTTGCCCGAGCCCTTGCCGCTGGATGCATCGGGGCTACTGAAGAAGCTTCGTGCAGTTGGGCAGCACGAAGCCCAAGCCCTGGATATCGCTCCTGAACTGATGCTGCGCAAGAAGGTGCTCGAAGCGTTGTTGAAAACCGGATACCCGGATGGCCCTTATGAATTACCCGATTCACTGCGAGGTTGGCGCCGGGAGCGAATGGGCCAAGCCCTTCTCGATGCGCTGGAGGCGAAATCATGAAACGCATCTGTTCTATTTATAGAAGCCCGCGCAAAAACGAGATGTACCTGTACGTCGAACGCAGCGAGGCGCTGGCGCGTGTGCCCGAAGCCTTGCTCGCCGCCTTCGGTCCGCCGCAGCACGCTTTCGATATCGTTCTGACCCCGGAGCGCAAGCTGGCGCGGGAAGACATCGCGACGGTGCTCGATAACCTGGATAAACAGGGTTATCACCTTCAGATGCCGCCGCCTGAGGAAGAATATATCGAGCATTTGCCCGAAGAGCTGCTGCGCCGTAACGACCCTGTATGAGGTAAGAGCGGGCGCAGCCGCCGGTCATTTGTCGGCCCACGGAATCCCTCCGCGCGCAGCCAAGCTTGGCCGGCCGTACGGCAATGGCTAGCAGACCGTTGAAAACGACGAGGCAGGCAAGACAAGGCGCAACGACCAGCGGAAGTAACAGCCGAAGGCTGGCCCGAAGGGCGAGCGCAGCGAGTCAAAACAGCCAAAAAGCGGACCGGGCTCGCGTACGAGTTTACGTACTGTAAATGAGCGTTTGAGGCTGTTTTTTAACGCAGTATTGTCAACGTAGGTAGTTTTTCAACGGCCTGCTAGACTCGCGTCTTTATCAGAGATGGCAGATTCAATGGCGGCAAAAGTCGAACCCTTCTGGAAGCGCAAAACCCTCGCCGAACTGGACTCGGCCGAATGGGAGTCGCTTTGCGATGGCTGCGGATTGTGCTGCCTGCAAAAGCTAGAGGATGAAGAGGACGGCAGCGTCTACTACACCCGCATCGCGTGCAAATTGCTCGATCTGAAAAGCTGCCGCTGTACAAACTACCCCAACCGACGCGCCAGCGTGCCTGATTGCGTTCAGCTGACGGCTGTCGATGCCGCGCAATTCAAATGGCTGCCACCCACCTGCGGTTATCGACTCGTTGCCGAAGGCAAGGACCTCCCGCTTTGGCATCATCTGGTTTGCGGCGACCCGGATGCGGTGCACGCTGAGCGCATTTCTCAGTCCGGGCGGATGATTGCCGAGGGCTCCGTTGCAGAGGAAGACTGGGAAGATCATCTGATTTTTCGGGCCGGTTGAATCTACGTATGGCCACGTCGTCATAGCACTGAACCTTATCTGGAGCCGCTCGATGTCTCTCCGTCAGCTACCGCTGCTAGCCGTTCTGTTGTTGCTCATTGCTCAGGCGCACGCTGCCAAGCGCGTCGATTTGGATTTCAACGTCAAGTTCGTTCCCGAGCAGGACCTTGCTGAAATCGAGCTGCTTGTCGAAGAAGGCGATGCCATCAGATACCTCGATTTCAACCTCGGCGACGAGGGGCTTTATAGCGATTTCGAGACCAGCGACGAAGGCAGCTGGAAGCAAGAGGGCGGTCGCGGCGTTTGGCGGCCAGGTGCTGGCAAGGCTCGGTTGAGCTACCGAGTGAAGGTTAGTCATCAGCGCAAGAGCGGCCGCTTCGATGCCCGGATGACTGACGACTGGGCGTTGCTGCGAGGCGACGACCTGGTACCGTCCGGCCGCGTCGATCAGCAGGATGGCGTCAGGCTGATCTCGCGCTTGAAGATCGAACTGCCTGAGGGTTGGAAAAGCGTAGAAACGGGCTGGCCGCGGATAGGCAAAAATCGGTTTCGCATCGATAACCCCGAGCGCCTTTTTGATCGTCCGACCGGCTGGATACTTGCCGGTAAGCTTGGCAGTCGTCGGGCCAGACTCGGTGAAACCGACGTAACGGTAGCCGGCCCGGTAGGCGAGGGGCTGCGGCGGATGGATATCCTCACGCTGCTGACGTTCGTCTGGCCGGAGGTGCAGAACGTATTTCCCCGTGATCCGAAGAAGCTGCTGATCGTCGGTGCCGGCGATCCGATGTGGCGGGGCGGCCTTTCGGGTCCGAACTCGTTGTTCATGCACGCGGATCGTCCGCTGGTCAGCGAAAATGGCACCAGTTCGCTGGTCCATGAGCTGGTCCACGTGTTCAGCCGTATCACCGATGCCGATCGCAGCGACTGGATCAGCGAAGGGCTGGCCGAGTATTACGCCATCGAGTTGATGCGCCGCGCCGGCGGCATGAGTGAGGATCGCTATCAGCGGGTTCGTGAACACCTGACCAAGTGGAGCCGCAAGGTCAGCACCTTGCGCACCGAGCGCTCCAGTGGTCCCGTCACGGCCAGGGCTGTGTTGCTGCTGCAGGAGCTCGATCGCGAAATCCGTCAGCGCAGCAAGAACCGTCACTCGCTGGATGATGTCGCCCGTGGGCTGATGCGCCTCGACAAGGTCACCACCGACGACTTCATCAATATCACTGAAACGATGCTGGGCAGCGGCTCGGCCGTTCTGGATACACGCCTGTTGCGTTGAGTCGGGCGAACCTGACATCAAATGCGTCAGCATATGAGCGCCATCCAACAAGGAATTGCCATGAGTGTCATCGATCTTCGCAGCGATACGGTCACCCAGCCCACACCGGGCATGCGCGAGGCGATGCTGGGCGCTCCGGTGGGAGATGATGTTTATGGCGAAGATCCGACGATAGGTCAGCTAGAGCAGACCCTCGCAGAGAAGTTGGGGATGGCAGCGGGTTTGTTCGTGCCTAGCGGAACCATGAGTAATTTGTTGGCGCTGATGTCGCACTGCGAGCGTGGTGATGAGTACATTACCGGCCAGCTGGCCCATACCTATAAATATGAGGCGGGTGGCGCCGCGGTGCTTGGCTCGATTCAGCCTCAGCCGATCGAGATGGAAGCTGACGGTTCTTTAGATCTGGAGCGAGTCGCCGCTGCGATCAAACCGGACGATTTCCACTTCGCTCGCACCCGCTTGCTGGCCCTGGAAAACACCATGCACGGAAAGGTCCTGCCGCTCCGGTATCTGGCCGAGGCGAGGGCGTTCACGCGCGAACGCGGGCTCGCCTTGCATCTCGACGGCGCTCGAATGTTCAACGCCGTAGTCAAGTTGAACTGCACCCCGCAGGACATCAGCCGCCACTTCGATTCGGTATCGGTGTGCTTGTCGAAAGGGTTGGGTGCGCCGGTCGGCTCAGTGCTCTGCGGTGACGAGGCGTTCATCGCAAAAGCCAGACGGCTGCGCAAGATGGTTGGCGGCGGCATGCGTCAGGCTGGCGTGCTGGCTGCCGCCGGGCTCTATGCACTGGAGCACCAAGTGCAGCGTTTGGAACACGATCACCAGCGCGCCCTCGAAATCGCTGAAGGACTGGCCGCGCTGGGTTATGCCGTCGAGCCGGTGCAGACGAACATGGTGTATGTGCAGATGGGCGCGCGGGCCGGGGCGCTTAAAGCGTTCTGCGCGGAGCGTGGAATAATTCTCACCGCGGCGCCGCGGTTGCGAATGGTGACGCACTTGGATGTGCATCCCGAGCATGTCGAACCCATCATCGAAAGCTTCGCGGCATTCGCCAGGGCATAAGGTCGAATCGCAGTCGAATAGCTTGATTCAATCTTATTTATCCTCTATGCGCGAGGCGTGGGCCCGATATAATGCGGCCCTTTGCCGGCTATCCGTTGGGATAGTTGCGAACCGGCTCCCGGTGCCGCCTCGCCGTGTCGTTTTGCAGCCGTTCGGCCGCAGTCTTCTGGAAGAAATCTATGAAAAGCGCAGAAATCCGTGAAGCCTTCCTCCGCTTCTTCGAAGAGAAGGGCCATACCCGTGTGGCCTCCAGTTCGCTGATTCCGGCGAACGATCCAACCCTGCTATTTACCAATGCCGGCATGAACCAGTTCAAGGACTGCTTCCTCGGCCTGGAAAAGCGCGCCTACACCCGCGCGACGACTAGCCAGAAATGCGTACGAGCCGGCGGCAAGCACAACGATTTGGAAAACGTCGGCTATACCGCGCGTCATCACACTTTCTTCGAGATGCTCGGCAACTTTAGCTTCGGTGACTACTTCAAACGCGACGCGATTAGCTATGCCTGGGAATTCCTGACGTCCGAGAAGTGGCTGAATCTGCCGAAGGAGAAGCTGTGGGTTACCGTCTACGCCAGCGATGACGAAGCCTATGGCATTTGGACCAAGGAAGTCGGCGTACCGGCTGAGCGCATGGTGCGCATCGGCGACAACAAGGGCGCACCCTACGCTTCGGACAACTTCTGGGCGATGGGCGACACTGGCCCCTGTGGTCCTTGTACCGAAATTTTCTTCGATCATGGCGAACACATCTGGGGCGGCCCACCCGGCTCGCTGGAAGAGGATGGCGATCGCTACATCGAGATCTGGAACAACGTGTTCATGCAGTTCAATCGCACCGTGGACGGCGTTATGCACCCGCTGCCAGCGCCGAGTGTGGATACGGGCATGGGGCTGGAGCGCATCAGCGCGGTACTGCAGCACGTTAATTCCAACTATGAAATCGATCTGTTCCAAAGCTTGCTCAACGCCTCCGCGCAAGCCATCGGTTGCGGCAATGAAGGGCAGGCGTCGCTGAAGGTCGTCGCTGACCATATCCGCTCCTGTGGTTTCCTTATCGCCGATGGCGTGACGCCGTCCAACGAAGGCCGCGGCTACGTGCTGAGGCGGATCGTCCGTCGCGCCTGCCGTCACGGAAATAAGCTGGGCGCGAAGGGCAGCTTTTTCCATAAGATCGTCGCCGCGCTTGTTATGGAAATGGGCGAAGCCTTCACCGAATTGAAAGCGCAGCAGTCGCATATCGAGCGCGTGCTGAAAACCGAAGAAGAGCAGTTCGCCAAGACGCTTGAACAGGGCCTGAAGATCCTCGAGCAGGACCTGGCCGAACTGAAGGGCAGCGTCATCCCCGGCGACGTGATCTTCAAGCTCTACGACACTTACGGCTTTCCTGTCGACCTCACCGGTGATATCGCTCGCGAGCGCGAGTTGACGCTGGACGAGGAAGGTTTCGAGCGCGAAATGGACGCTCAGCGCGAGCGCGCGCGTTCAGCCAGCGCCTTTGGCATGGATTACAACAGCCTGGTCAAGGTCGAGGGAGAAACGCGCTTTACCGGCTATTTGGGTACGTCCGGCAGCGGCAAGGTATTGGCGTTGTTCAAGGAAGGTATGGCGGTACAGAGCCTGTCGGCGGGCGAGGAGGGTGTGGTCGTTCTCGACGAGACGCCGTTCTATGCCGAATCAGGTGGTCAGATTGGTGACTGCGGTTATCTGTCCGCTGAAGGGTTGCGCTTCGATGTACGCGATACCAGTAAGGCTGGCGGCGCATTTCTACACCACGGCATTCTAGATAACGGCGATTTGCACGTGGGCGCAACTGTCGATGCCACGGTCGACGCATCGGTTCGTCAGGCCACGGCGCTGAACCATTCCGCGACGCACCTGCTCCATGCAGCGCTGCGACAGACTCTGGGCGAGCACGTCAGTCAGAAAGGCTCACTGGTCGACAGTCAGCGTCTACGCTTCGACTTCAGTCATTTCGAGGCGATCAAACCTGAGCAGCTCAAGGCGCTGGAAGACAAGGTGAATGCTGAGATTCGGACCAACACCATCGTTGAAATCGAGGAAACCGACATCGAGACCGCCAAGGCGAAAGGTGCCATGGCGCTGTTCGGAGAGAAGTACGGCGATCAGGTGCGAGTTCTGACCATGGGTGACGGTTTCTCGGTTGAGCTCTGTGGTGGTACTCACGTCAAGCGTACCGGCGATATTGGGCTGTTCAAGATTGTCAGTGAAGGCGGCGTGGCTGCCGGCGTTCGTCGTATCGAAGCAGTAACCGGCGAGCAGGCACTGGCCCATCTGAACAGTGCCGAGGATCAGTTGAAGGAAGCTGCTGCGTTGGTCAGGGGCAGTCGCGAAAACCTGCTGGACAAGCTGGGGGCAATGCTGGAGCGCAATCGTCAGTTGGAGAAGGAACTCGAGCAGCTCAAGGCCAAAGCGGCCAGCGCTACCGGTAATGACCTTGCTGGCTCTGCTGTCGATATCAGCGGAGTAAAAACCCTGGCTGCTCGGGTCGATGGTCTGGACGGCAAGGCGTTGCTGGCCCTGGTCGACCAACTGAAAAACAAGCTTGGCAGTGGTGTGATTCTTCTCGGTGGTGTGCTGGACGAAAAAGTCGTGCTGGTGGCAGGCGTGACGCAGGACCTCACCGGCCGGTTGAAAGCAGGCGATTTGATGAAACAGGCGGCAGCCGTAGTAGGCGGCAAGGGCGGTGGTCGTCCGGATATGGCGCAGGGCGGTGGGAACGACGCCGGTCGCCTCGATGACGCATTGGCGCTTGCCCAATCCTTCGTCGAGCAAAGCCTGTAACCAGGCGACACAAGACCGTCCGGCTTCTGGTCAGGACGGGGCGGGGCGGTGTTAACGACGTATTGCGCACCGGGCAGGCCGCTGCTCGAGTGCAAGGCGGCTTGGGGTTGTTTGTTTAATGAGCGCCCGTGACGGGCTTAGGCGGCGATGAAATGGCTTTGATCGTACAGAAGTTTGGAGGTACCTCGGTGGGCTCCGTCGAGCGCATCGAGCAAGTGGCGGCGAAGGTCAAGAAGTTCCGCGACAACGGCGACGACATCGTCGTGGTGGTCTCGGCGATGAGCGGTGAAACCAATCGCCTGATCGATCTGGCCAAGCAGGTCAGTGAGCAGCCGGTGGCTCGTGAGCTGGACGTGATGGTTTCGACTGGCGAGCAGGTGACGATCGCCCTGCTGGCGATGGCGCTGATCAAGATTGGCGTGCCGGCGGTGTCTTACACGGGCAGCCAGGTCCGTATCCTGACTGATAGCGCTCACACCAAGGCCCGCATTCTCCAGATCGATTCGCAGAGCATCCACAAGGAGCTCAAAGCGGGCCGTGTCGTTGTGGTTGCTGGTTTCCAGGGCGTGGACGAAGGCGGCAACATTACTACGCTGGGGCGTGGTGGTTCGGATACCACCGGTGTAGCGCTGGCCGCGGCGCTGAAGGCCGATGAGTGCCAGATTTATACCGATGTCGATGGTGTTTACACGACCGACCCCCGCGTCGTTTCGAAGGCCCAGCGCCTCGACAAGATCACGTTTGAAGAAATGCTCGAGATGGCCAGTCTCGGCTCCAAGGTATTGCAGATCCGTGCCGTGGAGTTTGCCGGCAAATACAGCGTGCCCTTGCGCGTGCTGCACAGCTTTCAAGAGGGTCCGGGAACCCTCATTACCCTTGATGAAGAGGAATCCATGGAACAGCCCATCATTTCCGGCATCGCTTTCAATCGTGACGAAGCCAAGCTGACCATTCGTGGTGTGCCGGATACGCCCGGGGTAGCCTTCAAGATCCTCGGGCCAATCAGTGCGGCGAACGTCGAGGTCGATATGATCGTGCAGAACGTCGCGCACGATAACACCACCGATTTCACCTTCACCGTGCACCGGAACGACTACCATAACGCGCTGCAAGTGCTCGAAAGCATCGCGCGGGAGATGGGTGCCAGGGAAGTCATCGGCGATATCGATATCGCAAAAGTTTCGATCGTCGGTGTTGGCATGCGCTCTCATGCGGGAGTCGCTAGTCGCATGTTCGAAGCGCTGGCCAAGGAAAACATCAATATTCAGATGATATCCACCTCGGAAATCAAGGTGTCGGTGGTAATCGAAGAAAAATATCTGGAGCTGGCAGTGCGGGCGCTGCATACCGCTTTCGAGCTGGACGCTCCAGCCGGAAAAGCGGAGTAATTGGCAGAAGGTGCGACTAATTCGCACCTTCCGTCGATTCGAACGGCGTAAAAGGAACTTTAGACTCTCTCTTACTGGTCAATAGCTGGTGAAACGCTCTAGGGTCGATGTCTCACGGAACATTATCCGTTTTTATCTTTGCAGACTGTTTACTGAACTGAATCCGTTTTAAGGAGAAAGGAATGCTGATTCTGACTCGCCGGGTCGGAGAGACCCTGATGGTGGGTGACGATGTGACTGTCACTGTACTGGGTGTCAAGGGAAATCAAGTGCGTATAGGAGTAAATGCACCCAAAGAGGTAGCGGTGCATCGCGAGGAGATTTATCAACGGATCCAAAAAGAGAAAGATCAAGAACCAAACCATTAATTTTTATCTGATTTTTGGCTTTGCAAGCGGGGTAAAGATGGGTATTATGCGCCCCGTGTTGCGGAGAGGTGGCCGAGTGGCCGAAGGCGCTCCCCTGCTAAGGGAGTACATCTCAAAAGGGTGTCGGGGGTTCGAATCCCCCCCTCTCCGCCATTTTGCATAGTCGGATCGTGAAGTGGTTTTAGCAATACGGTTTGATGATAAATCATTGAACCAAAGAACTTGACCAAGCAAATCACGAACTTATAATGCGCACCCTCAGTGCACTCATAGCTCAGCTGGATAGAGTACTCGGCTACGAACCGAGCGGTCGGAGGTTCGAATCCTCCTGAGTGCACCATATTGAGACAAATCGCAGAAATGCGATTTGTTGCTACAACCAGCGGTGATCTGGTTTATCAAGCGCTAATGCACTCATAGCTCAGCTGGATAGAGTACTCGGCTACGAACCGAGCGGTCGGAGGTTCGAATCCTCCTGAGTGCACCAAACCATAAAAAGGGCCTGCAGCAATGCAGGCCCTTTTTTCGTTGTGCGCTTCTTTCAGCGCTTGCCGCGAACGCAGCCATGTTCATCGAAGTTGACGGTTCTTGTCCGGTCTTTGTCGCTGTTATAGCGATACTGCACCTGTCCATTGCGGCCAATGACGGCGTCCGGTGTACCGAGGGTGCTTTCGATATCGGCGCGGGTCATGCCGGGAAGGACCTGCTGACTGATCATCGCATTGCGTCTTGCGCTGCCCGTTACGCGATTACCGCACCCGTCGTCCTGTTTACCTACGACTGTAAGCTGCTGCCTATCTGTTTCTGTGTGGCTTATCTTGCGCCGTGGTTTTGGCTTTGCCATAGGAACGGCCCTGCCGGAGCCTGGCGTCGGATTCAATGCTTCTTGTAACTGCCCTGACTGATTCGCTGGACAGCCTTGTCGGGTGAATGTCAGATGACCTGCTTCGTCGACGCAGCGATAGACGTTCGCGGCGAACGTCGGGGTGGCAGTAAGAAACAGAGCGCAACAACTTGCTGTGAGTAGAGTGTTCATGGTCGTCCTCCTTGACGATTTGCCGAGCCAGCCTAGCCAATAATTTCTTTCGCTGCAGTCGTGCCTTCCCGCAACGTGAATGCGTCGACACTGCTAGCAAGCAATCCTCACCGAGACTGCGATGCAAGCGATTGTATTGCTTGTATTTCATGGTCTGGCTTGACGGTTGCGGTGGTATTATTGCGCGGTCCGCCCTCTTGGGCTTCTGGATCCCCCTCATGGATTTGCCCAGTAGTCGTACAAAACTTTCGCTTGCCAATCACGTATCGAATGATTGATCCCCTGGCGCGCTCCGACCGCTGGGGGTGGAGTGCGCCATGATTGAAGTAGAAGCAAAAAAGCCGCAAGAAAGTCTCCAGGATCGTCTGGCGCAAGTCGTCGAGCTGCTTCATCGCCACAAGATCGTTGAAGACCTGGCGCATCGCCAAGGCCAGGAAGGACAGCACCAAGAGTTGGTCGAGAATCTGGTGCATCGCCAGAACCTCGTCGAGCTGCAGCGCAAGCTGGAGGCGCTACACCCGGCCGACATCGCGCACATCCTCGAAGCATTGCCGCTGGATGATCGTCTGACGGTCTGGCAATTGGTCAAGTCGGACCGGGACGGCGACATTCTGCTTGAGGTCTCCGACGCGGTTCGCGAAACGCTGATCGCCGACATGGATGATCACGAGCTCCTCGCTGCGGCCAAGGAAATGGACGCCGACGAGCTGGCGGACCTCGCCGCTGAGTTGCCGCGCGACGTTGTTCATGAGCTGATGGAAACCCTCGACGCGCAGCAGCGTGAGCGCGTCCGCTCAGCTTTGTCCTATGAGGAGGATCAGGTTGGCGCATTGATGGACTTCGAGATGGTCACGATCCGAGAGGACGTAAGTCTCGAAGTGGTTCTTCGCTACCTGCGGCGACTGAAGGAATTGCCTGGGCATACCGACAAGCTGTTCGTAGTCGATTACGACGGTGTGCTCAAGGGTGTCCTTCCCATCAAGCGGCTGTTGGTCAATGATCCCGAGAAGCAGGTCGCCGCAGTGATGGCCAGCGATCCGGTGACCTTCCATCCCGACGAAGATGCCTACGAGGCGGCGCAAGCATTCGAGCGCTACGACTTGGTTTCAACGCCTGTCGTGGACAAGGGCGGCAAGCTCATCGGGCGTTTGACCATCGATGAGATGGTCGATCTGATTCGCGAAGAGAGTGAAAGCGAAGTGCTCAACATGGCCGGTCTACGCGAAGAGGAAGATATCTTCGCTTCGGTCTGGAAGTCATTGCGCAACCGTTGGGCGTGGCTGGCGGTGAACTTGATCACTGCGTTCATCGCTTCGCGCGTAATTGGTCTTTTCGATGGTTCGATCGAAAAATTGGTGGCGCTCGCCGCGTTGATGCCGATCGTCGCTGGGATTGGTGGCAACTCGGGCAATCAGACCATCACCATGATCGTCAGGGCGATGGCGCTGGACCAAATGGGGACCGGTAACAGTGCTCGCCTGCTGCGCAAGGAGGCGGGTGTCGGCCTGCTGAATGGCTTGATATGGGGTGGGGTGATCGGCATTGTGGTCTATTGGCTGTATGGCAGTTGGTCGCTCGGTGTCGTGATGACGGCAGCGATGACGCTCAACCTGCTACTGGCGGCGCTGATGGGTGTTCTTATTCCTGTGACTCTGGCCCGCATGGGGCGGGATCCTGCGCTGGGTTCCAGCGTAATGATCACAGCTGTGACCGACAGCGGCGGCTTCTTCATTTTTCTGGGGCTGGCGACACTTTTTCTCCTCTGAGTTCTTCAATCTGCCGCAGCATGGGGCGTTTGCCTTGCATCTATTTTTCGGGCTACTGTTTGGGAGTTCCGCTCCGGCGAAGCTTCTGAACTGCCGACGAGACATGGTGGAGAAGTCTGGGGCGGGCTCCAAGGGCCTCGGTTGCCCGCCGACTTCGCAGATCGTGGGTGCCCAAGCCGTGATCAACATGCTGACCGGTGAGCGCTGTAAATCGATCACCGCTGGCATTCGCAAAGGTGAGTACGGTGCGGCGCATGCGCCTTCATACCGAGCTAAAAAATCGCGTGCTTGATGGTCCCGAAGTCATTACTTGCCGCCCAACTGATCTGTTGCGGTCTGAAATTGACGGTTAGAGATCATCAGGGTGTTGGCGCTGATGGAAAATTGACCCACCTTGCCGATTGAAATTTGACCCAG
>NZ_CEXBBO010000034.1:0-53170 GCF_982611455.1 Stutzerimonas sp.
CAGGCGCATACATTGGCTCGCCGAGGATGGGGACCATGCCCGAGCAAAACCGCCCATTGACGCCAGAGCAACGCATCAAAGAGCTTGAAGAGCAGCTCGCTCTGTCGAACCAAAAAGCGCAGTTTTTCGAAGCTGTCGTGGATGTGTTGCAAACTGATTACGGTCTCTCTGTCGTAAAAAAGCGTCCCGGCAAGTCCTCTCGCAAAAACGAATCCAAAACCTGAGCATCAGCAGGGCTTGCCAGTTCATGGGGATAAGCCGACAGGCTTACTACAAGCGCAATCGCGCCTACGCTGCTCGTTTGGTTCTGGATCAGAAAGTTGCTGATTTCGTTACGCAAAAACGTCTGCGGCAACCCCGTTTAGGGGCGCGGAAGCTGCATTATTTGCTGCATTGCCAGTCAAAGCATGAGCTGCAAGTAGGTCGAGACCGCCTGTTTTCGATCCTGCGCGAGAGACGTTTATTGGTGGCCCGCAAGCGGGCGTATCACAAAACGACTGACAGCCATCATCGCTTTCGGCGACATCCGAACCTGCTCAAACCGGGTCCTGATCAGGTTGTTCCAAGCGGCCCGGAACAAGTCTGGGTGGCTGACATTACCTATCTGCCCACCCAAGAAGGTGTGGCCTATCTGAGCCTTGTGACCGACGCGTATTCGCGAAAGATCGTGGGGTATCACGTCCATGAAAGCCTGCACACCGAGTCGGTAGCGCATGCGCTGCGTCGAGCAGTGAGGCAACGTCAAACCGTGCAGCCGCTGATTCATCACTCGGACAGGGGTAGCCAGTACTGCTCGGGGCTGTACCAGGCGTTGCATGCGAAACACGACATCAGGTGCTCTATGACGGACGGCTATGATTGTTATCAAAACGCGTTGGCAGAGCGGGTCAACGGGATATTGAAGACAGAGCTTTTGCTTCAAAGACCACAGGATTTAGCACAGGCGAAGAAGATGGTGAGTGAGTCGGTAGCGATCTACAACCGCGAGCGTCCGCACCTGTCTTTGAAATATCAAGCGCCCGATGCGATGCACCGGGCGCTTGGGTGAAACAGGTGTAAACCTATTTCAGGACTAGACATACCGATCTGCTCAAGCTGTACCTTTACGGTTACTTTCAGCGCATCCGCTCCTCTCGCCGGAAGCTGAGTGCCAGCGCAACGTCGAGGTGATGTGGCTGCTAGGACGCCTGGCGCCGGACTTCAAAACCATCGCTGATTTTCGCAAGGACAACGGCGCGGCCTTCCAGGTGACATGCCGGGCCTTCGTGCAGTTTTGTCGCCAGGTCGGATTGATTGGCTCTATGCCGCGAACGCTCAAGACTGCGCACGCTGTCCACTCAAATCCCAATGCACCCAAGCCAAGCAACGTTATCTCTCGCGACATGCTCATGAAACGGCGTTTGAACGTATGGAGAAGCGAATGCAGGCCCATCCAGAAATGATTATCAGGCGCCGGTCCATTGTTTGAGGATCCCTTCGGTAACCTCAAACAATGGCTGTTTGGCAACGGCCGCTTCCTAATGCGCCATTTCAGTGGGGCTCGTACGGAAATGGCCCTGGCGGTGCAGGCGTACAACCTGAAACGAACCATCAACGTGCTGGGTGCACGTCGAATGATCGAACTGCTGGCCTGAGCTCGCTTTGCGCTGATTTTTTGCCTAAAAAGCAAAACGCCCCGAGCCAGTCGGGGCGTTTGCTTATCTACCGCTGCGCTTGCGGGCTGTTTTCACACAGTCTGCGAGGCGGGCTTTTCATTGGAGCGTTACAGCCTTAAACGGCAACCACATCGATTTTGGCTTTCGCCGCAGACTCGCGGAACTCGGCGATTTGATCGAAGCTCAGGTAGCGGTAGACATCTGCTGCCATGGTGTCGATCTGCGCGGCGTAGACCATGTACTCCTCGACGGTCGGCAGACGGCCGATAATCGAGGCGACCGCTGCCAGTTCGGCAGAAGCCAGGTACACGTTGGTCGCATCACCCAGGCGGTTGGGGAAGTTACGAGTCGACGTGGAGACCACGGTCGAACCGGTTTCGACCCGCGCCTGGTTGCCCATGCACAGCGAGCAACCCGGCATTTCCAGACGCGCACCGGCACGGCCGTAAATACCGTAGTAGCCTTCCTCGGTCAGCTGATGCTGGTCCATCTTGGTCGGCGGCGACAGCCACAGGCGGGTCGGCAGGGCGCCTTCGACTTTGTCCAGCAGCTTGCCGGCGGCCCGGAAGTGGCCAATATTGGTCATGCAGGAGCCAATGAACACTTCGTCGATTTTCTCGCCCTGTACGCTGGATAGCAGGCGAGCGTCGTCCGGGTCGTTCGGCGCGCAGAGAACCGGCTCGTTGACTTCGGACAGATCGATTTCGATGACTTCGGCGTATTCGGCGTCAGCATCCGCAGCCAACAGCTCCGGCTTGGCCAGCCAGGCTTCCATCGCCTGAGCGCGGCGCTCCAGGGTACGCGCATCGCCGTAGCCTTCGCTGATCATCCAGCGCAGCAGAGTGATGTTGGATTGCAGGTACTCGGCAATAGCCGCTTCCGGCAGCTTGATGGTGCAGCCAGCAGCAGAGCGTTCGGCGGAGGCATCGGACAGCTCGAATGCTTGCTCGACGGTCAGCTCGTTCAGACCTTCGATTTCGAGAATACGACCGGAGAAGATGTTCTTCTTGCCCTTCTTCTCGACGGTCAGCAGGCCCTTCTGGATGGCGTAGTAAGGGATCGCATGGACCAGATCGCGAAGGGTGATACCAGGCTGCATCTTGCCCTTGAAGCGAACCAGTACCGATTCCGGCATATCCAGCGGCATCACGCCGGTGGCAGCAGCGAAGGCGACCAGGCCGGAACCGGCCGGGAAGGAGATCCCCATCGGGAAGCGAGTGTGCGAGTCACCACCGGTACCGACGGTGTCCGGCAGCAGCATGCGGTTCAGCCAGCTGTGGATGATGCCGTCACCTGGACGCAGCGATACACCGCCGCGAGTCATGATGAAATCCGGCAGGGTGTGGTGCGTGGTGACGTCGATCGGCTTCGGATAAGCCGCGGTGTGGCAGAACGACTGCATCACCAGATCGGCGGAGAAGCCTAGGCAAGCCAGGTCTTTCAGCTCATCGCGAGTCATCGGACCGGTGGTGTCCTGGGAACCGACGGTAGTCATCTTCGGCTCGCAGTAGGTGCCCGGGCGGACGCCTTTGCCTTCTGGCAGACCGCAGGCACGACCGACCATCTTCTGCGCCAGGGTGAAGCCCTTGTTGCTCTCAGCCGGAGCTTCGGGCTTCTTGAACAGGTCGGATGGGCCCATGCCCAGCTCGGCACGCGCTTTTTCGGTCAGGCCGCGACCGATGATCAGCGGAATACGGCCGCCAGCGCGAACTTCGTCGAGCAGGACGTCGGTTTTCAGCTGGAAGGTGGTGACCAGTTCATCGCTACCATGACGACGGACTTCACCCTTGTATGGGTAAACGTCGATTACGTCGCCCATGGCCAGATCGGAGCAGTCGAACTCGATCGGCAGCGCACCAGCATCTTCCATGGTGTTGTAGAAGATCGGAGCGATCTTGGTGCCGAAGCAGAAACCGCCGGCGCGCTTGTTTGGCACGTTCGGGATGTCGTCGCCGAAGAACCACAGCACCGAGTTAGTGGCAGACTTACGCGAAGAGCCGGTACCCACCACGTCGCCGACATAGGCAACTGGGAAGCCCTTGGCCTTCAGTTCTTCCATTTGCTTGAGAGGGCCGACCGAGCCAGGAGCGTCCGGGTTGATGCCGTCACGAGCCATTTTCAGCATCGCCAGGGCGTGCAGCGGAATATCCGGGCGCGACCAGGCATCCGGCGCGGGGGACAGGTCATCGGTGTTGGTTTCGCCGGTCACCTTGAATACGGTCAGGGAAATCTTTTCGGCAAGCGGGGCGCGATTCTTGAACCACTCGCCTTCGGCCCAGGATTGCATTACGGCCTTGGCGTTGGCGTTGCCAGCCTTGGCTTTTTCGGCTACGTCGTGGAAGGCGTCGAACATCAGCAGGGTGTGCTTGAGTTGCGCGGTGGTAGTGTCGGACAATTCCGGGTTGTCCAAGAGGTCGACCAGCGTGACGATGTTGTAGCCGCCCTGCATGGTGCCTAGCAGCTCGACAGCGTGCTGCTTGCTGATCAGTGGGGAGGTAGCTTCACCCTTCGCGACGGCGGCGAGGAAGCCGGCCTTGACGTAGGCCGCTTCATCCACACCAGCTGGAACGCGGTTGGTGATCAGATCGAGGAGAAATTGTTCTTCGCCGGCAGGTGGGTTCTTCAGAAGTTCGACCAGGCCTGCGGTCTGCTCGGCGTTCAGCGGCTGGGGCACGACGCCCTGGGCGGCACGCTCTTCTACGTGTTTGCGATAGGCTTCAAGCACAGTTATTTACCCTCATCAGTGGTCCCTTGGGTGTCTCGGGACGCGCATCCGGAAGCTGTTTTCAAAGTTTTACGCCGGGTTTGGATGCCGGATGCGCAGGGTAGAGGGATCTGCGCATCCGGCGAATGCCGGTTCAACTGTGCTCGTGACGCTTTGAAAACAGCTTCGTACGGATCGTGGCGCCGAAAACGGCGGGCCGATTCTACTGGAATGGGCCGATAAAGTTAAGTGAGTCGCTGTGCCGAGCGGATTCTACAAGTGTTCGCGGGATATGGTGATACGCGGCAGAACCCGCGCGCTGCATGGTCTACGCAGCTAGAGGTGGAGTGCGAGGTGCATTCTCCAGTGACCCGGCTTGGACAAAAGTCTAAGATGCAGCGCTGTCCCTTGATCCATCGTCCGTCATGTCCAATCAGCGCATCAAAACCCCATGTGTGGGTCTCTGCTCGACCGTCTATGGTGATCTCGTCTGCCGCGGCTGCAAACGATTCCATCATGAAGTGGTGAGCTGGAATGCCTATAGCGAGGAGGGCAAGCGCTCCGTCTGGCGCCGACTGGAGCTGCTTCTCGCACAGGTGATGGCTGCCAAGCTGGAAATTTTCGATGCGGACCTGTTGCGCCGCCAATTGGAGAGCCGGCAGATCCGCTTCGTCGCCGAACAGTCGCCGTACTGTTGGGCGTATCAGCTGATCGCTCGGGGTGCCCGTGTGATCCAGCAGCTTGAGGCCTACGGCGTGGTACTGCTGCCGGAGTTCCGTGATTGGGCGTTACCTGAGCTTCGCGACGCCATCGACCGGGAGTTTTTTCTTCTGTCAGAGGCGCATTACCAGCGCTATATCGCTCCGCAGTTCCTGAATGAGACTGCCGGCTAGGTTCTGGCTGCGGAGTGGACGGCCGCGGTTACGTCTGCATAGCGTGCTTCGGTTGGCTTAGCGGCGCGCCAACTCATCCAAGTGTTCGATAATAGCGTCCGGTTTGAGTACCAAGACGTCGCTTTCCAGCGCATCCAGCACGACCTCTGCCGTATTCCCCATCAATGCACCGGAGAATCCAGTGCGGGCTACGGTGCCGATGACTGTGACGACGGCTTGGAGTTGATGGCAGACGCGAGGTATCAGAGCGTCCGCCGGGCCCTCTTCAATATGTAGTTGGTTGTCCGGAATGCCGAACTCGGCTTGGAACTCTCTGCAGGCATCGCGATAGCGCGCCTCGATGGTTTCCTTCAACTGAAACGCTGGGTCCGCAGCTGAAAGCATTGCCGAAGGATGAGCGCTGATAACGTGCAGGCTGCCCTCAGCGAGGGAGGCGATTTCGTAGCCATGGCTGATGATGCTGGTGTGAAGTGTTCGATGTTCGGTATCGGCGTTACCGACATCGACCGCAGCGAGGATATTGCCGCCAGTCCAGGGTGCTTCCGTCTTGGTCATCAGTACGGGGCATGGGCAGTAGCGCAGCAGCTTCCAGTCGTCCGAAGTCAGCAGGGCGCGCTTTAACGGGCTGTCGGCGACATGTTGCTTGATTACCAGGCCACACCCTTCGGCCTGCTGTACCGCGATGATGGTCCGGTAAAGATTTTCATGCCAAGCCTGATGGGTGTCGACCGCATGGTCCTGGTTCTCCAGCTCAATCCGAAGCCTGGCGAGATACTCGCGGTGATCATGTTTGCCATCGCAGATCAGGAGATGCAGTCGCGACTCGCTAACGCTCGCAATCAGGCGAGCCCGCTTCAGGGCCAGGTTTTCGGGCAGCTTTGGGTCAATTACCACGAGAATACTGCGAGTGGCTTGCATGATCGGCTCCGTTTCCGGTTTCGGATGATTTCACTATAGACAAGCCAACCACGCTGGCCAGTGACGCAAATCAACCAGTCCTGGTCGTGGCGGACGCTCTTCGTATAATGCGCTGCCGACGACAACGGTCGCGTTGTCGCCGCTATTCATCTCCTTCAAATACCAGAACCTCACCATGCTTCCCGAACTAAATGAATTCCTTGGCTGTGCCACGCCTACCGCCTGGGTCGATGTGGCATTGCAGAATCAGGACGTAATGCTCATCGACCACGGCAACTGTGAGAAAAAGGCCGCCGGTGCCGCCTTTCAGTTGATGTTCCGCTATATCGACAAGCCCGACTTGCAGAACAAGATGTCGCGGTTGGCCAGGGAAGAGCTACGGCACTTCGAGCAGGTGCTGTCGATCATCCGCAAGCGGGGGATTGGCTTGCGCAATGTCGGGTCGTCCCGCTATGCCGGGGGGTTACGGGAGTTGGTGCGCAATCACGAACCCCACCGCCTCACCGATACGCTGGTGACTGGTGCGTTTATCGAGGCGCGCTCTTGCGAGCGTTTCGCAATGCTCGTGCCGCATCTGGATGAAGAGCTCGGCAAGTTCTATCACGGCTTGCTCAAATCCGAAGCGAGGCACTTTCAGGACTATTTGAAGCTGGCGTATCTCTATGGGGATGCAGCGGATATCGATGCGACCATCGTCCGGGTGCGTGAGCGAGAGCGTGAGCTGATAGAAAGTCCCGACAGCGAGTTTCGCTTTCATAGCGGCGTTCCGAGCGCCGCTTGATCGGTTCAGTTCAGGTCGAATGCTGCCTGGTGGAAGCCTGACTCATCGACCCGCAGCGCCCAGCCCTGCCGGTCCCAATCACCCAATACGATGCGGCTGGCGGGCTGCCCGTCGATCTGCAACGAATGCGTTGCGGGTCGATGAGTGTGGCCGTGGATCAACCTGTGAACCCTGTGCCGCTGCATGACCTGGACGACTTCGTCCGGGGTCACGTCGACAATGTCGCTGGCTTTCATTCGCGTCTCTTGCTTGCTGCTCGAACGCAGCTTTTGTGCCAGCTGTTGGCGCCTGGTGAGCGAGAGGTTGTGCAAGATAAATAGGCTGAGTGGGTTGCGCAGCCAGCGGCGCAGGCGCATGTAGCCTTCATCTCTGGTGCATAGGCTATCGCCGTGCATCAGCAATACGCGTTCGCCGCCGAGCTGCGCCACGTAAGGGTCCGCCAACAACGTGCAGCCCGCTTCACGACAGAACGCCTTGCCAATCATGAAGTCGCGGTTGCCATGCATCAGATAGATACGAGTCCCGCTTTCACTGAGTATCCGTAACGCTCCGGCGATTTCATGCTGAAAGGGCGTCATGCCGTCATCGCCGACCCAGACCTCGAAGAAATCTCCAAGAATGTAGAGCGCCTCGGCCTGGACGGCGCGAGACTCAAGGAAACGAAGAAACGCCCGGGTGATGTCCGGGCGTTGTTCTTCGAGATGCAGATCGGAAATCAGCAGGATCAAGAATGCTTACTCGACGATTTCGGCTTTCTCGATGACGACGTCTTCCACCGGAACGTCCTGATGGCCCGACTTCATGGTCGTAGAGACGCCCTTGATCTTCTCGATCACGTCCATGCCTTCGACGACTTCCCCGAAAACCGCATAGCCCCAACCTTGTACGGTCGGCGCGGTGTGATCGAGGAAATCGTTGTCCTTGACGTTGATGAAAAATTGCGCAGAAGCCGAATGCGGCTCCATGGTGCGCGCCATGGCCAGGGTGCCGGTCTTGTTGGAAAGGCCGTTGTTGGCTTCGTTCTTGATCTGGCCGCGGGTAGCTTTCTGCTTCATGCCGGGCTCGAAGCCGCCGCCTTGGATCATGAAATTACTGATCACTCGATGGAAAATGGTGCCGTCGTAGTGGCCGCTCTTGACGTACTCCTTGAAGTTGGCAGCGCTTTCAGGGGCCTTGTCTTCGAACAGCTTGACGGTGATGACACCATGATTGGTATGGAGTTTGATCATTAGAAACCTTCCTTATGAGGCGAGAGGAGAATCGCGCCGCGACAGCGCACCCGGCACGATTATCAAGATGGACGTCGCTGCTGCAGAGCGTTGCGCGACAGGGCGCTTTGCTCTGTCAGGGGGTTGACGGGTCCGCTATGATAGGCGCTTTGATTTGGCGGGCCTACCCTGAGCCGCGCACGCAGATCGTTAAGGACATCATGAGCAAGCCTGAGACTACCGCAGCCACCAATTTTCTCCGTCCGATCGTTCAGGCTGACCTGGACTCGGGCAAGCACACCAAGATCGTCACGCGCTTTCCGCCCGAACCCAACGGTTATCTGCATATTGGCCATGCCAAATCGATTTGCCTGAATTTTGGTTTGGCCAAGGAGTTCGGCGGCGAGTGCAACCTGCGCTTCGACGATACCAACCCGGCCAAGGAAGATCAGGAATACATCGATGCGATCAAGAGCGACGTGCAGTGGCTCGGCTTCGAGTGGGCAGGCGAAGAGCGTTACGCTTCCGACTATTTCCAGCAGCTGCACGATTGGGCCGTCGAGCTGATCAAGGCTGGCAAGGCCTACGTCTGTGATCTGACTTCGGAACAGGCTCGCGAGTACCGAGGCAGCCTCACCGAGCCAGGCAAGAACAGCCCGTTCCGCGAACGCTCGGTGGAGGAAAATCTGGATCTGTTTGCGCGGATGAAGGCCGGGGAGTTTGCTGATGGCGCCCGCGCGCTGCGTGCGAAGATCGACATGGCTTCGCCGAACATGAACCTGCGCGATCCGATTCTCTATCGCATCCGCCATGCTCATCATCATCAGACCGGCAACGACTGGTGCATCTATCCGAGCTACGATTTCACGCACGGCCAGTCGGACGCCATCGAGGGCGTGACCCACTCGATCTGCACCCTGGAATTCGAAGATCATCGTCCGCTCTATGAGTGGTTCCTCGAAAACCTGCCGGTCCCGGCTCGCCCACGTCAGTATGAATTCGCTCGGCTGAACCTGAACTACACCATAACCAGCAAGCGCAAGCTCAAGCAGCTGGTCGATGAAAAGCACGTCAGCGGTTGGGATGATCCGCGCATGTCGACGCTCAGCGGCTATCGTCGCCGTGGTTACACGCCCGCGTCGATCCGGACCTTCTGCGACATGATCGGCGTGAACCGTGCCGGCGGTGTCGTGGATGTGGGCATGCTCGAGTTCGCTATCCGCGAAGACCTCGATGCCAACGCACCACGTGCCATGTGCGTGCTCAAGCCGCTGAAAGTCGTCATCACCAACTACCCGGAGGGTCAGGTCGAGAATCTGGAACTGCCGCGTCACCCGAAGCAGGACATGGGCGTGCGCAAGCTGCCGTTCGAGCGTGAAATCTATATCGATGCCGGCGATTACGAAGAGAGCCCGCCGAAAGGCTTCAAGCGCCTCGAACCCAACGGCGAGGTGCGTTTGCGCGGCAGCTATGTGATCCGCGCCGAGGAAGCGATCAAGGACGCAGACGGCAATGTGATCGAACTGCGTTGCTCATACGACCCTGACACTCTTGGTAAGAACCCGGAAGGTCGAAAAGTCAAGGGTGTCATTCACTGGGTGCCGGCAGCAAAGAGCGTCGAGTGTGAGGTGCGTCTGTATGACCGTCTGTTCCGCTCGGCCAATCCGGAGAAGGCGTCCGGTGAAAACGAAGAGCAGGGCGGTAGCTTTCTCGACAATATCAATCCAGGCTCGCTGGTCGTACTCAAAGGTTGCCGCGCTGAGCCTTCGCTGGCGTCCGCTGAAGCCGAAGATCGCTTCCAGTTCGAACGTGAAGGCTATTTCTGCGTCGACCGAAAGGATAGCTGGCCGGACGCTCTGGTATTCAACCGTACCGTGACGCTTCGCGATTCCTGGGGAGGCCAGTAATGGCGTTGTCGATCTACAACACGCTGACCAAGGCCAAGGAGCCGCTCAGGCCGCTAACCGGCAATCAAGTCCGCATGTACGTCTGCGGTATGACGGTCTATGACTTCTGCCACATCGGGCATGCACGGGTAATGGTGGCATTCGATGTGATTTCGCGCTGGCTGCGCCATCGCGGCTACGAGCTGACCTATGTGCGCAACATCACCGATATCGACGACAAGATCATTCGGCGCGCCCAGGAGAACGGTGAATCCTTCGAGGCCCTCACTGGCCGCATGATCGCCGCGATGCATGAAGATGAAGCACGGCTCAATGTGCTGCGTCCCGATCTCGAGCCGCGCGCCACCGAGCACATTACTGGCATGCACAGCATGATCCAGACCCTGATAGATAAGGGTTTTGCGTACGCACCGGGTAACGGAGACGTGTACTACCGGGTCGGCAGGTTCGTTGGTTACGGCAAGCTGTCACGACGCAAGATCGAAGATCTCAAGATCGGTGCGCGCATCGAGGTCGACGAAGCCAAGGAAGACCCGCTGGACTTCGTGCTGTGGAAAGCCGCCAAGCCTGGCGAACCGAGCTGGCAGTCGCCCTGGGGGGCAGGGCGTCCGGGTTGGCATATCGAGTGCTCGGTGATGTCCACTTGCTGCCTCGGGGAAACCTTTGATATTCACGGCGGCGGCCCTGACCTGGTATTCCCGCATCACGAAAACGAAATCGCCCAGAGCGAGGCGGCTACAGGCAAGCAGTACGCCAACGCCTGGATGCATGCCGGCGCGGTGCGTGTTGACGGGGAGAAGATGTCCAAGTCACTGGGTAACTTCTTCACCATTCGCGAGGTGCTGGAAAAGTATCAGCCGGAAGTGGTGCGCTACCTGTTGGTGTCGAGCCATTACCGCAGCCCGATCAACTATTCCGAAGACAGTCTGAAAGAAGCCAAGGGCGCGCTTGAGCGGTTCTATACCGCGCTCAGGGGCTTGCCGGCAGCGTCTGCAAAAGGCGGAGAAACGTTCGTGGCGCGTTTTGGCGAGGCAATGGACGACGACTTCAACTCACCCGAAGCCTGCGCCGTGCTCTTTGAAATGGCACGCGAGATCAACCGCCTGCGCGATACGGATTTGCAATCCGCTGCAGCCCTCGCTGCGCGATTGAAAGAATTGGCAGACGTGCTCGGCGTGCTTCAGATAGACCCCGACGCATTTCTGCAAGCTGGTGCAGCGGGCAAAGTGGATGCAGCCGAGGTGGAAACGCTGATCGCCGCGCGTCTGCAAGCGCGTGCAGACAAGAACTGGGCCGAGTCTGACCGTATTCGCGATCAGCTAACCGCCATGGGCGTTGTGCTGGAAGACGGTAAGGGCGGAACGACCTGGCGTCTAAGCGAATAAGTTGCACAGCCCGCCGTCAGCCCCACGCAATGGATTAGCTACAACCACCGGTGGGCTGAAGCCCACCCTACGTCGGAAGCGCCACAGCGTCGGTGGCGAAACCATCACTGCCGCTATTTAGCGTCGCTGAAACGCCTTGCTGAGCTATGCCGCAACTTAGCCTGGATAAAGGCCCTCGGCACGCAGTCGCTTGTACAAGGTGTTGCGACTGACGCCGAGATGCCGGGCGAGATGGGAAATATTGCCGCGGCAGGCTTCAAATTGACTACGTAGTTGCTGGTCCGGCTGCATTCGTTGCGGCTCGGCCATATTGAGCAGGCGCTGCGAGTCGCTCCCGCAACCATCGAGTTCGGTTTCGAGGTCGTCGAAGAAATCATCAGGCAGATGTTCCGGCCGGATTTGCTGTTCTTCGGCCATCGCCAGAGCAACTTGGATCACGCTGCTCAGCTGACGGATATTGCCGGGCCAAGGGTGGCGCTCGAACAAACGTTGTACTTCGTTGCTCAGGCCTGCTTGTTGCTGTGGCTCGCGATGCTGTTCCCATACACGCTGGAATAGCGCGAGCTTGTCGGCCCGCGCGCGCAGCGGCGGCAGTTCGATGCTGAATCCACTGACGCGGTAGAACAGATCCTGGCGGAAGCGACCGCTCTCGACCTCCTGACGCAACGAACGGTTGGTCGCGCAGATCAGCCGGAAGTCCACTGGATAGGGCTCGCCACCCCCAAGCGGCTGTACACAACGATCCTGCAGCACGCGTAACAGGCGGGCCTGCAGATTGGCTGGCATGTCGCCGATCTCATCAAGGAAAAGTACCCCCTTGTCGGCTTTGCGAATCAGGCCACTGCTGCCTTTGTGATGAGCGCCAGTGAATGCACCTTTCTCGTAGCCGAAAAGCTCGGATTCGATCAGCTCTCCAGGAATGGCTGCACAGTTAACGGCTATAAGCGGTGCCGCGGCGCGGGAGCTGGCCGCGTGCAGCGCTTTGACGAGAAACTCCTTGCCGACGCCGGTTTCGCCGTGGACGAGAATCGGAATGTTCTTCTCCAGCATCCGCTGAGCCTGGCGGGCCACTTTTTGTACACGCGGGTCACCATAATCAACGCCTGCCAGATCCACCGAATGTTTTGTGCATGAACTACGAAAATCTCGCGCTTGAATGCGCGGTTTCTGCGGCCGTCGAATGGTCCCGTGAAACCGATGGCGACCCATGGCGCGCAGCGGCATCGGCTGTTCTTCCGGCTGGTTCAGCAATTGCAGCAGCGGCACGTCGAACAGCATGTCGATTCGGGTGCGCATCAGCGTTAGGCCGAGGAGGTTATCCGCGCGTCGGTTGGCCGAGACGATCAATCCGGACTCATCGAAGATCAACAGGCCGGCCCATTGACTGTCGAGATTGTCCTGACCCGTGTTGAAGGTCAGCTGAAAGTAATCGTCACGGAACAGGTTGAGGATCAGCCGATTCTCCACCGACTGGCTCATCATTTTGACCATGCCCAGGGTATGCGAAGGGGGCAGATAGCTGTCGCTGGAAACGTCGAGCACCGCAATCAGCTGTCGCTGCGCGTCGAAGATCGGAGAAGCGGCGCCGGAGAGGTAGCGGTTGGCCTTGAGGAAATGTTCGTCGCGCTGGATATGCACCGCCTGACCGCTGGCCAGCGCAGTTCCGATGGCGTTGGTTCCGGTGTCGCGTTCCATCCAGCTGGCGCCGGGGGAAAAGCCTCGGCGCTGGGCGGGCTCGACAAAGCGCCGGTCTCCCCAGGATTCCAATAGTTGGCCGCCGCTGTCGGCCAGCAGAATTAAACAGCTCGAATTCGAAAGGATATTTTCGTAGTAGGGCAACACTTCACGCTGGGTGGTTTGCACCAGGTTTCGCTGGCGTTCGAGCAATGCGCTCACGTTCTGCTCGGCAGGCTGGCCGAAGCTCGGCGTGCTAAGTGGGTTCAGACCAAAGCGTTCGCAGCGATGCCAGGATTCTTCAACCAAGGTTTGGTGGGAAATGGACTGGACTGGGTCGGCCATGTCGCCCTCTTGAATGCGAGCTCTTGTTGTTTTGGCTGCGTTGGCAGCGTGCGCCCTGAACAGTCTTGTTCATTTCTGTTCGCTGTCAATGTTCATAAATGTTCATTTTGAACAGTTCGGAACTGCTCGTTTCTTATTAGATCTTGAGCCAGAGCCGCCGGTTCGAAATGGCATGGATATCGCACTGGCGCTCCTATAACAATTAGAAGGATGCGACATGTCCCTCACGCTGGAACACGTCACCAAGAGGGTCGATGGGCAGCTGCACATCGACGACGTTTGTCTGGGCTTCGAGCCTGGTTCGTTCAACGTGCTGATTGGGCGGACGTTAGCGGGCAAGACTTCGTTGATGCGACTCATGGCTGGCCTGGACAAGCCAAGCAGTGGTCGCATCCTCATGAATGGGGCCGATGTGACCGGCGTACCGGTGCGCAAGCGCAACGTGTCGATGGTTTACCAGCAATTCATCAATTACCCGACGTTGACCGTTTTCGAAAATATCGCATCGCCGCTGCGTCAGGCCGGGGTCGGCAAGGGTGAGATCGAGCGTAAAGTTCGCGAAACAGCGGAAATGCTTCACATCGAAAGCTTTTTGAAGCGGCATCCGCTGGAGCTTTCCGGCGGCCAGCAGCAGCGGACAGCTATGGCTCGGGCGTTGGTGAAGGATGCCGATCTGGTGTTATTCGACGAGCCGCTGGTAAACCTTGATTACAAGCTGCGTGAGGAGCTGCGCCAGGAAATGCGCGAGCTGTTCAGGACGCGGCGTAGCATCGCCATATACGCCACCACCGAGCCCAACGAAGCCTTGGCGTTGGGCGGTACTGCCACGGTCCTGCATGAGGGCCGGGTTATCCAGAGTGGGCCGACGGCTGAGGTTTATCACCAGCCGAGCCAGATGTTGAGTGCCGAGTTGTTTTCCGAGCCGCCGATCAATCTGTTGCCGGGGCGGATCGCATCCAGCGAGGTCAGCTTTCAGGATCGCATGCATTTTCCGCTGAACGCCGATCTGCGCGGCCTGGGCGAGGGCACTTACAGCTTCGGTGTGCGCCCCAGCCACATCGGGTTGGTGCCGTCCAATGACGACGATCTGGAGGTTTCCGGCAGGGTCGAGTTGGCAGAAATCAGTGGTTCGGAAACTTTTCTTCACGTGCGCAACGAGCACTTCAGCCTGGTTCTGCACGTGCAGGGGGTTCACGACTATCCAGTTGACTCGCCCATTCGCGTCTACATCCCGACTCACAAGCTGTTCGTCTTCGACGCCACGGGTCGGTTGGCCCAGGCGCCGGCACGACGTGTCTGAGGAAGTCCCATGGCAGAGATTCGTCTACAGAACCTGGCCCACAGCTACAGTGCGCAGCCGCGTGACGCGGCGGATTACGCCATTCGCGAGATGAGTCATGTCTGGGAGCAGGGCGGCGCTTATGCACTGCTGGGCCCTTCTGGCTGCGGCAAGTCGACCTTGCTGAACATCATTTCTGGTTTGCTCAGCCCATCCGAAGGGCAGGTGCTGTTCGACGCGCGCGAGGTGAACAGGATGACGCCCGAACAGCGCAACATCGCCCAGGTTTTCCAGTTCCCGGTCGTCTACGACACCATGACGGTGTTCGACAACCTTGCTTTCCCCCTGCGTAATCAGGGCGTCCCGGAGGCGCGTGTCACCAGCAAGGTTCATGAGATTGCCGAGGTGCTCGATCTTCACCCGCTGCTCAAGCGAAAAGCTCGCAACCTGACCGCTGACGAGAAACAGAAGGTGTCCATGGGGCGGGGCCTGGTGCGGGATGACGTATCGGCGATCCTCTTCGACGAGCCGCTGACAGTCATTGATCCGCACCTGAAATGGAAGTTGCGACGCAAGCTCAAACAGATCCACGAGCAATTCAATATCACCATGATCTATGTCACTCATGATCAGCTGGAGGCCTCGACCTTTGCCGACAAGATCGCGGTGATGCATGGCGGTCAGATCGTTCAGTTCGGCACACCACGAGAGCTTTTCGAACGCCCTCAACACACCTTCGTGGGTTTCTTCGTCGGCAGCCCCGGAATGAATCTGATCGATGTTCGGGCCGAGGAAGGCGGCGTAGCGTTTGGCGACCAGCACCTGCGTTTGTCCGATTCGCTCGTGGCACGCTTGCCGTCGCTTGCCGGCAAGCGCCTGCAAATCGGTATCCGCCCCGAGTTCGTACAGGTCACCGACGAAGCGGCTAGCGGTATGCAGGCCGATGCAGTGCGCGTCGAGGACCTCGGCACCTACAAGATCCTGACGTTCCGCATGCAGGGACAATTGCTCAAGGCGCGCCTGCCAGAAGATCAGGTCGTCCCGCGGGGGCAAGCCTGGGTGGGCTTCCCCGCGCAATGGCTGATGCTCTACGCCGATGATCTGCTGGTTGGGGAGTTGCCATGAACAAGGTTCAGGACAACCGCGCCTGGTGGCTGGTACTACCTGTTTTTCTACTAGTGGCGTTCAGCGCCATCTTGCCGATGATGACGGTGGTCAACTACTCGGTGCAGGATATCTTCGATTCATCGACGCGATTTTTCGTCGGTGCCGACTGGTATCGACAGATCCTTAACGACCCGCGGCTGCACGATTCATTGCTGCGCCAGTTCATCTTCTCCGGCTGCGTCCTGCTGATCGAAATTCCGTTGGGTATCGCCGTCGCGCTGACCATGCCGACCCGTGGACGCTGGGCTTCGCTGTGCCTGATCGTCATGGCGATCCCGTTACTGATTCCATGGAACGTGGTCGGCACCATCTGGCAAATCTTTGGCCGTGCAGATATCGGCCTGCTGGGTTACGTCCTCAACGAACTGGGCGTCAGCTACAACTATGCCTCCAATACGCGTGACGCCTGGGTGACGGTGCTGGTGATGGATGTCTGGCACTGGACATCGCTGGTCGCGCTGCTCTGCTATTCGGGCCTGCGTGCAATACCTGACGTCTACTACCAGGCGGCACGCATCGACCGCGCATCGGCGTGGGCGGTGTTCCGGCACATTCAGTTGCCGAAATTGAAAAGCGTTCTGCTGATCGCCGTGATGCTGCGCTTCATGGACAGCTTCATGATTTACACCGAGCCCTTCGTGCTGACGGGTGGCGGCCCTGGTAATGCCACCACCTTTCTCAGCCAGACGCTCACCAAGATGGCGGTGGGGCAGTTCGATCTCGGCCCGGCGGCTGCGTTCTCGCTGATCTACTTCCTGATCATCTTGCTGGTGTCCTGGCTGTTCTATACGGCCATGACCCATGGCGACCAGAAATGACGAGGGTCAGCTAATGCATCTGCGCAAGCGAGCGGTACTGATCCTCTACATCACCTTTCTGATGGTGCCCATTTATTGGCTGGTGAACATGTCGTTCAAGAGCAACACCGAGATCCTAGGCGGGCTTACGCTCTGGCCGCAGGGCTTCACGCTGGACAATTACCGCGTCATCTTCACCGACCGCAGCTGGTACAGCGGTTACATAAATTCGCTGTATTACGTCTGTCTGAATACCGTGATTTCGCTGACGGTGGCGCTGCCGGCGGCGTATGCCTTCTCGCGCTTTCGCTTTCTCGGTGACAAGCATCTGTTCTTCTGGCTTCTGACCAATCGAATGGCGCCGCCGGCGGTGTTTCTACTGCCGTTCTTCCAGCTGTACTCGTCGATCGGTCTGTTCGATACCCATATCGCTGTGGCGCTGGCGCACTGTTTGTTTAACGTGCCGCTGGCGGTGTGGATTCTCGAGGGCTTCATGTCCGGCGTGCCCAAGGAAATCGACGAGACGGCCTACATCGACGGTTACAGCTTTCCCAAGTTCTTCCTGAAGATTTTCATTCCGCTGATCGGCTCGGGCATCGGTGTCACCGCGTTTTTTTGCTTCATGTTCTCCTGGGTGGAGCTGCTGCTTGCTCGAACGCTCACATCGGTGGACGCCAAACCCATCGTCTCGGTAATGACGCGGACCGTGTCGGCTTCGGGGATCGATTGGGGCGTGCTGGCGGCTGCCGGGGTACTGACTATCCTGCCTGGCATGCTGGTGATCTGGTTTGTGCGCAACCACGTAGCCAAGGGCTTTGCCCTCGGTCGGGTATAGGAGAGCTATCGATGAACTGGATGGCCTGGACCACACCAACTGCCGTGTTCTTCGCCGTGATCGGCCTGATGCTGGCGCTGATGAGCGCCTGGGAACTGAGGCGACCCTGCGTGCCGCGAAAGGGCTTGCTGCCCATCGTCACCACGCGAGGCGATCGGCTGTTCATTGGACTTTTGGGCAGCGCCTATTGGCACCTTCTGCTGATAGGGCTGACCGACTGGAGCATCTGGATAGCGTCCGCGCTGTCTCTCGTCTGGTTGTTTGCAGTGATGCGCTGGGGTTGAGCCTTGCGGCCCATCCTTCCGAAAAACCCAAAGGAGGTGTTTATGTTCGAGAATAAAAACAACACCCGACATGGCATGGCGCTCGCGGCCCTGCTGACGTTGTCCGGCATTACGGGAGCGGCCTGGGCCGACGCTTATGAAGACGCGGCGAAGAAATGGGTCGAGTCGGAATTCAATCCATCGACCCTGTCGCCCGAGCAGCAGATGGAGGAATTACGCTGGTTCATCAAGGCCGCCGAGCCTTTCCGCGGTATGGAGATCAACGTCGCCTCGGAAACCATCACCACCCATGAGTACGAGTCGAAAACCCTGGCCCGCGCCTTCAGCGAGATCACAGGCATTCGCCTACGGCACGACCTGATGCAAGAGGGCGATGTGGTCGAGAAACTGCAAACGCAAATGCAGTCGGGTAAGAATATTTATGACGGTTATATCAACGACTCCGATCTGATCGGCACCCACTTCCGCTATGGCAAGGCAGTGGCCATCAGCGACATGATCGAAGGCGAGGCGAAGGACTACACACTGCCAACGCTCGATCTGGACGACTTTATCGGACTGTCATTCACCACAGGTCCAGACGGCAAGGTCTATCAGTTGCCGGTCCAGCAGTTCGCCAACCTGTACTGGTTCCGGGCCGACTGGTTCGAGCGCCCCGAACTGAAGCAGCAATTCAAGGAGCGCTACGGCTACGAATTGGGCGTACCAGTCAACTGGTCCGCTTATGAAGACATCGCCGAATTCTTCAGTAAGTACGTCAAGGAAATCGACGGACAGCGCATCTATGGCCATATGGACTACGGCAAGAAAGATCCGTCGCTGGGCTGGCGCTTCACCGACGCCTGGTTCTCCATGGCCGGTGCTGGCGACAAAGGGTTGCCGAACGGGTTGCCGGTGGACGAGTGGGGTATTCGTGTTGAGGACTGCCATCCGGTGGGCTCCAGCGTTTCCCGTGGCGGCGCAACCAACGGACCGGCGGCGGTCTATGCGACACAAAAATACGTCGACTGGATGCGCGAGTACGCGCCGCCGGAAGCGCAGGGCATGACGTTCTCCGAGTCGGGCCCCGTCCCGGCTCAAGGCAACATTGCTCAGCAGATCTTCTGGTACACCGCCTTCACTGCGGACATGACCAAGCCCGGCCTGCCGGTCGTCAATGAGGACGGTACGCCGAAATGGCGGATGGCGCCCTCACCCAAGGGGCCGTATTGGGAGGAGGGGATGAAGCTTGGCTATCAGGATGCCGGTGCCTGGACGTTCCTCGTCTCGACGCCGGAGAAGCGCCGGCTGGCCGCCTGGCTTTATGCGCAATTCACCGTATCGAAAACCGTGTCCTTGAAGAAGACGCTCGTCGGTCTGACCCCGATTCGCGAATCCGACATCAATTCCGATGCCATGACCGAAGCGGCACCGAAGCTGGGTGGCCTTGTGGAGTTCTACCGTAGCCCGGCGCGCGTGCAGTGGACGCCGACCGGAACCAATGTGCCGGACTATCCTCGTCTAGCACAGCTGTGGTGGCAGTACATCGCCGAAGCGGCCAGTGGTGACAAGACGCCTCAGGAAGCGCTCGATGGTCTTGCAGAAGCACAGGACACCATGATGGCGCGGTTGGAACGGGCCAATGTGCAACCGAAGTGCGGACCAAAACTCAACGAGCCTCGCGATCCAGAGTACTGGTTGAGTCAGCCGGGCTCGCCGAAACCCAAGTTGGAAAACGAGAAGCCTCAGGGTCAGACTGTCAGTTATGGCGAACTGATCAAATCCTGGGAGCAAGAGCGCTAAGCCGCAGTCGCATTCGCGGCTGGGGCTGGGGCTGGGGCTGGGGCTGGGGCTGGGGCTAGAATAAAAAAACGGCACTCGAGGGTGCCGTTTTCCTAAACGCCATATAGCTGCCTGGAGCCAGACGCGCCGTTAATGACGTGCTCACATCAGGCGTGCAAATGCTCTGCTGCGTGCAGCGTATTTTCCAGCAGACAAGCGCGTGTCATTGGGCCGACACCGCCGGGTACCGGCGTAATCCAGCCGGCGCGCTGTACCGCAACATCGAACTCTACGTCTCCGACCAGCTTGCCATCGGCCTGCCGGTTGATGCCTACATCAATAACGATTGCGCCCTCCTTGATCCATTCACCCTTCACCAGCCCGGTGATGCCGGTCGCCACCACTATCAGGTCGGCGCGCTTGACGTGTTCGGCCAAATCGTTGGTGAAACGGTGCGTTACGGTTGTGGTACAGCCTGCCAGCAACAGCTCCAGCGCCATGGGTCGTCCGACAATGTTGGACGCACCGACGACCACTGCGTTGAGTCCGTGTAGGTCGATGCCGGTACTCTCGAGTAGCGCCATGATGCCTTTCGGCGTGCAGGGGCGGAGCAGGGGCATACGTTGAGCGAGCCGGCCAATGTTGTACGGGTGGAAGCCATCCACGTCTTTGTCCGGACGGATGCGTTCAAGCATCTGCGATGCGTCCAGATGCTTGGGTAATGGAAGCTGCACGAGGATGCCGTCGATAAGCGGGTCGTCATTGAGCTGATCGATCAGCGCCAGCAACTCGGTCTGGCTAGTCTCAGCTGGGAGGTCGTGTGCGGTGGAGTTAAATCCAACTTCCTCACAGTCCTTGCGCTTATGCGCGACATAAACCTGGGACGCCGGGTCAGTGCCCACGAGTATCACTGCCAGGCCCGGCACCCGGAGGCCCTGCCGAGATCGCTCGGCAACTCTACCGGCGATCTGCTGGCGGATATTGGCAGCAATCTTTTTACCGTCGATCAGTTTTGCGGTCATGACGCGTAATTAACCATGGAGAAGGATTGAAAAAGGACGCGCATTCTCGCACGGTGGCACCGTCCGGCAAAGGCGATGCGACGACCGATCTCCGTAACTCCTTTACCAGGCTGAAATTTTTTCGGCTTTGCTGTTGACGGCTTGTAGGCGGCCCATTAAGATTCGCCCCGCTTGTCGAGCACAGCTTGCTGCTGGGTAAGACGGCTTTTGAAGGTCGATGCCTTCATTGGCCGGAGCTTGAAGTCTGCGCTCCGAATAGAATGCAGATATAGAGCGCCCGTAGCTCAGTTGGATAGAGCATCCGCCTTCTAAGCGGATGGTCGCAGGTTCGAGTCCTGCCGGGTGCGCCATTTTGGGCTCTGGCATAAGCAAGGCAATATGGTGGGCGTAGCTCAGTTGGTAGAGCACAGGATTGTGGCTCCTGCGGTCGTGGGTTCGAACCCCATCGTCCACCCCATATTCCGAAACGCCAGGCACTGCCTGGCGTTTCCGTTTAGAAGTTATGCGGACGTGGTGGAATTGGTAGACACACCAGATTTAGGTTCTGGCGCCGCAAGGTGTGAGAGTTCGAGTCTCTCCGTCCGCACCATACAGGCGCTTTGCATCTGAGAACGATGCGGAGTGTAACAACCGGCCTGGGGCCGGTTTTTTTTTGTCCGTTTCATTGCTCCGTCAGGATGATGGCAGGATGCCAAATGCATCCAGGTCAAGTACATCAGGGCTGATCTATCCGATAACTCTACGAGGGTGCGGCGTGGCCACTTCGGTGGCGCGAGTGCCTTGCCGGACGGGGTGACTTCTGTCATACGAGCCACTAGAATGCTTGCCCATTCTGGGGCCGGAACGCCGGCTTATGTCTGTGCAACGAGGAAAATCCATGCAAGTTTCTGTTGAAAGCACCTCCGCTCTTGAGCGCCGCATGACCATTGGCGTGCCGGTCGAGCGCATCGAGACCGAAGTCAACAAGCGTCTGCAACAGACCGCCAGCCGAGCCAAAATCCCAGGTTTTCGTCCCGGCAAGGTGCCGATGAGCGTGATTCGTCAGCGCTATGAAGCGGCTGCTCGTCAAGAGGCCCTGGGTGATCTGATCCAGGCCACCTTTTATGAGGCCGTAGTCGCCGAAAAACTGAACCCTGCCGGCGCACCGGCAGTCGAGCCGAAAGTGTTCGAGAAGGGCAAGGATCTGGAATACGTCGCGACTTTCGAAGTGTTTCCAGAATTCAAGGTTGCCGGCTTCGAAGGTATCGAAATCGAGCGTTTGCAGGCCGAAGTGGCAGATGCAGACGTCGACAACATGCTCGATATCCTGCGTAAGCAGAACACTCGTTATGAGGCTGCCGATCGCGCAGCCGAGAACGGCGATCAGTTGAACATCGACTTTGTTGGCAAAATCGACGGCGAAGCCTTTGCGGGTGGTTCGGCGCAGGGCACCCAGCTTGTGTTGGGTTCGGGTCGCATGATTCCGGGCTTCGAAGATGCTCTGGTTGGTGCTAAGGCTGGCGAAGAGCGGGTCATCAGCCCGACCTTCCCAGAGGATTATCAGAACCTCGATCTCGCCGGCAAAACTGCCGAGTTCACTGTGACCATTAATAGCGTTGCCGCTGCGCAACTGCCAGAGCTGGACGACGAGTTCTTCGCTCAGTTCGGCGTTCAGGAAGGTGGTCTTGAAGGCTTCCGCGCCGAAGTGAAGAAAAATATGGAGCGCGAGCTTCGTCAGGCCATCAAGACCAAGATCAAGAATCAGGTCATGGAAGGGTTGGTTGGCGCCAATCCGATCGAAGTACCGAAGGCTCTGGTCGACACTGAAGTGAACCGTTTGCGCGTTCAGGCTGTTCAGCAGTTTGGTGGCAATATCAAACCTGATCAACTCCCGGCCGAGCTATTTGAAGAGCAGGCCAAGCGCCGCGTTGTGCTTGGTCTGATCGTCGCCGAAGTGGTCAAGCAGTACGAGCTCAAGCCTGAAGACGCACGCGTTCGCGAGCTGATCGAGGAAATGGCTTCCGCTTATCAGGAGCCTGAGCAAGTCGTGTCCTGGTACTACAAGAACGACGAGCAGCTGAACGAAGTTCGCTCTGTTGTGCTCGAAGAGCAAGTTGTAGATACTGTCCTGCAGCAGGCTAAATTGACCGACAAGTCGGTCTCCTACGAAGAAGCAGTGAAGCCTGCGGAAGCCCCGCAAGCTGCCTGAGTTTCTTCAAACCGTTTAATGCACATTCATAAGCCAGCCTCGTGCTGGCTTATGTCTTTGCGGCGTGACATAGGGAGTATCGTTGGACATGTCCGGCAATTCGTTTATGCAAGTACCAGACATCCAGGCCGCAGGTGGCCTGGTGCCGATGGTCATCGAGCAGTCCGCCCGTGGCGAGCGCGCGTATGACATCTATTCCCGTCTCCTCAAGGAGCGGGTGATATTCATGGTTGGTCAGGTCGAAGACTACATGGCCAACCTGATCGTCGCGCAGATGCTCTTCCTCGAGGCAGAAAACCCCGAGAAGGACATCCATCTGTACATCAATTCCCCTGGCGGCTCCGTCACTGCAGGCATGTCGATCTACGACACCATGCAGTTCATCAAGCCGGACGTATCGACTATCTGCATCGGTCAGGCCTGTAGCATGGGCGCTCTGTTATTGACCGGTGGCGCGGCTGGGAAACGTTACTGCTTGCCGCACTCGCGGATGATGATTCACCAGCCACTGGGTGGTTTTCAGGGTCAGGCTTCGGACATCGAGATCCATGCTCGGGAAATTCTTACCATCCGTGAGCGTCTGAATAAGGTAATGGCTGAGCACACCGGCCAGCCGATGGAAGTGATTGCTCGGGATACCGACCGCGACAATTTCATGAGTGGCGAAGATGCCGTTAAGTATGGACTGATCGACCAGGTCCTGGCTCAGCGGCAAATGACAGCCTGATCTCGTCCGTACGGCGATATCCGGCTGTAGTGCGGGCTTGAAAAAGCCTGCGATTGCCTTCATCTTGTGTTTCAAGCCTTCCCGATTGGATCGATCGAATGACTGACACCCGCAACGGCGAGGATTCCGGCAAGCTGCTCTATTGCTCTTTCTGCGGCAAAAGCCAGCATGAAGTACGCAAGTTGATTGCCGGGCCCTCGGTCTTTATCTGCGACGAGTGCGTCGACCTGTGCAATGACATCATCCGTGAGGAGGTGCAAGAAGCACAGGCCGAGAGCAGCGCGCAAAAACTGCCTGCGCCCAAGGAAATCAGCGGTATTCTCGACCAATATGTCATTGGTCAGGAACGCGCAAAGAAGATCCTGGCAGTAGCGGTTTATAACCATTACAAGCGCCTCAACCAACGTGACAAGAAAGAAGAAGTCGAGTTGGGCAAGAGCAATATTCTGCTGATCGGGCCGACTGGCTCGGGCAAGACCCTGCTCGCCGAGACGCTTGCGCGGCTGCTGAATGTTCCGTTCACCATCGCCGACGCCACTACGCTTACCGAGGCTGGCTACGTAGGCGAGGATGTTGAGAACATCATTCAAAAGCTGTTGCAAAAATGCGATTACGATGTCGAAAAAGCTCAGATGGGCATCGTCTACATCGATGAGATCGACAAGATTTCACGCAAGTCCGACAACCCGTCAATCACACGGGATGTCTCGGGCGAGGGCGTACAACAGGCGCTGCTCAAACTGATCGAGGGTACGGTCGCTTCGGTTCCGCCACAAGGCGGTCGCAAGCATCCACAGCAAGAATTCCTACAAGTCGATACGCGCAATATCCTGTTCATTTGCGGTGGTGCATTCGCTGGCCTTGAAAAAGTCATCCAGGGGCGTTCGACCCAAGGGGGCATTGGCTTCAATGCAGAGGTCCGCAGCAAGGATCTGGGCAAGAAAATCGGTGAATCGCTGCGTGCGGTGGAGCCTGACGACCTCGTCAAGTTTGGCCTGATTCCGGAATTTGTGGGCCGCCTGCCAGTCATTGCCACGCTCGACGAACTGGACGAGGCCGCCTTGATCCAGATCCTTACCGAGCCCAAGAATGCGCTGACCAAGCAGTACGCCAAGCTCTTCGAGCTTGAAGGTGTGGATTTGGAGTTCCGTACCGATGCGCTCAAGGCTGTCGCTGGCCGTGCATTGGAGCGCAAGACCGGTGCACGCGGTCTGCGTTCGATCCTCGAGGGCGTTCTGCTGGACACCATGTACGAGATTCCTTCACAGAAGGATGTCAGCAAGGTGGTTATCGACGAGAGTGTTATCGAGGGCACATCGCAGCCGCTGCTGATCTACGAGAATAGCGAACCGCCTGCGAAAGCTGCGCCAGACGCATGATAGAACAGGGGCCTCCGGGCCCCTTTGCTTTTCTGAAGACTCCTTGTTTTTTACCCTGCGTGCCCCCATCTTAATTGCCAGGGTGTTTCCCCGTTCACCGCCGTATGGCCGTCGTAGAGCTGAATTTATGAAGACAACCATCGAACTGCCCCTCTTGCCGCTGCGCGACGTCGTGGTTTACCCACATATGGTAATTCCGTTGTTCGTTGGACGGGAAAAGTCCATCGAGGCACTCGAGTCCGCCATGGCTGGTGACAAGCAGATCCTGCTTCTGGCTCAGAAGAACCCGGCGGATGACGATCCGGCTGAAGAGGGCCTGTATCGCGTGGGGACGGTCGCAACCGTTCTGCAGCTGCTCAAATTGCCCGATGGCACTGTCAAGGTGCTTGTCGAAGGTGAGCAACGCGGCGTTATAGATCGCTTCTTCGATGTAGATGACCATTGCCGTGCCGAGGTGTCGCTGATCGAGGAGTCAGGCATCGAGGAGCGCGAGGCGGAGGTCTTTACCCGCAGTCTATTGAGTCAATTCGAGCAATACGTTCAGCTCGGCAAGAAAGTCCCCTCAGAAGTGCTCTCATCGCTTGCCAGCATCGATGAGCCGGCGCGCCTGGTCGATACCATGGCTGCGCATATGGCGCTCAAAATCGAGCAGAAGCAGGCGATTCTCGAAATCACTGACTTGCCCGCTCGGGTTGAACATGTGCTGGCCTTGCTGGATGCCGAAATTGACCTGCTGCAGGTTGAAAAGCGTATCCGTGGACGCGTCAAGAAGCAGATGGAGCGCAGTCAGCGTGAGTACTATCTGAATGAGCAGATGAAGGCTATTCAGAAAGAGCTAGGCGATATCGATGAAGGTCACAACGAGATCGATGACCTGAAGAAGCGCATCGAAAACGCTGGCTTGAGCAAAGATGCCCATGCCAAGGCGACAACCGAGCTGAACAAGCTCAAGCAGATGTCACCGATGTCAGCTGAGGCTACTGTCGTTCGAACTTACATCGACTGGCTGGTGAACGTGCCGTGGAAGGCCGCCAGCAAAGTACGCCTCGATCTGGCCAAGGCTGAAGACGTGCTCGATACGGACCATTACGGGCTCGAAGAAGTGAAGGACCGCATTCTTGAGTATCTTGCCGTGCAGAAGCGCGTTAAGAAGCTAAAGGGGCCGGTATTATGTCTGGTTGGCCCACCGGGCGTGGGCAAGACCTCGCTGGCCGAGTCCATTGCGCGTTCCACTAACCGGAAGTTCGTGCGGATGGCGCTGGGTGGAGTGCGGGACGAAGCCGAAATTCGTGGGCATCGCCGTACCTACATCGGCTCGATGCCTGGCCGGTTGATTCAAAAAATGAGCAAGGTCGGTGTTCGCAACCCGCTATTTCTGCTCGATGAAATCGACAAGATGGGCAACGACATGCGCGGCGATCCGGCTTCGGCATTGCTTGAGGTGCTTGATCCCGAACAGAACCATAACTTCAATGACCATTATCTTGAGGTCGACTACGACCTGTCCGATGTGATGTTCCTCTGTACCGCTAACTCCATGAACATTCCGGCGCCGTTGCTGGATCGCATGGAGGTGATACGTCTCCCTGGGTATACCGAAGACGAGAAGATCAATATTGCGATTCGCTACCTGGTTCCGAAACAGGTGCAGGCTAATGGGTTGAAAAAGGCTGAGCTGATTTTCGACGAAGAGGCCATACGCGACATCATCCGCTATTACACACGTGAAGCTGGCGTTCGCGGTTTGGAGCGCCAACTGGCGAAGGTCTGCCGGAAGGTAGTCAAAGAGCATGCGGCTGAGAAGAGTTTCGAGGTAAAGGTCACTGCCGAATCGCTCGAGCATTTCCTTGGGGTGCGCAAGTTCCGTTATGGACTTGCTGAGCAGCAGGATCAAGTCGGTCAAGTGACCGGCCTGGCCTGGACCCAGGTCGGCGGCGAGTTGCTGACCATCGAGGCGGCTGTGGTGCCTGGTAAGGGCCGTCTGACCAAGACTGGTTCGCTCGGCGATGTAATGGGTGAGTCGATTACCGCTGCGCTTACTGTTGTGCGTAGCCGGGCCAAGAGCTTGGGTATTCCGTTGGACTTTCATGAAAAGCAGGACATCCATATCCACGTGCCGGAAGGGGCAACGCCGAAGGACGGCCCAAGCGCCGGTATCGGGATGTGTACAGCGCTTGTTTCTGCGCTAACGCAGATTCCTGTTTGCGCAGAGGTCGCCATGACCGGCGAGATCACCTTGCGTGGCCAGGTGTTGGCCATCGGTGGATTGAAAGAGAAATTGCTCGCTGCACATCGGGGTGGCATCAAGACGGTGATCATCCCCGAAGAGAATCAACGTGATCTGAAAGAGATTCCTGAGAATATTAAGCGGGACCTGCAGATTAAACCGGTGAAGTGGATTGACGAAGTCCTCCAAATTGCGCTGCAATACGCGCCGGAGCCCTTGCCTGATGCGGCTCCCGATATAGTTGCAAAGGAAGACAAGCGCGAGCCTGATTCCAAGGAACGAATCAGCACGCATTAGTCTGGAAGGCCTTGTTGACACATTTTCGGCGTCCTTGTTATAAACCGGCCCCTTGTGTCGCTGCTATTTCAGCACCGCTTTGCTTACACCAAAAATTAAAGATACGACTCAACAGAAATAAGGGGACTTAGAGTGAACAAGTCGGAACTGATCGATGCCATCGCTGCATCTGCTGATATCCCGAAAGCTGTTGCTGGCCGCGCGCTGGATGCAGTGATTGAATCCGTCACTGGCGCACTGAAGGCTGGTGATTCCGTGGTACTGGTTGGTTTCGGTACTTTCGCTGTCAAAGAGCGCGCTGCTCGCACCGGCCGTAACCCCCAGACTGGCAAGCCGATCAACATCGCTGCAGCCAAGATCCCGGGCTTCAAGGCTGGCAAGGCTCTGAAAGACGCTGTCAACTAAGCGTTTTCGATCCGGCCAGTTGTCAGCTAGCGCTGGCCCTGGCTTGGAGCGGTTATTCGAACAGGCTTTGCCTGTTGCGTTCGGGCTTGGGGGATAAGGCCCAACCGCTCCAAAAGCTCCGAGAAGGCGCATCCCTGGATGCGCCTTTCTTTTATCCGGATTCCACCCGTGCTGCAGCGACCGTTGCGCAGCTGACTCCTGGGGGACGCATGCTTCAGAATATCAGGGACAATTCACAAGGCTGGATTGCCAAAACCATCATCGGAATTATCGTCGTGCTGCTGGCGCTGACGGGCTTCGACGCTATCTTCAATGCCGCGAGCAACAGCCGGGATGCCGCCGAGGTCAACGGTGAGGAAATCTCGCTGGACGAGCTCAACCAGGCGATGAACATGCAGCGTCGGCAGTTGGCTCAGCAGCTAGGCGGCGATTTCGATCCGTCATTGCTGGATGACAAGCTGGTGCGCGAGTCATCCCTCCGCGCACTTATTGACCGAGCACTGCTGCTGCAGGGTGCACGTAGCGCCAATTTTGCCTTCTCCGAGGCAGCCCTCGATCAGCTGATTTTGCAGACGCCTGAATTTACCGTGGACGGTGCATTCAATGCGGCACGGTTCGATCAGGTTATTCAACAGATGGGCTATACCCGGCTCCAATTTCGCGAGCTGCTGAAGCAGGAAATGTTGATTGGACAGCTTCGTGCCGGCATATCCGGTTCCGGTTTCGTCACTGATGAGCAGATCGAAGCGTTCGCTCGCCTAGAGCAGCAGACCCGTGATTTTGCGAGCATTACCGTGCCGGCGAATGTGGATGCAGTTGAGGTAAGCGACAACGAGGCACGCGAATACTACGAGCAGAACACTGACCGTTTCCGCTCGCCGGAGCAGGTTGTTCTAGAGTATGTCGAGCTGAACAAGGACTCGTTTTTCGATCAGGTCGAGGTCTCGGATGAAGAGGTGCAAAACCTTTATCAGCAGCGCATCGCGAACCTGGCGGAGCAGCGACGTGCGGCGCATATTCTGATCGAGTCCGACGATTCCAGCGACGCCGAAGCTAAGGCGAAGATAGAAGAGATCGCCAAGCGGCTGGCTGCAGGCGAAGATTTCGCGGCCCTTGCAAAGGAAGTTTCCGAAGATCCGGGTTCGGCCAACGAAGGGGGTGATCTGGGTTTTGCCGGCCCAGGCGTTTACGATCCGGCTTTCGAGGAGGCGCTTTATGCGCTTGACGAAGGGCAGGTATCGATTCCGGTGCGTTCCGACTTTGGCTGGCATTTGATCAAGCTGTTGGGTGTTCGGTCACCCGAAGTGCCTGCGCTCGAAGATATGCGGCCTGAGCTGGTTCGGGAGCTCAAAGCGCAGCAGGTCGAACAGCGTTTTGTCGAAGCGAGCAAGCTGTTGGAAGACACCGCATTCGAGTCGTCTGATCTCACCCAGCCGGCACAGGAACTAGGTCTGTCAGTGCAGGCGACCGAAGCATTCGGCCGTGAGGGCGGAGCCGGTATCGCTGCCAATCGGCAGGTTATCCAGACAGCGTTCAGCGATGAAGTTCTTATCGATGGCGCTAATAGCAGCGTCATCGAACTGGATCCGGACACCGTCGTTGCAGTTCGCATTAAGGAACATTTGCAACCGGAGGTTTTGCCTTTCGATACGGTGAAGGAGGGCATTATCACGCAACTGCAGCGTAGCAAGGCTGCCGAGATGGCAGTTGAGGAAGGCGAGCGCTTGATCGCTACGCTGCGCGAAGGGGGGCAGGCGGCACAGCAGTGGCAGCCAGTGGAAGCCGCTTCGCGTAATCAGGACGGCGTTGAACCTGCCGTCCTGCAGCAAGTGTTCCGGATGCCGCGACCTGCGGTGAGTGACAAGCCAACCTACGATAGTGTGCGTCTTGCCAATGGAGACTTTGTCGTTGTTCGTCTGGATGGCGTAAGCGAGCCAGCGACGGAGCTCTCGGAGGAAGATAAGCAGAACTATCGTCGCTTCCTGGCCTCGCGCAGCGGACAGCAGGATTTTGCCGCCTACCGACAGATGCTGCATGCCGATGCTGAGGTAGAAACGTTCTGATAGTGCTCTGACACATCTGCGCAACAAAAAAACCCGCAATCAAATGCGGGTTTTTTATGAGCGGCAGATCAGTCTTCGATCGCGCCCATTGCCGTGGTGTTGAAGCCACCGTCGACGTAGAGGATCTCACCGCTGATTCCGGAGGCCAAATCCGAGCAGAGGAAGGCGCCGGCATTGCCGACTTCATCGATGGTCACGTTGCGGCGCAGCGGGGTCTGCTTCTCATTGGCCGCCAGCATCTTGCGGAAGCTTTTGATTCCGGACGCTGCCAATGTACGGATGGGGCCAGCTGAAACGGCGTTGACGCGTGTGCCCTCCGGACCGAGGCTGCCTGCCAAGTAACGAACACCCGCCTCAAGGCTGGCTTTAGCCATACCCATTACGTTGTAGTTAGGCATGGTGCGCTCTGCACCCAGGTAGGAAAGCGTGAGGATGCTGCCGTTGCGGCCTTTCATCATCGGGCGACCGGCCTTGGCCAGCGCTACAAGGCTGTAGGCGCTGATGTCGTGCGCGATACGGAAGCCGTCACGGGTGGTGACGTCGGTGAAATCGCCATCGAGCTGATCGCCTGGAGCGAATCCTACCGAGTGAACAATACCGTCCAGACCGTCCCATTTTTTACCCAGTTCTTCAAACACCTTGACGATCTCGTCGTCGCTGGCGACGTCGCATGGGAAGCACAACTCCGGCCCTGAGCCCCAGCTCGCGGCGAATTCTTCAACGCGACCTTTGAGCTTATCGTTCTGATAAGTGAAAGCCAGTTCGGCGCCTTCGCGGTGCATGGCCGCGGCGATGCCGGAGGCGATCGACAGTTTGCTGGCGACGCCGACGATCAATACGCGCTTACCGGTAAGAAAACCCATGTGCTTGTTCCTCTTCTGGTTGTTCATCAGATGCGGGCACCATAAAGGCAGACGCCAGCAGCTGCTGTGTATACGAATGTTGGGGCGCGGCAAAGATAGCCTCGGCCACTCCCTGTTCAACTACCTGGCCCTGCTTGACCACTATCATCTGGTGGCTTAGCGCCCGAACCACCGCCAGGTCATGGCTGATGAACAGGTAGGTCAGGTTGTACTTGGCCTGTAGCGAGCGTAGTAGCTCAACCACTTGCCGCTGCACTGTTCTATCCAATGCCGAGGTAGGTTCATCAAGCAGAATAAGATCAGGCTTGAGCACCAAGGCCCTGGCTATGGCGATTCGTTGCCGTTGCCCCCCAGAAAACTCGTGGGGATAGCGATGGCGGCTCTCGGGGTCGAGCCCAACCTCGACCAGCGCATCGATGATCGCCTGCGCTTGTTCCGCTGCAGACCCCATCCCATGGATGCTGAGTCCTTCTCCTACGATCTGGCCGACCGACATTCTGGGGCTGAGACTGCCAAATGGGTCCTGAAATACCACCTGCATCTGCCGTCGCATGGGGCGTACCGCACGCTGCGATATCTTCTGCAGCGCCTGCCCCTGAAAATGAATCTCACCGCTGCTGGACAGCAATCTCAGAATCGCGAGCCCTAAGGTGGACTTCCCCGACCCGCTTTCGCCGACAATCCCCAACGTTTGTCCTTTTGGCAGGCTGAAGGTGACTCCGTCCACTGCTTTGATGTGATCGACGGTGCGCCTGAACAGTCCCTTTTTGATCGGGAACCAGACTCGCAGATCATTCACTTCCAGCAATGCCGGTGCCGACGCTTCAACCGCTACCGGTCCGCCGCTAGGTTCTGCCGCGAGCAACTCTCGGGTGTAGGGATGCTGCGGCGAGCGGAACAATTCGTTGCAAGATGCCTGTTCGACGACGCGACCGCTCTGCATGACACATACGTGATGGGCAATTTGCCGGACGAGATTAAGATCATGGCTGATCAGCAGCAGAGCCATGCCCAGACGCGCCTGCAATTCCTTCAGCAGTTCAAGAATCTTCAGCTGCACCGTTACATCCAGTGCCGTGGTCGGCTCGTCGGCAATGAGCAACTCGGGTTCGTTGGCCAGCGCCATAGCAATTACCACACGCTGGCGCTGGCCGCCGGAAAGCTCGTGCGGATAAGCCCGGATCCTTTTTTGGGGTTCTGCTATTCCAACCAGTTCGAGCAATTCAAGGGTCCGTGCCGTAGCGGCTTTGCCACTTAACCCCTTATGGATCTGCAGCACTTCGTTGATCTGCGTGCCGATGGTATGTAATGGATTGAGCGAGGTCATTGGCTCCTGAAAGACCATCGCGATGCGGTCGCCGCGTATGCCACGCATGCGTTTTTCATTCGCTTTGAGCAGATCTTCTCCGGCGTAGCGAATTTCACCGGCCGGGTGCCGAGCGAGCGGATAAGGCAGTAGGCGTAGTATTGAATGAGCCGTGACGGATTTTCCGGAACCGCTCTCGCCGACGAGCGCCAGGGTCTCACCCTTGCGAATGTCGAAGCTCACGCCGTCGACGACTCGCTGAGTTCGGTCCCCGCTGACGAACTCGACGGCCAGGTCGCGGACCTCTATAAGATTCTCAGCCATGCTATTTCCTTGGGTCGAAGGCATCGCGGGCGGCCTCGCCGATAAACACCAACAGGGTCAGCATGATTGCAAGGACCATGAACGCGCTGATGCCCAGCCACGGCGCCTGCAGATTCGCCTTGCCCTGCGCGACCAGCTCACCCAATGATGGTGCGCCGGGGGGCAGACCGAAGCCAAGAAAATCCAGGGCGGTCAGCGTTCCGATTGCTCCGGTAAGGATGAATGGCATGAACGTCATGGTCGAAACCATCGCATTGGGCAGTATGTGACGGAACATGATCGCGCCGTTCCGCATGCCCAGCGCTCGTGCTGCTCGCACGTATTCGAGATTGCGGCCCCGCAAAAACTCCGCACGAACCACATCGACCAGGCTCATCCAGGAGAACAGCAGCATGATGCCGAGCAACCACCAGAAATTGGGCTGCACGAAACTCGCGAGAATAATGAGCAGGTAGAGCACTGGTAGTCCTGACCAGATCTCCAGGACGCGCTGTCCAACGAGGTCGACCCAGCCACCGTAAAATCCTTGCAGGGCGCCGGCGACCACACCGATTACCGAACTGATCAAAGTCAGCGTGAGCGCGAACAATACCGAAATGCGAAAGCCGTAGATGACCCGGGCGAGTACGTCTCGGCCCTGATCGTCGGTGCCCAGCCAGTTTTGGCCCGATGGTGGGGCAGGGGCAGGAACCTGAAGATCATAATTGATGCTGGAATAGTTGAACGGGATCGGCGGCCATATCATCCAGCCGTCCTTTTTTTCAATCAGCTCCTGGATGTAGGGGCCCTTGTAGTTGGCCTGCAACGGAAACTCGCCGCCGAATGTCGTTTCTGGATAACGCTTGAATACCGGGAAATACCAGCCGCCGTCGAAGCGCACCACGATCGGTTTGTCGTTGGCGATCAGTTCGGCGCCGAGACTTAGGACGAATAGTACGAGAAACAACCACAGCGACCACCAGCCGCGTTTGTGGGCCTTGAAGAGGGCGAAGCGCCGCTGGTTCAGCGGGGTCAGCTGCATGTCAGGTCTCCCTGCTTTCGAAATCTATTCGCGGGTCGACCAGCGTATAGGTCAGATCGCCGATCAGCTTGACTACCAGACCGAGCAGGGTGAACAGGAACAGGGTGCCGAACACCACAGGATAGTCGCGGTTGATGGCGGCCTCGAAGCTGAGCAAGCCAAGACCGTCAAGGGAAAAGATCACTTCGATCAGCAGCGAACCGGTAAAGAACATACCGATGAATGCCGATGGGAAGCCGGCGATGATGATCAGCATCGCATTGCGGAACACGTGGCCGTAGAGCACCCTATTTTTGCTCAGGCCCTTGGCACGGGCAGTAATCACATACTGCTTATTGATCTCGTCGAGAAAGCTGTTTTTCGTCAGCAGAGTCAGGGTCGCGAAATTGCCGATGACCAACGCGGTGACCGGCAGCGCAAGATGCCAAAAATAATCGATGATCTTGCCGGTCAGCGTTAGTTCGTCGAAATTGCCAGAGGTCAAACCCCTTAGTGGAAACCAGTTCCAATAACTGCCGCCGGCAAACAGCACGATCAGGAGAATGGCAAACAGAAACGCCGGAATCGCATAACCGACGATAATCGCTGAGCTGGTCCAGACATCGAACGGGCTGCCATGACGCGTGGCCTTGGCGATACCCAGCGGTATCGACGCTAGATACATGATCAACGTGCTCCAGAGCCCCAGCGAGATCGAGACCGGCATCTTCTCGATGATCAGTTCGGTGACCTCGGCATCTCGGAAGAAACTCTCGCCAAAATCCAGGCGCAAGTAGTTGCTGAGCATGATCCAGAAGCGTTCCGGTGCCGGTTTGTCGAAGCCGTATAGGCGTTCGATTTCGGCGATCAGATCGGGGTCCAGACCTTGCGCGCCCCGGTAGCTGTTGTTGCCCGTAGCCACTTCAGAGCCGCCACCAGCGATACGGCTGGTCGCGCCTTCGAAGCCTTCCAGCTTGGCGATTGCCTGTTCGACCGGACCGCCAGGTGCAGCCTGGATGATGATGAAATTGATTAGCAGAATGCCGAACAGGGTCGGAATAATCAGCAGTAGCCTGCGAAAGATATACGCGAGCATTCCTAGCGCTCCGCTGCAGTGCTGGTAGCGCTGGTGGCCTGTGCTTTGGCGATTGGCTCGTCGCTGACTGCTTCCGGATCAGGTGCTTCGGCGCTGGGCTTGTTCCACCAGGTCATCAGGCCGATATCGTAGCGGGGTGTGATTTCGGGGTGGGCCAGATGGTTCCAGTAGGCGACGCGCCAGGTCTTGATGTGCCAGTTCGGAATTACGTAGTGGCCCCACAGCAGCACGCGATCCAATGCGCGGGTGCTAGTGATCAACTCTTCACGCGAATCGGCGGCGATCAGGTTTTCCACCAGCGCATCGATGGCCGGATCCTTCAGTCCAATGAAGTTGCGACTTCCTGGATTGTCCGCACTTGCCGAATGCCAGTATTCGCGCTGCTCGTTGCCCGGCGAACTGGATTGGCCAAAACCACTGACAATCATGTCGTAGTCACGTGAGCGCAGGCGATTGATGTACTGTGAGACGTCGACCCGGCGGATTTCGAGATCGATACCCAGACCGGCAAGGTTGCGTTTGTAAGGTAAAAGAACCCGTTCGAAGTCTGCCTGTACCAGCAGAAACTCCAGTTTGACCGGCTTTCCGTTGGCATCCACCATGCGGTCGTTTTCGATTTTCCAGCCGGCGTCGGTGAGTAGCTCGTAGGCGCGACGTTGCTGTTCGCGGATCATGCCGTCGGCGTTGGTCTGCGGCAGCTTAAAGGGCTTGTCGAAGACTTCCTCAGGTATCTGATCGCGCAGCGGCTCGAGAATGCTCAGCTCTTTCTCGCCTGGCAAACCGGAGGAGGCAAGCTCGGAGTTGTCGAAATAGCTGCGGGTACGGGTATAGGCGCCATTGAACAACTGGCGATTGGTCCATTCGAAATCGAAAAGCAGGGCCAGGGCTTCCCGAATCCTGACGTCCTGCAAATGAGGTTTTCGAATATTGAAGATAAAGCCTTGCATACCTTGCGGGTTATGGTTGGCGATCTCTTCCTTGATGATCCGCCCGTCTTTGACTGCCTCGGTGTCGTACGCGGTAGCCCAGTTCTTCGCGCTGGTTTCCAGCCAATAATCGAAGTGTCCGGCTTTAAAGGCCTGGAGCGCCACCGTGTTATCACGGTAGTAATCGAAGCGCACCTGATCGAAGTTATAGAAGCCACGGTTGACCGGCAGGTCCTTGCCCCAATAATCCTCGGCTCGGGTATACCGGACCGAGCGGCCAGCCTCTACTTGCTCTATTCGATACGGGCCACTGCCCAAAGGCGGCTCCATGCTGCCGGAGGTGAAGTCCCTTTCGGCCCACCAATGCTTCGGCAGCACCGGCAGTTGCCCAAGGATGAGCGGTAGTTCGCGGTTGCCCGCGTGCTTGAAATCGAAACGGACGCGACGCGGACCCTCGACTACGGCTTTCTCGACGTCAGCGTAATAGCCGCGATAATGCGGCGCTCCCTTGCTGATCAATGTCTCGAAGGTGAACACGACATCCTCCGCCGTCACCGGCTCGCCGTCGTGAAAGCGAGCTTCGGGGCGCAGATAGAAACGTACCCACTCGTTGTTCGGGCCTTTCTCGATTTTTTCCGCCAGCAGGCCGTAGACCGTGAACGGCTCATCCAGGCTATTGGTTGTCAGGGTGTCATAGACGAGGCCGATATCGTCCGCCGCGACGCCCTTGTTGATGAAAGGATTGAGCGAATCGAAGCTACCGAAGCCTGCCTGTCGCAGCGTTCCTCCCTTGGGAGCGTCGGGGTTGGCATAGTCGAAGTGTGAGAAATTCGCAGGATACTTTGGCTTCTCGTCATACAGGGTCAAAGCATGTTGAGGAGCTGCTTCGGCAACTCTCGCAAGACATACGAGGGCGAGGATGCCCGCATGCAAGAATGATAGTGTTGAGTTTCTTATCATCATTGAGCCTTCTCCAGGTCCTTCAACCACCACGCACGTAGTCCGAGTGTATAAGGCGGTGTGGTGACATGGGCGAACCGATTACGGTACGCCAGACGGTGATAACTGATGAACCAGTTGGGGATGGTGTAGTGGTTCCAAAGTAAAACGCGATCAATGGCGCGTGCTGCGGAAATCTGCTCGTCTCGGGTCTTGGCTGCGATCAGTTTTGCGATCAGTTTGTCGATCACCGGGTTGGCAATGCCGGCGTAGTTGCGGCCACCTTTGACGCTTACTTGGCTTGAATGAAAATACAGCCACTGTTCGAGGCCTGGACTCAGGCTTTGATTCAGGGTCGTCAGAATCATGTCGTAGTCATATTGATCCAGGCGCTGCTTGTATTGCGCGCCGTCGACGCTACGCAGACGAGCCTGTATGCCGATGCGCGCCAGGTTCTCCACATAAGGCTGGAGGATTCGCTCGAGTCGCGGATTGACGAGCAGGATCTCAAACTGAAATTCATGGCCTGCCTTGTCGCGAAGGCCCTCCGACGTCAACTCCCAGCCGGCTTCTTTGAGTAAAACCAGCGCCTTGCGCAAGGTGTCACGTGGAATGCCGCGTCCGTCCGTTTTCGGTAGTTTGAACGGTTCGGTAAATAATTTTTCGGGGAGCTGATCGCGGAACGGCGACAGCAATAACCATTCGCCCCCTTCCGGTGTGCTGGTCGCCGAAAACTCACTGTTCGGGTAGTAGCTCTCGCTGCGCTGATAGGCACCGTAGAACAGCGCACGATTGGTCCATTCGAAATCGAACATCATGCCCAGCGCCTGGCGAATCCTGATGTCGGCAAAGGATGGTCGACGCCCGTTCATGAACAGGGCTTGCGTCTGGGTGGGAATCTGATGGGGGATCTCCGCGCGAATCACATCACCACGCAGAACCGCCGGGAACTGGTAGCCGTTGGCCCAGTTTTTCGCTTGGTGCTCGATGTAAAAATCGAACTCCCCGACTTTGAACGCTTCGAAAGCCACCGTACTGTCGCGATAAAACTCCACCTGGACGCGATCAAAATTATATTTGCCGCGATTGGTTGGAAGATCAGCCCCCCACCAGTTCTTCACCCGCTCGAATGTCACACGACGCCCCGGCTGAACTTCGCTGATGCGGTAGGGGCCACTGCCGAGCGGTGGCTCGAAGGTAGTGGCGCGGAAGTCACGGTCCTTCCAATAGTGTTGCGGCAATACCGGTAGCTCACCGAGACGCATGATTAGCAATGGATTACCGGGCTTGTCGAATACGAAGCGAATCCGATGGCGATTGAGTATATCGACTCGCTTGACTCCCTGTAGATCGGTGCGAAAACGCGGATGACCATCCTTGAGCAGCAGTCGATAGGAAAAAGCTACATCGTAGGCGGTTATCGGCTGGCCATCATGGAAGCGTGCCGAATCTCGCAGATTGAAAACCACCCAGCTATGGTTATCGCTGTACTCGATGGTTTCCGCGATAAGACCATACGCCGAGGCCGGTTCGTCACCTGAAGGATCATAAATGCCAGTGCCTACCATCAATGGCTCATTCAGCTCGCTTATGCCGTATTGGAAAAAACCTGGCGTCGCGATTGGACTCGTCCCTTTAAACGTGTAGGGGTTGAGCGTGTCGAATGTTCCAGAGGCCATCACCCGCAAGGTGCCGCCTTTCGGCGCATCGGGATTAACCCAATCGAAATGGGCAAAGTTATCCGGGTACTTGAGCGCGCCAAACTGCGCATAACCGTGGCTTTCGCTGATGGTTGCGAAGGACGGAAAGCTCAGTCCCAGGCAGCTCAATAACAACAGGGCGGGTCGCATCAAACGGTGAATCCGATCCATGGCGCTTTCGGTCTTTTCGGTCGAGTACAGTAACAGCTTGTATCCGCTGGAAAAAGGCCGGCCATCTGGGCAAACTGCCTTTCCTTTTTTAGCCGCCCGGACGCTGGGTGAGGTCGCGAATCTTGAGTGAAACCAGCTACGGTTTGCAGTCATGGATCGACCGCTTGAACCAGTCTGACTTGCCCGCTCTGGCTGCAGTCGTTCAGGACCTGCAACGTCTTACGGAGCAGGAAAACTCGTCGATACAGCAACTAGCAGATGTACTGCTGCGTGACGCCGCGCTGACATCGAAGGTGCTTCGGGTCGGCAATAGCAGCTATTACAACCCATCGCAGGAGATCATAAAGACCATCTCTCGGGCGATCGTCATGATCGGCTTCGATAATGTCCGGCTGATCAGCCTTTCGGTCAGCCTGATCGATGGTCTTCTCGATCGCGCGCCTCGCCAGCAACTGCAGGAGCTGCTGGCGCGTTCGTTTCACGCTGCCGTGCAGGCGCGCAACATTGCCGGCTACGTACTGACGAAACACGATGAAGAGGTGTTCATCGCGGCGCTGCTCCATGAGGTCGGTGAGCTTGCGTTCTGGGGCTGCGGTGGTGTACAGGCCGATGAACTCGGCGAGGCGTTGGAGGCTAATGACACCGATCACGACCAGATCGTCGAAAGGGTGCTCGGCACCAGTTTTCGTCAGCTGAATCTGGGGCTGATCAAGAGCTGGAACATCGGTGAGCTGGCAAGCCTCGCTCACAGCACGGCAAATCTGCGCGACCCTGCGGTTCGCTCGGTCAGTCTCGGGGGACGGATCAGTGCGGCTGCATTGAACGGCTGGGGATGTCCAGAAATGGAGGGGCTGGTAAGAGAGTTGGCTGAATTCAGCGGCATCTCCGAAGCCGATGCCATGCAGCAGATCCTCGCCAGCGCGGATGAGGCGGTCAAAGTGGCGACGACTTTCGGCGCCAGTCGACTCTGTAAGCTGATTCCCTCGACCGACCCGGAGCAGGTTCTGCTGCAACAGGCACAGCGCAAGGCAAGCCAGTTGCAGCCGAATCTGCTACTGATGCAACAGGCCATGCAGGATCTTGGAACGATGGCTACCACTCGGGGCGACGTGGGCTTGATTCTCGATGCCTTGCTAAAGGGTTTGCATCAAGGCGCAGGGTTGGAGCGTGTAATGTTGACGGTCCTTGCCGATCAGCAAACGACCTTTCGTGCCAAATGCGTCGCGGGGGAGCAGACTCAGCCTTGGCTTGAAGGATTCGCCTTGCCTGCTGACCAATCCGGGCAAATGCACATTTTCAGTTACGTACTTCGTCAGCGTCAGCCGTTATGGATGGGCGTGCCGGCAAGCTACAACCTCGATGAACTGGTTACCTTGCCGCTTCGCCAGCAGCTGGGTAAGGGGATGTTCTTCATCGCACCGCTGATGGCGGGCACGCGCGAAATCGGTGTGCTCTACGCTGATGGTCGGATATCCGGCCGAGCGCTGAAGCACGAGCAGTTCGTCGCGTTTCAGCGATTCACTCAACTGGCCGGGCGTTGCCTTGATGCGCTAAGCAAGCGCGGCTAACGGCAAACGCTTGTGGCTAGTGGGGGAGGTAGAGCGTGAGAGTCTGGCCTGGCTTGAGCATCACGCTATCTCTGGGATTCCAGGTCTTCAGATTGTTAATCCGGACATTGAAGCGTTTGGCGATCTCGTAAAGTGAATCACCTTTCTTGACCTTGTAATAGGTTGGCGCGGATTTGGCGCGCTGATTGCTGCCCGCCGCCTGGAGAAACAATGCCTGACCAACCTTGAGGTTGCTGCCCGACAGGTTGTTCCAGCGCTGTAGGTCATGTACCGAGACCTTTTGTGCCTTGGCAATATCCCAGAGATTGTCACCCTTGCGGACCCGATAGCTGCGCGGCGCCGACTGGCTTCGCGCAACAGCGTGCAGCAGCTCACGAGACTGACCGGCACCAGTCGATTGCGGAATGCTTAGCGCTTGGCCGATCTGTAAGCGATCCCCCCTGAGTCGGTTAATATCCCGAATGACATTGACTGAAAGGTGATATCGGTTGGCAATCGCACCGAGAGTGTCGCCCGGGCGCACTTTGTACTGCTGCCAGTCGACCAGGTCTTGCGGTTTCATCAGCGCTAGGCTGGCCGCGAACATTTCCGCCTTGGCGCTCGGGACCAGAAGATGCTGCGGTCCGTCCAAGGTGATGCGGCGGGTAAACGCCGGATTGAGCTGGTAAATCTCATCCTCGTCGATATCCACCATCTTGGCGATTTTGGCGAGGTCCATTCGCTGCTTCAGGGCGACCACTTCAAAGTAAGGTTCGTTGGCAATCGGGCTAAGGTTGAGGCCGTACGCCTCGGGACTCTGCACCATTTGCGAGAGTGCCAGCAGCTTGGGCACGTAATCCTGCGTCTCACGGGGTAGAGGCAGATTCCAGTAATCGGTTGGTAAGCCGAGTTTCTGGTTGCGCTCGATGGCCCTGCTGACGGTTCCTTCGCCGGCATTATAGGCCGCTAGCGCCAGCAGCCAGTCATCATTGAACAGGCTGTGCAGATAAGTCAGGTAGCGAAGTGCGGCGGTGGTCGAGGCGGTAATGTCACGCCTGCCGTCGTACCAGCTGGTCTGTTGCAGATTGAAGTGGCGACCTGTCGAGGGAATGAACTGCCAGAGCCCCATCGCTTGAGCAGGCGAATAGGCGAAGGGGTTATAGGCGCTCTCGATGATCGGCAATAGCGCCAGTTCGAGCGGCATGTCGCGCTCTTCGAGCTGCTCGACGATGTAGTGGATATAGAGGCTGCCGCGCTCGCTGGCGATCTCAATGGATTCTGGGCGGCTGGCCAAAAGCAGGCGTTGCTGCTCGATGCGGGGATTGCTCTCCAGGTATTCCTGAAGCTTGAAGCCGTGCCTCAGGCGATCCCAGATATCCGAGTGTACCGGTGCGGTGGGTTTGTGCGTAAGCCACAGGGTTTCCTGCACCAAAGGTGCAGCTTGCGTTGGAGCGCCCATGCCTGTCGGCGCTCGTGAAGCGGTGCTTTGGCAGCCGGTTACAGCGAGACAGATGGCCAGCGCCAAGACCCGGCCGGAGGCTGCCAAGGCGTCCGGATAAGGGCCGTTTGAAGAGTCAGATGGCATTGGCTTAAGGTTTCCCCAGGCGCAAAATTCGGGGGAGTTTAGGAATGCCGTTCCGGTGGGTCAAGCAGACGCCGCGGTTTTGGGAACTGGTCCTCCTTCGTCAGAAGCTGTCTTTCCACGATCGCAGAGCCGTGAATACGGCTTCTGGCGTGTCGAGAGGATGGCCGGCTTGCCGGCTTGCGGCAGCTGCAACGGCGCGTTCGGCGCTACGCAGGAACGGGTTGGTAGCCTGCTCGGTTCGCAGATCCGATGGAAGAGTGATTCGTTTCGCCTCTCGCAGTCGGGTCACCTGATCGAGTCGCTCGGCAATCTCTTGATTGTCCGGTTCGACCGCTTTGGCAAAACGCAGGTTGCTCAGGGTGTATTCGTGGGTGCAGTACACCAAGGTTTGCGCTGGCAGCGCCGTCAACCGCTGCAAAGAGGCGAACATCTGTGTCGCGGTGCCCTCGAAAAGGCGTCCGCAGCCGGCCGCGAAGAGAGTGTCGCCGCTCAGCAGCCAGGGCGCCTGCGTATCGTCATGAAAATAGGCAATGTGGCCAAGGGTATGACCTGGCACCTCGATGACCTCCAGCTCGTGGTCGAGTACGCGGATACGCTGCCCATCGCTGAGTGCATCATCCCTGGCGGGAATGTTCTCTGCAGCAGGACCGTAGACCCTTGCGCCATGCTTGGCCTTGAGCTGCTGCACGCCGCCGACATGATCCGGGTGATGGTGGGTGATCAGAATATCGACCAAGCGCCAGTCGGGGCGGGCATCCAGCCACGCCTGGACGGGGGTCGCATCGCCTGGATCCACTGCAGCACAGAGACGGCGTTCAGGATCCTGCAGCATCCAGATGTAGTTATCGGTGAAGGCGGGCAAAGCTTCTATTTTCAACATATGTATGGTCGCCAAGTCATTCGTAAAAGCGCATCCTAACAGCCATATTTGAAAGTTGAACCGATCGGAAATCGCGGTCGGACTGGCCAAGCCGATGAACGGAGGCGAGCCATGAGTGATGAATCTTGTGCCAAGGCAGACGACCAGTGGTTGTCCCTGATGAATGAGGCCAGCACCTGGTTCGATGGTCCGTCTGGGCGACAGTTGCTGGAACAGGAACAGCGGGTGATCAGTCTGGAACTGGCGCGTTGTTTTGGCAGCTATCTGGTGCATTACGGCCCTTTCGCCAACACGCCCATCGAGCCGCAGAAAATCAAGCGCAGCGTGCGGGTGGGGCCGCCGCTGCCGGGTGTGGAGATCGTCTGCGAAGAGCAATCCTGGCCGATCGGCGAGCACGCTGCAGACGTTGTGGTTGTCCAGCACGGGCTTGATTTCAGTCTGTCGCCGCACGCCTTGTTGCGCGAGGCGGCGCGTAGCGTTCGGCCAGGGGGGCATTTGCTGATCATCGGTGTCAATCCTTGGAGCCCTTGGGGCGCAACGCGGCTACTGTCGCGCAAGGCCTTTCGTCACGCTCGTTGCATCCGCCCCACGCGGGTCGGTGACTGGCTGAACCTGCTCGGATTCGCACTGGAGAAACGTCGGTTCGGGTGCTATTGTCCGCCGCTTTCTTCGGGCCAGTGGCAGGCGCGATTGGCCGGGTTGGAATCTGCCGGCCAACGGTTACAGATGCCTACGGGTGGCTTCTACCTGTTGGTGGCGCGAAAGTTGATGGTGGGCCTGCGACCCCTGCGACAGAATCGTCGGGAGCGTATGGGTCAGCTGCTGCCGATGCCTGTGGCGAAGGTCAGCCGGCGCGATGCCGAACAGTAACGAGCAAGTAATCCTTCATGAGTGATGAATCGGTCGAGATATATACGGATGGTGCCTGCAAGGGCAATCCAGGTCCTGGTGGTTGGGGCGCGCTGCTGATCTATAAGGGAGTGGAACGTGAGCTCTGGGGCGGAGAAGCGGAAACCACCAACAACCGGATGGAGCTGATGGCGGCGATCCGTGCACTGGAGGAGCTGAAAAGGCCTTGCCAGGTACGGCTGGTGACCGACTCCCAGTACGTCATGCAGGGTATCAACGACTGGATGCCCAACTGGAAGAAGCGGGGCTGGAAAACTGCAGCCAAGCAACCCGTGAAGAACGCCGACCTGTGGAGGTTGCTGGATGAGCAGGTCAACCGCCACCAGGTGAGTTGGCAGTGGGTCCGCGGGCACACCGGCCATCCCGGAAACGAGCATGCCGATCTGCTTGCCAATCGCGGCGTAGTGCAGGCCAAACGACAAACCGCTTGAGAGAGTTGCGAACATGCGTAGCGTAGTGCTGTTCCACCCAGTGCGCATCACTGTAAACGTGCGCTGAGCCCCCTCTTTTGATCTCTACTCCTCTAAAAATGCGGGTTTAAGGCTGGTGTTTTGGTGGATCAGTTTCTTTCGTTAAGAGCTGGCAGGGGAAAATGTAAACCGTGCGCCTCTAATTGGGCCCATCGTTTACATTTTGGATTTGGGGGGCGACCCCCAGTGTTTCAGATACTCATCGCCATTAGGTCATGATGCATAGGCAAGGTAAAAGCCTCAATGCTTTTTGCGCCTGAGGCTCACCTGGGCCTAGGTTTGAGGTCTTACAGGGACGGTCTCAGGCTGGGGTTTTCAGTTTTCTACCTGTGTCGATCTGACTGCGGCGGTTTTAGATCCTGCCTTGGGTTTTAATTCAACGTGCACCAAGGTTGCTTTGATGGACATCTAACTCAGCTTGGATCTGCGAAAGTAACGCCTGCGCATCAAGCGAGGGGTCCTTTCTCAGGTAGGCGAGAAGAAGGAGTGTTGCGGGATGAAGGGTCAAAATTCCTGCGATTTGCTCCACCTTATCTAGTGATGCTTTCCACTTCCCTCGCTCAAGCGCACTGATATAGCTCTGGCTTGGGCCAAGGCCCTCCTGTGGCAGCCCGCGCGATTGCCGAATGTCTTTCATTACCAATCCAAGTGCTTTGTTCAGTTCCACTTTGCACTCTCGCAAAGGGAACGATGAAGCCTTCTTGGTGATAATTCGGCTATGCTATATATAGCTTAATTTCGAGTATCCACAGATGTTTACTACCTATAGGCATGCTGAAATCCCGTTCGAGCCTCTATTTGGGGACCACTATCAAATGTGGCAATACGTGGAGCACAGGCAGCATCGTCCATGGTTCTACGTGACGGTTCGCGAAGCCAGCGATGGTGTGTCCTGGGACACGATGCTCTTGATCCCGAACGAGGATGCTTTTGAGTCACTTCTTGGGGAGCAGTCTCCAGATCTGCAGATTGCGTCGGTCGCATTGGTTGTACCTGCGCGCTTGAACGGGACGGACAGCTGGAGCATGGAGCCGCTAACCGAGCTGGTGAAAGTTCACGATCAAGCAAAGCAGGTGTTTGGCTATGAGTTCAAAACCGGCACGGGGAGGTGTTACGTGGAGAGTCGCCACGAAGGGGCGGTAGGGGGAACTAAGGCGAGAATATATTGTTCGGCAGCGCCTAGCGCGGTCGCTGAATCTTGAAGCAGCCCATGCTTAGGCATGACACAGGGTCCCGTCATGATTCTGACTGATCTCTTGAACTGCACGATTCGGATTGTTCTCGGCGCCGGAGAGTTGTTAGCAGCGGAATGTGAGCTTGCATCGGGTCCACGTGGATATGGGGACAAGGCGGAGGTCGACGTAGAGATTGAAGCCCTGCTGAGAGAAGAGCTTCTGGCTGCTCTGGACTGCGATTTTTGGGGGGAGGAAACGGGCTCAACATTGACTGGTGCTGAGTATTGTTGGGTAGTTGATCCTAACGACGGCACCCGGGATTTCCTTCGGGGCTTCAGAGGGACAGCGCTCTCTGTCGGCCTATTGAGGGGGGCAGAGCCTGTCCTCGGCGTGGTTCATGCGCCGGTCACGAACGGGAGAGGACCAGACTGTATCGCTTGGTGCGAGGGGCTGGCCGGCATCAGTAGAAATGGACAGATTTTGAAAAGCTCGATTAGTACACTCCAGCTAGGAGCGGACAGCAACGTGCTGGTAAGTACGGGAGCTTTGGCGAGGCCAGAGGTCAACGCAGCGCTTTGCGCTCCTTCTGTGTGCTTACCGATGCCTAGTATTGCCTACCGACTGGCTACGGTCGCCGTTGGAGATGGTGTTGCGGCAGTCTCAGTTGTTCCTGTATCTGCTCATGATGTGGTGGCTGGACACGCAATTCTGCGGGGAGCTGGCGGCGTCCTGATCAATCAATCTGGCGAACCTATTACCTATGACTCTGTTGCGAAGCTCTCAAAGGTTTCGAGTCGATGTTTCGGTGGAGCGCCGCAGGCATGCACTGTCCTAGTAGATAGAGATTGGAGTCAGGTTTTCGCTTAGACGGTGAGATTAGGCATCGCGGGCGCGTAGCTGATAACAGCTTCTAGCGAGTTGTAGCTATCGGCCAATAAGTGCCGCACAAATCCCGGCGGGTGCAGATTTCCGGGCGGTTTGCGCCAGATCAGTTGGAGACGCTTTTCAAGCCCCGGGATGGGAAGAGCTACCAGCGCGCCACTGCGAACTTCGTCTTGTACTGCGGAAGCCATCACCAACGACACGCCGAGTCCCGCCCTGACTGCTTGTTTGACTGCCTCGGTGCTGCCTAGCTGCATACCGCTGCGAGGCACGCCCAGCTCGCCAAAGTATTCGGTCAGAAGCCGTCCGGTACCGCTACCCGGTTCACCTCCCAGCATCGGCAGGTCCACCAGACGATCGCGTTCTATGCACCCTGCTTCAGCCAGCGGATGGTCGGGGCTGACGATAAGTACCAGCGGCTCGACCCGCCAGAGGCGGTGTTCGAAGTCGGGGTGAGGTAGCCACCATTCCATGATCGCGGCGTCGAGCTGGCCCGCCAGTAGCTGGTCGGCCACATCCGGGTTGGCGGCGATGCGCAGATCCACCTCGCCCCTCTCATTTGCGGTCGTCAGATAGCTGCGCACGAATGGCTGGAGAAGGTAGGTGCCGATGTTGGAGCTGGCCCCGACGCGCTCACTATTTCCATGCAGGGCTTCTAGCGCCCGGGCGTGCATGTCGAGCAAGGCGGTCGCATGCGGCATGAAGGCCAGCGCACGTGTGGTAGGCTGGCAGCCTCTACGACTGCGCTGCACCAGCGTTACGCCGACCTGCTCTTCAAGCTTCTGCAAGTGCTGCGACACCGTCGGCTGGGCCAGCCCCAACGCCCTCGCCGCGCTCTGAAAACTGCCTGTTTGAACGATCGCTACCAGGCTCTTCAGCCAGACCGGATTCAACATGCGGCAGGCTCGGCCTGGGGCAGACGGTTCGCAGCGTTGATTGGGCGCGCACCTGCCAACGCCTGGATGATGCTCTGCGCTGCACAACGTTCAATCTCCAGGCGCACCGCGCGCACTGCCGACCCTATGTGCGGAGTGAAGAGCGTATTCGGATGCGCGAGCAGCGCAGGATCGATCAGCCGCGGCCGGTCCGCGCGAGCCCAGTCTTCCATTTCGAATACATCCGCCGCATACCCGCCGAGCTGGCCTCGCTCAAGCGCCGCGAGCACGGCGGCTTCATCCACTACCGAACCACGACAGGGGTTTACAAGCAGAGCGCCCGGCCGTACGAGGGCAAGCAGCTCGGCGTTGACCAGATGCTCAGTATCGGCATTCAAGGGAAGCGCCAGCAGGATGAAGTCCGAGCTGGCGAAGAGTTCGCTGCACGCCACCTGGCGCAGGCCGAGCCGTTGCTCGGTTTGTGTATCCAGAGCCTTCGCCTCGTGGTACTGCAGGGTCGCGCCCCATCCCTGCAAGCGCTCAGCCATGGCCTGTCCGATGGCGCCCATGCCAAGGATGCCGACCGTCGCGTTATCCAGCCCCGTGCCGTAGAACTGTGGTTGCCAGCCCTGGAACTCGCCAGAGCGGACGAACGCATCTGCTGCGCGCAGATGCCGCCCCAGCCCCACCGCCAGTCCGATCGCCAGCTCGGCAGTCGGGACCGTCAACAGATCAGGCACGAAGGTCAACCAGACCCCGCGGGCAGTACAGGCGTCCACATCGAAATTGTCGAAGCCCTTGAGCGCGCAGCCGACCACACGCAGCTCGGGGCAGGCTTGGAGAAATTCTGCATCGACCCGATCGGGCATGAACGCCATCATCGCCTGAGCATCGCGGCAGCGGCGCAGAATTTCCTCGCGCGTCAGCGTGCTGTCGCTCTGGTTGGTCATCAGCTCGCAATGTGGCGCCAGCAGTTGCAGGATCTCATCGTGTACTCGGTGAGTTATAACGAGTTTCGGCAGCATGGTTTGTCCTATTTGAAACGTTTGCGCAGCACGCCACTGAAGGCGTCTACTAGCGTGACCATGGCCAGGATGACCAGCAGGATTGCTGCAACCTCCTGGTACTGCATGATGCGCAGCGAGCCCATGAGTTCGAAGCCGATACCGCCGGCGCCAACCATGCCCATCACGGTGGAGGCGCGAAAGTTGTATTCCCAGCGGTAGATCGCCACGTCGGCGAACTGCGGAGTCACCTGTGGCAAAACCGCGTGCAGCAGCACTTGCATCGGCGTAGCCCCCGCCGCCCGAGCGGCTTCCACCGGCGCTTCGTCGACGTGCTCGATGGCCTCGGCGAAGAACTTGCCGACCATGCCGATCGAATGCAGACCCAGGGCAAGCACGCCCGGCAAGGCGCCGAACCCTACGGCTGCAACGAAGATGATGCCCATGATCAGCTCCGGCACCGACCGCAGGGCATTGAGCAGCACCCGGGCAACACCGAACACAAGGGGGTGCGGCGCCGTATTGCGCGCTGCAACGAAGGCCACCACCAGCGAGAACACCACTGCGATGGCCGTGCCGGCGATGCTCATCGCCAGCGTGTCGATCAACGGGCGAATCCAGCTTCGATAGCCCGAAAAGTCTGGCGGCATGGCCTCGCCTGCCAGGGTCGCGATGGAGGGCAGCCCGTTCAGCAGCGTGGTGGCATCGAGCAGCCCCACGTACCAGCAGGCCAACAGCACCACTCCGAGTACAATTGCCACCTGCCCCAGCTGGCGCCACCAACCGAGGCCGAAGCCTCGAAGGATGTGCTCGCGTTGCTCTGCAGGCAGCGCCTGCACGTCATGATGAGTAGACATATCGGTGCTCACATCGTGGCGAAGTCGAGGCCGAGCAGCGATCCCATGTTGCGAATCACATCGTAGTCGGCGTCGGTGATTGGCGCGAAGGCCTCGGCTTTGAAGTTGCGCAGCACTTCGGGATCGTCGATACCGACGAATACATCCCGCACCTTGGTTTTCAGCTCGGGGCTCAGGTTCGAGCGCATCGCCCAGGGGTATTGGGGATATTCGCCGCTGTAACCAAGTACTTTCACCTTGCTCGGATCGATTAGGCCACGTTCGGCTACTTGATTGAAAATTACCTCCGACAGCCCACCCGCATCGGCGTTTCCGTTCGCCACGTTGACGGCAACGGCGTCATGCGTGCCCACAAAATGTTGTTCGTAGTCCTGCCCACCCGTCAGCTCGGCCGTCTCAAGAAGCACGGTTTTGGGAATCAGATGGCTGGACGTCGATGCCCGGTCACCATAGGCCATCTTCTTGCCCTTAAGGTCGGCATACTCATTCACGCCTGACGCCACATTGGCGATAATCACTGAGCGATAGGTCGGCTTGCCGTCGATGACCATGGCAGCGAAGGGCTCGATGTCGCTTTTGCTTTTGGCCATGACGTAGGACAGCGGACCGAAATACGCCAGGTCGATACGGCCAAAGCGCATCGCCTCAATCATCGAGGAATAGTCGGTGGTTACGATCAGCTGCACCTTCTTGTCCAGATGCTCTTCCAGATAATCCTTCAGCGGCTGGTTTCGCTTGATCAACTCCGAGGCGTTTTCGTCCGGCAGCAGCGCAACCTTTAGCACATCCGGATCGGCATCGGCCGCTACGGCGGACAGACTTGAAACAGCGGACAGCAAACAGGTCAATAAGAGAGCGGATAAGCGTTTCATCGGGACATCTCCAGTGAAGGTGCGAGCATGACAGGGGTTTCAGCCGGAGCAGTTGCTGGCTGAGTCGTAGAGCGGCCTGCATAGATGCGCTCAAGCTGCGCATCGGTGAGTTCCGAGGGCGCGGCATCGAAAACGATCTGAGAATCGGCCAGCCCGACGACGCGATCGGCGAAGCGGCGGGCATATTCGAGTTGATGCAGCGAAACGATGGCGGTGATGCCGTCTTCCTTGCAGATGTCGCGCAGCAGTCCGAGAACACGGACCGAAGTGGCCGGGTCGAGACTGGCTACCGGCTCATCGGCAAGAATGATCGCGGGCTGTTGCGCTAGCGCACGCGCGATGCCTACCCGCTGCTGCTGGCCACCGGACAGTTTGTCCACCCGGCTTAGCGCCTTGTCTGCCAGACCGACCCGAGCGAGGCAACTGAGCGCAATCTCCTGATCGGCACGCGGCAGAGGAAACAGCGAGCGGAGCGTGTTGTGAAAGGCCAGCCGACCGGTAAGCACATTAGCCAGTGCACTTTGACGTTCGATTAGCTGGTGGTGCTGAAAGATCATGGCGGTACGCCGACGATGCTGACGCAAGGCCGAGCCGCTGCCGAGCTCACCGAGCTCGCTGGTGACACTGCCGCGAGTGGGCGTGACGAGTCGATTGAGGCTACGGAGCAAGGTCGACTTGCCTGCGCCCGAGAGACCAAGCAGCACGGTGAACTCACCACGCCGAAATGCAATCGAGGTATCGCGTAGGGCTGTCACGCCGCCTGGGTAGACGACGCTCAACCGGTCGACCCGCAGCACGGCGTCCTGTATCGGATGGGGCGTCATTTGATCACCTTTCGCAAATTTGCTGGCCGCACAATTGCGGTTCGCGATGCAAAGGGTAGAAATTCCTTGTTAACGCACTGCTTCTAAATGATGACATTTCGATGAATGCTTCGAATCTGCCGTAGCGGGGCGGCAAGCGAAGCCGTGGAAGAACGGGCGCAACGTAGCGTCTTTCTTCACGCGGGATACAGGAGGCTTTGATTGATACTGCTGCGGATTCGCTACAGTAACGTTGGGCCAGAACGTAATGCCATCCAAGCAAGAGAGCGCACACTAGCGGCCAGAAGCAGTCATACCCCAAGAGCTGTTTCGGCCCCAAGATGGCGGATCTATAGATGCGTACCTACCGCTGCGCGAAAGCCAACCTCCGTGAGGACTTGGCTTGCGCCCAGCTTACATTTAAATCAAGGCCCGGAAAGATATCTGCATTATTGAATGCGCTGTTTCCAGCTCCCTGCTTGCGCAGTGACGCCATCTTCAGTCGGCACGAGCGTCCAGATCTTGGCCTCAATTCCGTCGTTTTGCAGCTTGCGCATGAAGTAACGAGCCTGCAGAGCATCATGGGTAGCGATAACGACCTGGAAACCATGATCAACGATGTAGTCACGCAGCAAATCGAAAACCGCAGAGGCATGTACCAGGTCGTGATGCTGAGTCGGGTCATCCAATAACAGTGCTTTCCAAGGAGACCACTGATGACTCATCGCCATTGAGAGCAGGAAGGTCAGTTGAAGATCCGTCAACTGTGCCTCACTCGCGATATCAGGTACCGGTACCGCTTTATTGCCAAGCGGTACAGAAACGCCGGCACGATCCTTGTTATACGAGTTGAAGAATTTCAGGCTTGCCTCGTGGAACCTGGACTCTCGCACGACACGCTTTAGCAGCGCCTGCCAGCGGGGTACCACCTTGCCGACATGCTTCTGAACATTCTCAATTTCTTTCTTGAGTGAGCCGTCCAGCAAATCCATCGCGTCCGAGATCAAGGACAACTGCAAGAAGCTGGAGCGTGCCGCGTTGATGCTGTCATTGAGGTACGCTTCGAAGGCCTCTTCTGATCGGTCAAGACGCTGAGCATCAATCAACCGCTGAGCCAGTTGTGAATCGTTCAGCTTGGCCCAAGCAGAGATCTCCACCCCAATGCCTTCGAGTGCTGAAACATACCCCTCCAGGAGGGTCAACGTAGCGCGCAGTGTCGCTTCACGGGCCTGCGCAGCTTCCGCAAGTGGGTCGCCGGTCAAATCCTGCTCTTGCCAGCTCGCGCGGATTTGAAGAAGGAGCGTTTGAACCCTTCGGATTTCTTCCTCGATCTCCTTGACTGCGGTTAATGACTCAACCAACTGATGCTGCTGGGTGTCTAGGGCGGATTGCACAGTCTCAACCTTCCCGTTCAGATCGCTGATCTGCTGTTCCAGCTGCGCTTTTTCTGCAGTGAGTTGCTCAAGCGTACGAGCCAGCGGTTCTCCAGAGGTGAGCGCGGCCAGTGCGGCAACTGCTTGATCCAGCCGCGTAGACGCTTCGCTCTGTTGAACTCGGGCCAAGTCGAGCATCTGCTGTGCCGAGTTGAAGGCCCCCTCGGTTTGTTCAAAGGCTTCAGGGGAAGGGAGAGCGTCCAAAGCCGCTCGCTGATCAGTCAAACGCTTTTTGGCAGGAGCAATACTATCGAGTTGCTGCCTGAGCGACTCCCTTGCCAATGGGAGCGAGTCACTAGCCAAAATCGGATCGGTACGAAACTGCGCAACTCGTCTTCCCAGATCCTGGCGGCTGGACTCCAAAGCACCCAGCTCCATTCGGCTGAAGTCTAGTGCTTGCTGCGCTTTCTCAACCGCGACCTCACTGGCCGTCAACGCTTCCACAGCAGCTCGCAATCGCTGCTCAGCTGCAGTCAAACTCGGATTGATCGCTTCAAGGGCTTGAGCCACACGGGACTGAAGCTTGGTTGCACCATGCGGCTCCAGGCAAAGCGGGCATTGATCTTGGTCAGCGGGAAGATGTTGCGCTATGGATGCAACGGCCTGACGGATTGCGTCGGCGGAAGAACTGAGCATCTCATAAAATGATCGGGCAGTGGCCTCCGCAGCTTTACACGTCTCATACGAGGAACGTTCGGCATCCCGATCGATGCTCTGTTTATCGATGAGCACTCCGAGATCCGTGATTTGCTGAACAACCTCGCTGATTTGCTGCTCAGTGGCCTGCCAGTCGGCAAGCATTAGACGGCTCGCCTCCAAGCGCTGCTCAGTCTGGTTGATGCCATGAAGCTGGGCGTCAATCTGAGCATGCTGGTTGCGAACCCGTTGGTTGCGCTCATGCTGCTCGCGAAGTACACGAGAATTTTCTTCAGCCTCGCGTAGGGCAGCAATCGCTGACGTCAACGCGTCATTTCGGTGAGCGATCTCCTGTTTTGCAGTGGTTTCTCCAATCAGACGCTCAAGTTGCTGCCCGATGCTGGTAAGTTCTTGCTGTGCAGAGTGGATACTGGCCTGATGCTCCTGCAAGGCGGCATTGCCGTCAGCCCTCGTGTTCGCGTGTTTATCGAGTGTCTGACTAGCTGCCGCGAGGTCTTCATTGAGCTTTTCGAGCTGCTCCTGCGCCGCAACAAAGCTTTCAACAAGATCGTTTACCAAGGCAAGGCTTGAAATATGCGCCCGAGTCCGTTCGACCTTCCCTTGCAAGATCTCGGTCAGTGCGGAGTGTGCAATCGTCAGCCCCTCCTGGCTTGCAGGCCCGGTCAATAAGCCAGGTGGAATCTGGCTCAGGCTTTGCGTCTGGTTTGCAGCGTCAGAGAGAGCGTCGGCAATTCGATCGAGCGGTCGTAATGCACCTACTGCACCGGCAGCAGCTATGTCACGCTCCTGAAGTAGGCGAGTCCACTCGCTCAAATCAGTCTCATGCCCAATCAACACTTCTTCCGCACGGGCTTTTTGCTCCGTCAGCGACCGTCGAACGGCAGCGAGGTTGGCGCGAGCTTTAGAACCGTCGCGACCAATCGGCAGCTTCGCCAACTGGGTGAACCGCCCCGGCTTTCCCGGAGGCTCCAACTCTTGAGAGGATGGAGCCATGA
>NZ_CEXBBO010000035.1:0-45795 GCF_982611455.1 Stutzerimonas sp.
CCAGCCTCCAGCCTCCAGCCTCCAGCCTCCAGCCTCCAGCCTCCAGCCTCCAGCCGCTTTACCGCCCCAATCGTCTCAATTCGTCCGATTCGACCACCCGCGTGCCGTCGTCTTCTTCCAGCGCCAGGCGCCAGAGCGCGCGAGCGAGGATGCAGGCCGAGATGCCGCGGTATTTGCCTGGCAAAAGGTATGAGAGCGGGGCGGTCAGGCGCTCCACCGGTCGCACCTCCATGCGCGGTCCCAGTAGCTGCGAAGGGCGCGCGATGGTCAGTTGCGGCCAGTCCTGAGCGCGCAGCGCCTCTTCCATCTCGCCTTTGACGCGGCAGTAGAAGATCGAGCTGTCCGGGTTGGCGCCCAGCGCGCTGATCACCAGTAAATGTCGCGCACCCAGCTCACGGGCCCGTTTGGCAAAGTCCACGACCAGGTCATGATCGATGGCACGGAAGGCCTCCTGGCTTCCCGCTTCCTTGATCGTGCTGCCCAGGCAACAGAACGCGGTGTCGATGTCTGCTGATAGCTGCGGCAGCAGAGCCTGCAGCTGGCCGACCGGGTTTTCGAGCCGCGGGTGTTCGGCCAGGGGCTTGCGAGTGGGCGCCAGAACGCATTCCACGGTGGGTTCGTTGAGCAGGCGGTCGAGCAGGTGCTCGCCGGTCAGCCCGGTGGCGCCGGCAAGCAAAATGCGCTGTGGCGTCAGATACATGGTTTGGCTTCCTGTGACGATCAGTCGGTTGGCGTCGGCTGTGGTTCGTACAGCGTTCGCCAGTGTTCGACAACCTGGTCCGGCGCCCAAAGTTGGGGCTCCGAAGCTTGATAGTGGTCGGACTGCTCCCGTTCGGCAACCCTCGCCTGCGCCAGCGTGAAGGCCTGCACAATATCGTTGGTTTCCTGTAGCGCCTCGGCGAACAGCGCGCGGCCGAAGTAAGTGAAATCGCTTTCCTCGGAACAGCCGAACGACACCCGGTCGGCGCGAGCTGCGGTCATGACCAACGTGTTCGGGCTTTTCAGCGGCTCGATGAAGCCACCGGAATAGCAGGCCGAAATCACTATTACCTTGTTGCGCTCGGCGAGCGGCTCCATCAGCGTCTTCAGATCCGCCGCGGGCAAGTCCTCCAGCTCCAGCCGTGGCTGTGTCAGCGCCAATTGATGATTGGCCGAGCCGTGGCTGGTGAGATAGATGAAGACCAAATCTTCAGGTCCGCTGCGCTCGGCCAGTGTCTGAACGGCGCGTGACAGGTTCTCACGGGTCGCCAGTGGTCGATCGGCAAGGTGATCACGGTGGTTGACCAGGCTGATCTGGCCGTGGGCGGCGAAGCGGTCGGCCAACAGCTTGTCGACATAGTCGGCTTCGCGCAGAAACACGCTCTGCTGCCCATCGCCGGCGAAGGTCAGACTATAGAGCTCCCGAGCCTGGGTCGAAGCCGGGACCGCGTCGAGGGCTTCGGCGAGCAGCTGTCCCTGGCGCAGCAGGCCAATCTCCAGAGGGTCGGCCAGCCGCTTGCCAGTGCGGTCATGGCTGAGTCGGCCGGCGTGCCAGGTGCCGCTCTGCTCGGTGCCGTCGGCGAGGGTGAGGGTGCCCGGACCATCGAAGCGGCCCGCGCTAAAGGCGCCTCTGTATTGGCTGCCATCGGGCAATTGCAGATGGCCCTCGCCGTAATACTGCCAGCGCTGGAACCCTCCGCTGTAGCGGGTGCCGTCGGCTCCGTCATATGCGCCTGCGCCGCTCAGTTCGCCGTGCTTGAACGAACCCTTCCAGGCATTGCCGATGGCATCTTCGTAGCGACCCTGGCCATGAAATAGATCGTCCTTGAAATTGCCCAGATAGTGCTCGCCGTTGCTACCTCGATATAGGCCTTCGCCGTTCAGGCTGCCGTCGACGAACGAGCCGTTGAATTCACCGCTCTCATCGCTGCGAATGCCCTCGCCATCGGGCTGTCCGGCGACGAATTCTCCCTCGTAGGTCACGCCGCCGGCGCCCTGCAGCTTGCCGGTGCCGTGGTAGAGATCGTCCTTGAACTCACCCTCGTAGCTCATGCCCTGCTCGGAATAGCGGCCTTTGCCGTTGAGGCTGCCGTCTAGGAAATGTCCTTCATAGACGCCGCCAGTGGCATAGCTGAAACGCCCATGACCATCGAACAGACCCTGCTTGAACTCACCTTCGTAGCGGTCGCCATTGGCGCCTTGCCAGACGCCATGACCATTCCATTGGCCGTCCCTGAACGAGCCGCGGTAGCTGCTGCCGTTGGGGTAGTCGATACGCCCTTCGCCCTGCAACAGTCCGTCGACCACCTCGCCTCGGTAGCGACCGCCGTCCGGCAGGACGGCATCGGCGGGTATCAGCGGCTCGCCATCACCGCAGGCGGCAAGCAGGCAGCAGAACGACAATGGAAAGAGGCGGCGCATGCGGCTATCCAAACAACGCGGTGCCCCGCAGTATGCCGCAAACGCGGCGGAGTGCGGCAACGGCGAACCCCGTCGATTCAGACGATGCAGAGCGCCAGGGTTTCGGCAATGTAGGCGGGTTTCTCCACGCCTTCGATCTCCATCACCGCGCGACACTTAAGCAGCCACTGACCAGGATTTTTTTCGTACGCGTCGAGTAGCGTCGCGGCCAGGCGCACCCTTGATCCGACCCGCACCGGCTGGATGAAGCGCAGGCTGTCGAGTCCGTAATTGACGCCCATCTTGGTGCCTTCGGGTCTGACCATCAGGTCGCCCATCAGCATTGGCAGCAGCGACAACGACAGGAAGCCATGCGCGATGGTGCCGCCGAAGGGCGTCTGTGCGGCCTTTTCCGGGTCGATGTGGATGAACTGATGGTCGCCGGTGCAATCGGCGAACTGGTCGACTCGCTGCTGGTCGACGGTGAACCATTCGGAGCGGCCGAGCTCCTTGCCAATGTAGTCCTTGAGTTCTGCTACGGGTACCTGCGGCATATGTCCTCCGGAAGATTATTGTTTTATTCAAATGCAAGCGCGGACGGTCAGACCCTAGATCAGCATGCGGCCGGGGACGAATCAACCAAGCATGCTGCCGCGAATGGTGGGACATAGGCCGGGTCGGCGCGTACCTCGGGTTTCGTCGCGGGAGGATGCTTATAATTGCGCTTCTTTGCTTCGGAGGCTTCCATGCTGCTACGCGGGTTAACCTGGCTGGTGCTGTTCCAATTGCTTGGCACCGCGATCAACGTGATGGTTCTGCCCATACTGCCGGGGCCGATCATCGGACTTCTGCTGCTGTTCGTGGCGCTATTGGTGTGCGGCCAGGCCAGCGAATCGCTGCAGTTGGCGGCCAGGAGTCTGTTGCGTTATCTGCCTCTGCTGCTGGTTCCGCCAGCTGTGGGCGTGATGGCCTACAGCGAGGCGATTCTCCGAGATTTCTGGGCAATCGTTGGAGTGTTGGTGCTTTCGCTGGTGGTGTCGTTGGTATTCACCGGCTGGCTGATGCAGACGCTGATTCGCCGCCAGCAGCGCAAGGTGGGGCAGGCATGATTGCGGTGCAATGGCAGGCGGCTTGGGATGCGGTGATTCACCACCCGTTGTTCGGCGTGGCGATTACCCTGGCGGCTTTCCAGCTGGCCTTCGCCGCTTACGAAAAAACGCGTTGGGTGTTCTTGCAGCCGGTGTTGGTGTCGATGCTGATGGTCGTCGGCATCCTGCTGGCTTGTAGCATCAGCTATAACGAATACCGCGGCAGCGCAGAGATGCTCACCGTTCTTCTCGGGCCGGCCACCGTGGCACTGGCCGTGCCGCTGTATCTCAATTTGCGACGGATTCGCGAACTGTTCGGGCCGATCATGCTCACCCTGCTGTTTGCCGGCATCGGCGCTACGGCGTTGGGTATGGCGCTGGCCTGGGCCTTTAATGCCGATCCGATGATTCTGATGACCCTGGCGCCGAAGTCCGTGACGTCGCCCATCGCCATGCTGGTGGCCGAGCAGATCGGCGGGGTGGTGGCGCTAGCAGCGGTGTTCGTGATGATCACTGGCATTATCGGGGCGATCATCGGTCCGGAACTGTTGCGTCGGTTTGGCGTTCAGCATCCTGCGGCTCGGGGCATGGCGCTGGGTCTGACCGCTCACGCCGTAGGCACCGCGCAGGCGCTGCAGGAGAATGACGAATGCGGCGCTTTCGCGGCGCTGGCGATGAGCCTGATGGGCGTGATGACGGCGGTGCTGCTGCCGCTCGCCGTGACGATGTTGTCATAAGGAGCCTGAATGAAGCTGCCGTTGTTTCCGCTCGATACCGTATTGTTCCCAGGATGTATGCTCGATTTGCAGATATTCGAGGCCCGCTACTTGGATATGGTCAGCGGCTGCCTGAAGGCGGGCCATGGCTTTGGTGTTGTGCGCATTATCGAAGGCAGCGAGGTGGGGCTGGCGGCAAGCGAATATGCCTTGATCGGTTGCGAAGCGCTGATACGTGACTGGCAGCAGCGCCCCAACGGCTTACTGGGAATTCGCGTCGAGGGCGGTCGTCGCTTCGACGTGCTGTCAGCGGAGGTGCAGCGTGATCAGCTGACCGTTGCGGAGGTCAGTTGGCGTGACGAAGGCGAAGATCGGCTGTTGGCGGACGAGCATGCCGAGCTGGCGATCTTGCTGGAAGCGCTTGGGCAGCACCCGATGGTCGAGACGCTGGGGATGGGTGGCGCAGCGCAGGGGCAGCGCTCGCTGGCCCATCGGTTGGCCTATCTGCTGCCATTTCAGCCGGAGCAGAAGGTCGAGTTGCTGCAGCTGGACGATCCGCAGTTGCAGCTTGAGCGCATTCAACGCTGGCTTGAACAGTTGCAGGGCGATGCACTGGAATAACCATCTGCGCAACAGTTACGGTTGGATAGCTACTGATAGCGATACAGCAGGGTAGCGCCCGGCAACGCCCAGATCGCGAAAGCGCCGATCAGTCCCAGGGTGGCAGGCAGAGTCAACCACCACACTTTGGGTGACAGCGCCTGCATCGGTGTGCGCCATTGCACGATGGTCAGGCTCGCTGCGCATATCGTGCTCGCCAGCACTGCGCCGGCGATCACATCGGTGGGCCAGTGCACTCCGAGATAGACCCGCGACAGCGCAATGGCAGTCGCCGGCAGTCCTGCCAGCAGCACCCAGGCCAGGCGCAGGCGCGGCGGCTGTCCTCGTCCAGCGAGGACCCCGAGGGTGAGGAAGAAGGCGAACGCCGCCGAGCTATGGCCGCTGGGGAAGCTGAAGCTGTGCAAGGGTTCGAGAAGAATCTCCGGCCGGATTCGTCCAAACGTCGCTTTCAGCGCGCCATTGGCCAGCGCCGTACCCAGCAGCGTGAGAATGGCGAAGACTGCCGCGCGCATCTGCTTCAGGACAATCAGCAACAGGCTCAACAGGACTGCGGCCCACAGCTGCGTATGGAAATCTCCGGTACGCGTCACCACGACCATGAAGTGGTCGAAGATCGGGCTGCGCTCGCCTTGGACCACTTTCATCAGCCCTTCGTCGAACTCCACCAGATAAGGCCAGCCGAAGAACAGGCCAAGCAGAATGGCCGCGCTGAGGCCTGCCGCCAGCGGCGTGACCCAACGCAGCTGGCGCAGGCTGCAATGCACGACGCCACCGACGAGCAGCAACAATGCGACAAGAACGATTCCCGCCTCACCCCAGAAGCCCTCCGGTAGCGGCAGCCGCACGGCGGCGCCTGCGGTCCAGCCCGGCAGCAGGTAGGCCATCGACCAGCCAGCTGCAGCCACCAGACTGACCAACAGAAAACGCCCGAACGGCATGTCGAGCATGCCAGCGGTAAGCGGCAGCATGGGTCGCAAAGGGCCGATGAAGCGGCCCACAAGCAGGCTCGCGATGCCGTAACGATCGACGTACAGCTCAGCCCGAGTCAGCCATTCGGGATGATCGCGCAAGCCGCGCATGCTGCGAATGTTCTGGTGATAGCGTCGCCCCAGCCCGTAGGACAACAGATCGCCGAGCAGGCCTCCGAGGTAGCCGAGCAGCAGCGTCTCGCCGAGGCTCAAGACGCCACTGCCGGCGAGCACGGCGATCGCGAACACCAGCACGGTACCGGGCATCAGCAATCCGATCACGGCCAGACATTCCAGGCAGGCCACCAGAAACAGGCTCAGGCCCAGCCACCGCGGGTTTTCAGCGAGCCAGCTGGTGAGCGCGACGAGCCATTCGGGCATGGTGCTTTCCTTGAATCGAGACGGCTTTCGACTCGGCGACAAGCGCGCCGGTTTCAATGGCCGCGATAATAACGCTGGAAGCATTTGCGACAGAATGTTGATCGATAGCCTGGGCGATCGGCTGAGCGCTTCGTCGCACGACGATCGCTGCGCATCCGCAGCCGATGCGCTTTTCAGCCATTCGCCCGGTGCCGCTGTGCGCGAGGCTTGTGGGTGGCTATAATCAGCCGCTTTCCCTTCAGCCAGGCCAGCCAGCCCATGACCGAGTCCGTTCTCGATTACATGACCCGCCTCGGTCGCGCCGCGCGCGAGGCGTCGCGCGTGCTCGCGCGTGCCACCACCGCACAGAAGAATCGAGCGCTGCAGGCTGCTGCGGCAGCGCTCGACGCAGCGCGTAGCGATCTGGCCGATGCCAACCAGCAGGACCTTGCGGCAGGGCGTGCGAGTGGTCTGGACGAGGCCATGCTCGACCGCCTGGCGCTGACCCCGGCGCGCATCGACGACATGATAGAAGGGCTGCGACAGGTCGCGACCCTGCCCGATCCCATCGGCGAGATTCGCAACATGCGTTACCTGCCGTCGGGTATCCAGGTCGGCAAGATGCGCGTACCGCTCGGCGTAGTCGGCATTATTTACGAGTCGCGACCCAACGTGACCATCGACGCTGCCGCCCTTTGCCTCAAATCCGGTAATGCCACCATCCTGCGCGGCGGCTCCGAAGCGATCCACTCGAACCAGGCGATTGCCCGCTGCATCCAACTGGGACTGGCGGAGGCCGGACTGCCGGCCGCTGCGGTGCAAGTCGTGGAAACCACAGACCGTGCCGCGGTCGGCGCGCTGATCAGCATGCCGGAGTTCGTCGATGTGATCGTGCCGCGCGGTGGCAAGGGCCTGATCGAGCGCATCAGTCGCGACGCAAAGGTGCCTGTGATCAAGCATCTGGACGGCATCTGCCATGTGTTCATCGACCAAGCGGCGGATATCGACAAGGCCATCCGTGTCGCCGACAACGCCAAGACCCAACGCTATGCGCCGTGCAATACGATGGAAACGCTGCTGGTGCATGCCGCCATCGCTGGGCGCGTACTGCCACCGCTGACTGCCATCTATCGCGACAAAGGCGTCGAATTACGCGGTTGTCTGCGCACCCGTGAGCTGCTGGGTAATGAGGTGTTGGCAGCCAGCGAAGAGGATTGGGCGACCGAATACAACGCGCCGATTTTGTCGATTCGCATAGTCGACTCGCTGGACGCGGCCATAGAGCACATCAACCGCTACGGCTCGCAGCACACCGATGCGATCGTTACCGAGAATTTCACCGATGCCCGTCGCTTTATCACCGAGGTCGACTCCGCGTCGGTGATGGTCAACGCTTCCACCCGTTTCGCCGATGGATTCGAGTACGGCCTGGGCGCGGAGATCGGCATTTCCACCGACAAGCTGCATGCACGCGGACCGGTTGGCCTGGAAGGTCTGACCAGCGAGAAGTACGTGGTCTTCGGCGACGGCCACGTGCGTACTTGATGAGTTCGACTCGTACTCCAAGACGCATCGGCGTTCTCGGCGGCACCTTCGATCCGGTGCATATCGGCCATCTGCGAGGCGCGCTGGAAGTGGCGGAGATGGTTGGGCTCGGTGAGGTTCGCCTGGTCCCCAATTTCCGCCCGCCACACCGTGAGACGCCCAACAGCTCCGCACAGGACCGCTTGGCGATGGTCCGGTTGGCGGTGCAGGACCTGCCGTCGTTGGCGGTCGATGCCCGCGAGCTGGAGCGCGACAAACCGTCATACACCATCGACACCCTGGAATCGCTGCGTAGCGAGCTGGCCGGCGATGATCAGGTTTTCCTGATAGTAGGCTGGGACGCCTTCTGCGGGCTGCCCAGTTGGCATCGTTGGGACGAGCTGCTCGATTATTGCCATATCCTCGTCATGCAGCGACCGGATGCCGATAGCGAGGCGCCGGAAGCGCTGCGGGACTTGCTGGCGGCACGCAGCGCGCACGACCCGCAGGCTCTTGCCGGCAGTGGTGGGCAAATCGCCTTCGTCTGGCAGGCTCCTCTCGGGGTGTCTGCAACCCGAATTCGTCAATTTCTGGCCAGCGGCCGGTCGGTCCGTTTCCTGGTGCCCGACGCCGTACTGGCTTATATCAACGCGCACGGACTCTACCGGGCGTCGAACTGAGGTTGTTTCAAGCTATGCAAAATGATTCTTTAGTCCAGCTGGCCATCAGCGCCCTGGAAGATCTGAAAGGCGCCGACATCACCACCATCGATGTGCGCGGCAAGACCAGCGTCACCGATTTCATGGTGATCGCCAGCGGCACCTCCAGCCGTCACGTGAAGTCGCTGGCCGATAACGTACTCGAAAAGGTCAAGGAGCAAGGCGTCCGTCCGCTGGGCAGCGAAGGCCTGGACGGCGGCGAGTGGGCGTTGCTCGATTTGGGCGATGTAGTGGTGCATGTGATGCAGGTCCCGACGCGCCAGTTCTATGACCTCGAGCGTCTCTGGCAGGGCGCCGAGCAGAGCCGTGCACAGCACGCTGGCGAGCAGGAATAAGGTCGATCCGTGCGGATCAAGCTGATTGCAGTGGGTTCGAAGATGCCACTCTGGGTCGAGGATGGTTGGCACGAATATGCCAAGCGTCTGCCGTCCGAGCTGCCCTTGGAGCTGCACGAAATATCGCTCAACACTCGCGGCAAGAATGCCGACGTGGCGCGATTGATTCGCCAGGAAGGCGAGGCCATGCTGGCCAAGGTGCAGCCCGGCGAGCGCATCGTCACGCTGGAAGTGGCGGGGCGGCCGTGGAGCACCGAGCAGTTGGCCGTCGAGCTGGAACGTTGGCGGCTCGATGCGCGTAACATCAACCTGATGGTTGGCGGTCCCGAAGGACTGGCACCGGAGGTCTGTGCGCGTAGCGAGCAGCGCTGGTCGCTGTCGCCGCTGACGCTGCCGCATCCGCTGGTGCGCATTCTCATCGGCGAGCAGATCTATCGCGCCTGGACGTTGCTGTCGGGTCACCCTTATCACAAGTAGTACAGCCAAAGCCCAAGATGTCCCAGCCGATTCCCCTCAAGGACCATGAAAAGGATGCCCGCCTGGTGCGTCAGCGCGTGCTGGTGGGCGGCGCCTTGGTGTTGCTGCTGATCGGGGTACTGATTGCGCGCCTTTACTACCTTCAGGTCGTGCAGTACGAACACCACTCGACGCTCTCCGAGAACAACCGCGTCCACGTCCAGCCCATTCCGCCCAATCGGGGGCTTATCTTCGATCGCACCGGCAAGATCATCGCCGACAATCGCCCGAGCTTCAGTCTCACCGTCACACGCGAACGCGCCGAGGATTGGCGCAAGACGCTTGATACGGTGGTCGAGGTGCTGGATTTGTCGGCCGAGGAGCGCGAGCTGTTCGAGAAGCGCGTACTGCAGGGGCGGCGGCCGTTCGAGCCGGTGCCGATCATGTACGAGCTATCCGAGGATCAGATCGCTCGCATCGCCGTGGATCAGTTCCGCCTGCCTGGTGTAGAGGTCGCGGCGCAGTTGGTCCGGCATTACCCTCAGGGCGAGCATTTCGCGCATTCGGTCGGCTATGTCGGCCGGATTAATGAGGCGGAACTCAAACAGCTCGACCCGGTTAATTACAGCGGCACGCACCACATCGGCAAGACCGGCATCGAGCGATTCTACGAAGACGTGCTGCACGGGCAGGTGGGATACGAAGAAGTCGAGACCAATGCTCGGGGCCGGGTGTTGCGAGTGCTCAAACGCACCGATCCGATACCGGGAAAGGACATCACCCTGACCCTTGATCTGGAGCTGCAGAAAGCGGCCGAAGCAGCACTGGCAGGCCGGCGCGGCGCTGTCGTCGCGTTACAGCCAGCGACCGGTGAGGTGCTGGCAATGGTCAGTCAGCCGAGTTTCGATCCCAATTCGTTTGTCACCGGTATCAGCTTCAAGGCTTATGGTGAGCTGCGAGACTCGATCGACCAGCCGCTGTTCAACCGCGTTCTGCGCGGCTTGTACCCGCCAGGGTCGACCATCAAGCCGATGATGGCGGTGGCCGGTCTCGATGCCGGTGTCGTCACCGAAGAGAGCAAGGTGTTCGATCCTGGATTCTTCCAGTTGCCGAACGTGAAACACAAATACCGCAACTGGAACCGGGGTGGCGACGGCTGGGTAGATCTGGAGAAGGCGATCATGCGCTCCAACGACACCTATTTTTACGATCTGGCCCACAAGATGGGTATCGATCGGATGCACGATTACATGACGCGCTTCGGTATCGGTCAGCGTGTGTCGCTGGATATGTTCGAGGAAACCGCCGGTCTGATGCCATCCCGGGAGTGGAAACGTGCACGTTACCGCCAGCCCTGGTATCCGGGTGAGACGGTCATTTTGGGTATCGGGCAGGGTTACATGCAGGCTACCCCGCTCCAGCTGGCCCAGGCGACGGCGCTGATGGCGAATCATGGCGAATGGATTCGACCGCACCTGGCGCGCAGTATCGACGGCGTTTCACCGGTCGATCCGGAGCCGATGCCGGATATCCAGCTGCGCGATCCTCGTTACTGGGATGCCGCCATCAACGGCATGGAGCAGGTCGTGCACGGGCCTCGCGGCACTGCGAAGAAGATTGGCGATGCGGCAAGCTATCGCATTGCCGGCAAGAGCGGCACCGCACAGGTCGTGGCCATCAAGCAGGGCGAGCGTTATGACAGTGACAAACTTGCCGAACGACATCGCGATCACGCATTGTTCATTGCCTTCGCGCCGGTGCATGACCCACAGATCGCAGTGGCGGTGATGGTCGAGAATGGCGAATCCGGCTCCGGTGTCGCGGCCCCAGTTGCCAAGCAAATCATGGATGCCTGGTTGTTGAACGAGCAAGGCGAGCTGAAAGCCGAATATGCGCCGCCGCTAGCAGCGGAGGTGCGCAAGCCATGAGCGGGACATTCGATCGCACGCTTTCTACTACCGATGTGATGCGCCGCCGCGCAACGCTGCTGCAGCGCATGCATATCGACGGTGTGCTGCTTCTGCTTTTGCTTTTGCTGGCGGCAGGCAGTTTGTTCGTTCTCTATTCGGCCGGGGGCAAGAACTGGGACTTGCTGATCAAACAGGCGACCTCGTACGGGATCGGCCTGGGCGCGATGTTGGTCATCGCGCAGCTTGAACCGCGATTCATGGCGCGCTGGGTTCCGCTCGGCTACCTGGCCGTCGTGGCGCTACTGATCGCCGTGGATTTCGTTGGTTACACCGCGATGGGCGCGACCCGCTGGATCAGCATCCCTGGGATAATCCGCTTTCAGCCGTCGGAGTTCATGAAGATCATCATGCCGATGACCGTCGCCTGGTACCTGTCCGCTCGTGCGTTGCCGCCGGGTATCAAGCACACCATGGTCAGCCTGGGCCTGATCGTGGTGCCCTTCGTGCTGATTCTAAAACAGCCGGATTTGGGCACCTCCCTCCTGGTACTGGTTTCCGGTGCCTTCGTGCTTTTCATTGCGGGTCTGCGCTGGCGCTGGATTCTGGGTGCGATTGCTGCGCTCGTACCTATCGCTGTAGCCATGTGGTATTTCGTCCTGCACAACTATCAGAAACAGCGCGTGCACACATTTCTCGATCCCGAAAGCGATCCGCTGGGCACTGGTTGGAACATCATCCAGTCCAAAGCTGCGATCGGCTCGGGCGGGGTGTTCGGCAAGGGCTGGTTGCTCGGCACTCAGTCGCACCTGGATTTTTTGCCCGAAAGCCATACGGACTTTATCATTGCGGTCTTGGCCGAGGAGTTCGGCCTGGTCGGCGTCTGTTTGCTGTTGCTGATTTATCTGCTGTTGATCGCGCGTGGTCTGGCGATTACGGTTCAAGCACAGACCTTATTTGGCAAGCTGCTCGCCGGCGCGCTTACTATGACGTTCTTCGTTTATGTTTTCATCAACATCGGCATGGTCAGTGGGTTGCTGCCGGTAGTGGGGGTACCGTTACCCTTTATCAGTTTTGGTGGAACTTCATTGGTGACCCTGCTATCAGGGTTCGGGGTTTTGATGTCGATCCACACCCATCGTAAGTGGATCGCACAGGTTTGATTACAGAGTGAATTTCTTGAACCCATTACGGCATAGCTGGTTGGCGCGAGCGTTCTGCGGAGCGGGTCTGTTCGGTGCATTCATCGGTACTCAGGCGGCTCTCGCTGCCGATTACCAGGGCGAAAAGGTGGCTGAGTTCGTTCGCGAGATGACTCAGGATTACGGGTTTGCCAGTGAGCAGTTGGTCGAGCTGCTGGCTCAGGCAGAGCGCAAGCAGGTGATCCTCGAAGCAATCTCGCGACCTGCAGAGCGCGTCAAACCGTGGAAGGAATATCGGCCGATCTTCATCACCGACTCGCGAGTAGCGCAGGGCGTCGATTTCTGGCGCGAGAACGAGGCTGCGCTGGCGCGCGCCGAGAAAGAGTATGGCGTGCCGGCCGAGGTGGTCGTTGCGATCATTGGTGTCGAGACCTTTTACGGGCGCAATACCGGCAGCTACCGGGTCATCGATGCGCTGTCGACGTTGGGTTTTGATTATCCACCGCGCCAGCCGTTCTTCCGCCAGCAGCTCAAGGAGTTCCTGCTGCTGGCCCGCGAAGAGCAGGTCGACCCGCTGAAACTTACCGGTTCTTACGCCGGAGCCATGGGCCTCCCGCAGTTCATGCCGAGCAGTTTCCGCGCCTACGCGGTTGATTTCGACAACGACGGTCATATCGACATTTGGAAGAACCCAGTCGATGCCATTGGCAGTGCCGCTAATTATTTCAAGCAACATGGCTGGGTAGCCGGCGAGCCGGTCGTCGCACGGGCCACGGTCAAGGGTGAGCAGCATGAACAAGGCCTTACCGAGGGCCTGGAGCCGGTCAAGAATGCCGCGCAGTTGCGTGAGCTGGGCTGGCAGACAGAGGCGGAAATCGCGGATGACACTGCGGTGACAGCCTTCCGCCTGGACGGTGCCGAAGGTGATGAATACTGGGTGGGGCTGCCTAATTTCTATGTCATTACGCGTTACAACCGCAGCGTGATGTACGCCATGGCCGTACACCAGCTTGCCGCGCAGCTTGCCGAAGCACGGGGCGCAAAATGATGGTCCGTTTGCTTGCAATGGCAGCCGCCGTTGCGTTGATCGCAGGTTGCTCTTCGTCACCGACTCCGCAATCGCCTGCGCCTGCTGAAAGCGGTGGCATCAGCGGCCCCGATGGCTACTCCCGCCCGCACAAGGATGGTGCGCCCTGGTGGGACGTCGACGTCTCGCGCATCCCTGACGCGACGCCGACCCCGCATACCGGCCCGTTCAAGGCCAACCCCTATACGGTACTGGGCAAGACCTACTATCCGATCGGCGACGGACGCAACTACCAAGCGACAGGCACTGCCTCCTGGTACGGCACCAAGTTTCATGGCCAGCCTACCGCTAACGGCGAGAAATACGATCTGTACGGTATGAGCGCAGCGCACAAGACACTGCCGCTGCCCAGCTATGTTCGAGTGACCAATCTCGACAATGGCAAGGCGGTCGTGCTGCGGGTCAATGATCGCGGCCCGTTCTACTCGGATCGGATTATCGACCTGTCATTCGCTGCGGCAAAAAAACTGGGGTACGCCGAGACGGGAACTGCCCGGGTCAAGGTCGAGGGTATCGATCCCGAACAGTGGTGGGCCGAACGAGGCCGTCCGGCACCAATGGTTTTGGCCCAACCGCAGAAAGTTGCCAGCAAGCCCGCTGGCACCTTGCTTTCACAGCCCGTCGAGCAATACACGCCGCCGCCAGCACAGCATGCGGGGGCGACGGTGCCGGTCCAGGTCAGCGGCGCCGATAGGGTTGCCGCTGCCGGAGTGTTCCTGCAAGTCGGTGCGTTCGCCAATCCGGACGCCGCCCAGCTGCTGCGTGACAAGCTCAGCAATTTGACTGCTGCGCCGGTATTCGTCAGTTCAGTGGTTCATCAGGAACAGATTCTGCACCGGGTCCGCCTTGGGCCGATCGACTCCCTGGATGAGGCAGCGCAACTTGAACAAAGCGTGCGGCTCGCCAATCTGGGAAATCCTCGGCGGGTGCGTGCCGATTGATGTCGCGCCATGCTCGGGATGAGCTGATTCACAAGAACTGTTTTGCCCACACCAATTTCTGAGAGAGCAATGACTATCACCACCTTCGTGCACCGCCTGTTTCTTCTCACTTTGCTGGCGGTAGCGCCGGTAACCTGGGCCGAGCCGATCATCCCGTCAGCGCCGCAGTTGGCGGCGAAATCATACGTTCTGATGGACGCCGCTAGCGGCAAGGTGCTGGTCGAGAACGAGGGCGATGAGCGCCTGCCACCGGCCAGTCTGACTAAACTAATGACCGCCTATATCGCCACGCTGGAGATCAAAAAAGGTCAGATCTCTGAGAGCGACATGGTTACCGTCAGCGAAAAGGCCTGGCGTACAGGCGGTTCGCGGATGTTCATTCAGGTCAACACTCAGGTTTCCGTCGAGGATCTGCTGCACGGCATCATCATTCAGTCCGGCAATGACGCCAGTGTGGCCATGGCCGAGCATATTGCCGGCAGCGAGGAAGCCTTCGCCGACCTGATGAACAGCACTGCTCAGCGGCTGGGTATGACCAACTCCCACTTCATGAACTCCACGGGACTTCCGCACCCGGAGCATTACTCCTCTGCAGCCGACATGGCCAAGCTGGCCCGCGCGATTATCCATGAGGATCCGGCGCACTATGGCATCTACGCGCAAAAAGAGTTCTTCTGGAACAACATCAAGCAGCCGAACCGCAACCTGCTTTTGTGGCGTGACAAGACCGTCGATGGTCTGAAAACCGGCCATACGGAAGAAGCTGGCTATTGCCTGGTGGCATCGGCAGTGCGCGACGGCATGCGGCTGATCAGCGTCGTGTTCGGTACCAATAGCGAGCAGGCGCGCGCGGCCGAGACGCAGAAACTGCTGACCTACGGCTTCCGCTTCTTCGAGACGCGCACCTTCTACCAGAAGGGCATCGAACTGGCGACCTCCCGAGTCTGGAAAGGCCAGCAGAATCAAGTCAGCGCCGGGCTTGCGAACGACCTGACCATGACCTTGCCGCGCGAGCAGATGGACAAGCTCCAGGCGGGCATGACGTTCAATCCTGAGCTGATAGCACCGATCCAGCAGGGCGATGTGATTGGCAAGGTCGAGGTCAGCCTCGATGGTCAGGTGCTGCAGAGCACTGATCTGATTGCCCTGCAAGCCGTGGAAGAAGGTGGGCTGTTCCGGCGCTTTTGGGATAGCATTCAGCTGTTCTTCTTCAATCTGTTCAACTAATAACTTCTTGCGTGCGCCCTGGCTATCCGGCCGGGCGCGCTTGCGGATCACGAGTCCGTTCCCCATGACCGAAAGTAAAAGCGAAACACAACCGCCCAAAATAGAGTTTCCCTGCGAGCGCTATCCAATCAAGGTGATTGGTGACGCTGGTGAGGGCTTCAGCGAGGCGGTCGTAGAAGTGATGCGTCGATATGCGCCGGATTTTGACGAAACAACGCTGGTAACTCGCGATAGTCGCAACGGTCGTTTCCTTTCCGTGCAGGTGCTGATCACGGCTACCAGCGTCGAGCAGCTGCAGGCGATTCACGTCGATCTACGGGCTACTGGGCGCGTGCATATGGTGCTCTGATGAGTGCTTCCTTATTTGAGTTTCGCGCGATCACATTGCGGCATGTATACAATTCGTGCGTCTTGGGTATGCATCGATGAGTGCGGTTATGCTCGGCGTACGGGAGCTCGGATTGGTCGAATACCAGCCCGTCTGGCAGGCCATGCAGCGCTTCACCAATGGCCGCGGCCCGGCTACTGATGATGAAATCTGGTTGCTGCAGCATCTACCGGTGTTTACTCAGGGACAGGCGGGCAAGGCCGAGCATCTGTTATTACCTGGCGATATTCCGGTGGTGCAGGCCGATCGCGGCGGACAGGTTACCTACCATGGTCCCGGGCAGTTGGTGTGTTATCTGATGCTGGACGTTCGGCGGCTGGGCATCGGAGTGCGCGAGTTGGTCAGCCGTATCGAACAGAGCTTGATCGATCTGCTTGCCAGCTACGATGTGCAGGCATTGGCCAAGCCTGACGCGCCGGGGGTTTATGTCGACGGCGCGAAAATCGCATCGCTTGGCCTGCGTATTCGTAATGGCCGCTCTTTCCACGGATTGGCGCTTAACGTGGATATGGATCTAGAGCCGTTTCGACGGATCAATCCTTGTGGCTACGCCGGCATGACCATGACCCAGATGGCCGATTTGGTCGCTGGGCCGATGACGTTCTCCGAGGTCAGTGCCCGCCTGCGTGAACAGCTGGTCAACCACCTCGGCTACGCGCAGCAGCAGGCGCTAACGGGCGCAATAGACGGCTAAGCCGGGCGCTTGCTTATCCAGTGTGGGCGTGGGGCATGGCGGATATAAAACGCCTGCTCCCAGGTGAAGCCTAGGGCAGGCGTTGTTCCGCCAGATTAGGTCAGATTGAGCGCCGGGATCAGGCTGCTGTCGAACGGCTGGCCCGGCACCGGCACCGGGGCGGACAAGCCCAGGTTGTTCTTCTCGAACACCCGGTCGGCTCGGTAGCTGGAGCGCACCAGCGGGCCGGCAGCGACTTCCATAAAGCCCTTCCCTAAACCGATATCGCGAAAACGATTGAATTCCTCCGGGCTGACCCAGCGTTTGACCGGCAGATGGTGGCGGGTCGGCTGCAAATACTGGCCGAGGGTGAGGATGTCCACGCCGATGGCGCGCAGGTCATCCATGGTCTGCAGCACTTCCTCGTCGCTTTCGCCCAGGCCCAGCATCAGGCTGGTCTTGGTGAGCATCTCTGGACGATGGCGCTTGGCGTGTTCCAACACGCGCAGGGTCTTCTCGTAGCCGGCGCGGGGGTCGCGCACTTCATGGGTCAGGCGTTTGACCGTCTCGACGTTCTGCGCGAATACTTCCAGGCCAGAGTCCGCTACGCGTTCGATGGCTTGCAGGTCGCCGTCGAAGTCCGGCGTCAGGGCCTCGACTACCACCTGCGGGGTGCGCTCCTTGATGGCGCGCACACAGGCGGCGTAGTGTGCGGCACCGCCGTCTTCCAGATCATCGCGGTCCACCGAGGTCAGCACGATATAGCGCAGCGCCATCAGCTCCACCGACTTGGCGGTGTTCTGTGGCTCCTCCTGATCCAGCCAGCCGTTGGGATTGCCTGTATCCACCGCGCAGAAGCGGCACGCGCGGGTACACACCGAGCCCATCAACATGATAGTGGCGGTACCGTTGGACCAGCATTCGCCTATATTCGGGCAGTGGGATTCCTGGCATACGGTGCTCAGGCGGTGTTCGCCGACATTGCGCTTGACCGCTTCGAAGCGGCTGCCGCTGGGTGCCTTGACCCGCAGCCACTTGGGCTTGGGTTCGAACACCTGGGGTTCGCTTGAGGCGCGGCGCTTCTGCCCGTCCTTGATCGCGGTGATGCCCTGAATGGTGCGGAATTTTTCGCCGCTGGCAACGGTTTTGGGCTGGGAGGTATCGGACATCGGCAATCTGGGCTCCGCTAGAGGCTCCGTGGACGAGGCGGCTCTTGGCCGCCACGCAGTTTATCACAGGCACTGTGACCGTTCAGTCCGTCTAGCTTCGTGCGGTCCAGGTCGGCGGCCAGCCGCCGAGCGTACGCGGGTTCATTCTTGCAACTGGCTGGCGAACTGCTTCAGGAACAGCACCTACAGTGAGCGCGGCGCACCCGCCACCCGGCAATGGGCTGGTCGATGCCCCCGTAGCTGACCTGCCGGCCAGCGCTTCACATGTATTAATAGGCGGCGGTACTGCCGATATGGGCTGCCGAAGCTACGTGACCTGCCTGCAGAGAAGGGACGGGCAGAGCATGGCCGAATGGTTCGGCCATACTCGCTAAGGCTCCGCCCGCAGCCGGCCCAGCAATTCCTGCGTCGGATGACCATCTGCAGGCCAGCCCAACTGTTGCTGGAAGCTGCGGATAGCGCTGCGAGTGTTGGCGCCGATGATGCCGTCTGCAGCGCCTGGATCAAAGCCCTGGTTCGATAGCCGCTCCTGCAGTTCGAGACGCTCGGAACGGCTCAAGGGCTGCTCACCCTGGGGCCAGCTTGCCTGGATCTTGCCGGCGCCGTCGAAGCGTTCGGATAACAGACCGATAGCCAGCGCATAGGACGATGAATTGTTGTAACGCAGAATTGCGCGGAAGTTGTCGAGGACCAGGAATGCAGGACCGCGATAACCGGCGGGCAACAGCAGGCTGGCATTCGCCTCGTCAGAGTCCGCTGGCAGCCCGCTCAGGCCGAGACGGCGCCACTCGGCCAACGGCTTGCGTATGCTGCTATCAGCCAGGGCGTAATCGAATTCTGCTGGCAGCGTGACCTCGAAGCCCCACGGCTGCCCGGCTTTCCAGCCGGACGCGTGCAAGTAATGGGCAGCTGACGCCAGGGCATCGGCTGAGCTGTTCCAGATGTCCCGGCGGCCGTCACCGTCGAAATCCACCGCATGGGTGTTATAGGTGGTTGGGATGAACTGGGTCTGGCCCATAGCGCCGGCCCAGGACCCACGCAGCTGATCGGCTACGATGTCGCCGTGCTCAAGAATTTCCAATGCTGCCAACAACTGACTTTTGGCGAAGCCCGGGCGCCGGCCTTCGTGAGCCAGTGTGGCCAGTGAGCGAATTACTGACTTGTCGCCCATTATCTGCCCGAAGCTGCTCTCTAGTCCCCAGATCGCTACCAGCGTATTGCGGTCGACGCCGTAGTGCGTTTCCACCCCGTCCAGTGTCGCAGCGTGTTGATTCAGCAATTGTTTCCCGCCATTTACCCGCTGCTCCGAGAGAGCGCCGTCCAGGTACTGCCAGACGGGCCGAGTGAACTCCGGCTGGCTTCGATCGGCGGCAATGATGCTTGGGTCAGGAGTGACGCCGGCAAGCGCGCGGTCGAACAACTCCGCCGATATGCCAGCCTGCAGCGCTTCGAGCCTGAAACTGTCGCGCCATTCGTCAAAGCTCTGCTGCGGAACCGCAATGTCCGGCTCGTTGGATATAGCGAGCGCGGTGCCGGTCGACGCTGCCTGTTGCTGCGGCAGGTTCGGTGTGGTTTGGGTTGGACGTTCGGCGGCGCAAGCAACCATGATGCTCAGGGCTGATCCGGCAATCAAGGTACGCAGCAGCAGTACGGGAACGAAGGTGTAAAGCATGCACCACACTCGGCAAGTCATCGGCACGTGACCTTAACACGCTTTGAATTGCTTGGCTTTTTAAGCCGCCAGAAGGACCGAAGCCTCCCAGTTGGTGGACTGGGAGGCTCCGCGGCGGTAGCTGCCTTTGCCTTTTTGTGGTTGTTCCTGGCGGCTACGGAACAGAGGTTGTGCCACCAGCGATTTGGCCTTGTTCGGCCGCTTACGATTCTTTGCCATGGTTGTCGCCCTCATGCCTATGGATCAGCACGGCGCATCATAGGCGCTGCTCAAAAAATGTCCAGCAGACTCATGACGACATTAGTTCCGGGGCAGATTCGCTTGTCGCTCGCAACGTAATTAAATACCGATGCGCTGACCGCTCAGCTGCAGGCAGAGCTTGGTCAAGCCGATCCAGGGATCACCCTCGGCCTGCCCCTTGATCTGCTCGTCGATGCGTTGCGCATCCATCAGCAGGCGCTGCCAGCCTGCCGAGTCGTGTCGCTGTAACGCCTTACTGACCAGCGGCTTGCGCTTGTCCCAAACGGGCGGGCGGGCCTGGCTGAAGGCGCGGTCGAGCGGGATGCCCTGGCTGTACTGCTGGGCGATGTTGGCCAGTTGGCGGACCTCCCGGGCCACGGCCCAGAGAATCACAGGCGCTTCGATACCTTCGCCGCGCAAGCCGGTGAGCATCCTCAGAATGTGCTCGGGTTGGCCCAGCAATGCGGCATCGATCAGGCCGAAGACATCGTAGCGGGCGCTATCGGCGACGGCGGCCTGCACGGTCTCGGCAGTCACCTGGCCACCTTCGGCAAGGAGTTTGAGTTTTTCGATTTCCTGCGCTGCGGCCAGCAGATTGCCCTCGACGCGCGCGGCAATGAGCTCCACGGCTTCCTGGTCGGCGGCCAGTCCGGCCTGGGACAGACGTTGGCGAATCCACTGCGGGAGCTGCTGGGCATCCACCGGCCAGATCTGCAGGAACTGTACCTGCTTGCCGTCGATCAGCGCCTTGGCCCATTTGGTCTTCTGCGTGTTGCCGTCGAGCTTGGGCAGGCTGATCAGCAGCACGGTATCTTCGGCAGGCCGCGCGAGGTAATTGATGATTGCCGAAGCACCCTTGTCGCCGGGCTTGCCATTAGGGATGCGCAGCTCCAGCAGGCGCTTCTCTGCAAATAGCGAAAGGCTGGAGCCGGCCTCGATGAGTTGTCCCCAATCGAAGCTGGCCTCGACGTTGAGCACTTGGCGCTCGCTGAAGTCCTGCTGCCGGCAGGCGCTGCGAATAGCATCGCAGGCTTCCTGGCAAAGCAAATGCTCGTCACCGCTGACCACATAGACCGGCGCGAGCGAGCCTTGCAGATGCTTGGCGAGTTGGGCAGGGGAGAGCTTCATGGCATCGGAAGACCGAGAGCCACCAAAGGTAGCTCCCGGTTCGTCACTGAATCGGCAGTTCGACTGGGGATTGCTGCGGTTGCGAGCTCTGCTCGCGTATCTGCGCTTCGATGGCCTCGGCTTCGGCGCGTTTTTTCGCCTCGGCTGTCTGCTGCAACTGGTCGAGCTGCGCAGGCGTAATGCCGCGGATGCGCATGCTCAACTGTTGCAAGAGCTCACGGCGCATCTCCTGGCGCAGCTGATTGGCTTCCTGGTCGGAGCCGATCAGGTTGCTGCTGTCGTGTACGTAAACCTTCTGTACTTCGACGCTGTCTTGCAGCAGAACGGTATTCTGCGGGCCGCGGAATTCATAATCGAGAATACTGGTCAGTTCGTATTCGGCACTGCGCGCCGAGCTGGTGTAACTGGCCGTGCGCTGACGACTCTGTTCGCGGACCAAATCCAGGGTGTAACGAGCACCAGGGTAGACGCGTACGCCGTTATCCTTGAGCAGCTCCTCGAGCTGTTTGGCGGTTTCTCCATAGCTGTTGCGTGCCTGCAGATTGAGCTCCTCGAGGGCGAAGCTGGTGTCGCCGGTTCCGCGTAGCTGGAAGCCACAGGCACTCAACAGCAGGGCCAGGCCAGCCACCATGAGATTGCGTTTGATCATCTTGTTATCCCCTTGCCAGCCTTGGCGCAGCGCGCCAGGCGAAATCAGTTAGCGACGATATTGACCAGTTTGCCCGGCACTACGATGACCTTGCGAATCGTCAGGCCCTCGGTGAAGCGCACTACGTTTTCGTTGGCTCGCGCGCTAGCCTCGACCTCTTCCCGCGAGGCGCTGGCTGGAACCTCGATTTGCCCGCGCAGTTTGCCGTTCACCTGCACCACCAGGGTCAGGTTGTCTTGCACCAGCGCCGTCTCGTCGACCATCGGCCAGCGTGCGTCGATGACCGCGCCGGCATGGCCCAGGTTGCGCCAGAGCTCATGGCAGATGTGCGGCGTGATCGGCGCCAGCAAAAGGGCGACAGCCTCCAGTCCTTCCTGCATCAATGCACGATCGTGTTCGCTGATCGTTGCGGCCTTCTCCAGCACGTTCATGAGAGTCATGACCTGGGCGATGGCGGTGTTGAATTTGTGGTGCTGACCAACATCCTGGCTCGCCTGCTTGATCGCCAGGTGAATGGCGCGGCGTACGGCCTTCTGCTCGTCATCGAGACTGGTGACGTCCAGCTTGCCGACCGCACCGGCGCTGACATGGGCGTGAGCCAAACGCCAGACGCGGCGCAGGAAGCGGCTCGCGCCCTCGACGCCGGAATCGGACCACTCCAGGCTCATGTCCGGCGGCGAGGCGAACATCATGAACAGGCGGCAGGTATCGGCGCCGTAGGTGTCAATCATCGCTTGCGGATCGACACCGTTGTTCTTCGATTTGGACATCTTCTCGGTGCCGCCGATTTCCACCGGCAGCCCGTCACTGGCGAGCTTGGCACCGATGACCTTGGCCTTGGCGTCGCGCTCGACGATGACGTCGGCCGGGTTGAACCAGTCCTTGCCACCGTTTTCCAGGGTGCGGTAGTAGGTGTCGGCGATGACCATGCCCTGGGTGAGCAGGTTCTTGAACGGCTCGTTGGAACTTACCAGCCCCTCGTCGCGCATCAGCTTGTGAAAGAAGCGCGCGTAGAGCAGGTGCAGGATGGCGTGCTCGATACCGCCGATGTATTGGTCCACAGGTAGCCAATGGTTGGCCGCAGCGGGGTCGACCATGCCCTGGTCGTAATGGGGCGATGCGTAACGCGCAAAATACCAGGACGACTCGACGAAGGTGTCCATGGTGTCGGTTTCACGCTTGGCTGCGGTGCCACATCTGGGGCAGCTGCAATCATAGAATTCCGGCATGCGCGCCAGCGGCGAGCCGGCGCCATCCGGGACCACGTCTTCGGGCAGCACCACCGGCAGTTGGTCTTCCGGCACCGGCACGTCGCCGCAGGCTTCGCAATGGATGATCGGGATCGGACAACCCCAATAGCGCTGACGGCTGATGCCCCAGTCACGCAGGCGGAACTGGGTGCGGGCCTGGCCGAGGCCTTTTTTCTGCAGGACGACTTCCATGGCGTCGAACGCGCCGTCGAAGTCCAAGCCATCGAACACGCCTGAATTGATCAGCTCGCCATGTTCGCCATAGGCGTCGCTCCACGGTGCAGGCGTCTCGTCACCGGCACTGGTGCGTACGACCGGTTTGATCGATAGATCGTATTTGGTGGCGAAGGCGAAGTCGCGCTCGTCATGGGCCGGCACGGCCATCACCGCGCCTTCGCCGTAATTCATCAACACGTAGTTGGCGACCCACACCGGCAGCAGTTCGCCGGTCAATGGATGCTGCACGCGAAAGGACGTGGCGAGGCCTTTCTTTTCCTGGGTGGCGATGTCGGCTTCGGCAACGCCGCCGCGCTTGCATTCGTCAATGAAGGCTTGCAGCTCGGGATCATTCTGGGCGGCGAGGGTAGCCAGCGGATGCTCAGCTGCCACCGCAACATAGGTGGCGCCCATCAGCGTATCCGGACGGGTGGTGAATACCTTCATCACGCCTTCGCTGCCGATACTGGCGACGTCGTAAGGGAAGCTGATCTCCATTCCGCGCGACTTGCCGATCCAATTGCGCTGCATGGTCTTGACCTGTTCCGGCCAGCCGTCCAGCTCGTCCAGGCTCTCCAGCAGCTCATCCGCGTAGGCGGTGATCTTGAAGTAGTACATCGGGATTTCGCGCTTCTCGATCAGCGCGCCGGAACGCCAGCCGCGGCCGTCGATGACCTGTTCGTTGGCCAGTACTGTCTGATCGACCGGGTCCCAGTTGACGGTGCCGTTCTTGCGGTAGATCACGCCTTTTTCATACAGACGGGTGAACAGCCACTGCTCCCAGCGGTAGTAGTCGGGCTTGCAAGTGGTGACTTCGCGCGTCCAGTCGACCGCCAGGCCCAGGCTTTTCAGCTGGGTGCGCATGTAATCGATGTTCTCGTAGGTCCACTTGGCCGGCGCGACCTTGTTCTTCATCGCCGCGTTCTCGGCCGGCATGCCGAATGCATCCCAGCCCATGGGCTGCAACACGTTCTTGCCCTGCATGCGCTGGTAGCGGGCGATCACGTCACCAATGGTGTAGTTGCGCACGTGGCCCATGTGCAGCTTGCCGCTGGGGTAGGGGAACATCGACAGGCAATAGAAGGTGTCTTTGCCTGGCTGTTCGCTCACTTCAAAGGATTTCTGCGAGTCCCAGTGGGATTGCGCGGCGGCTTCGATTTCACGGGGCTGATACTGTTCGTGCATGGCTACTGGCATTGAAAAAGAGACTGGCTGTTCGCAGAGCAGCGACGGGCTGCGGTAATGCCAAGTCGAAACCTGGCAAAGACGGCGGCGCAACGGGCTGGATGCGAAAGCATGGAAGCGCCGTAGCATACATGACCCCCCGCGACCGAGGGAAACCTGATTTACCGGCGCTGCGCGGCCCCGTTGGTCGCGGGCGGCGTGAGTGTTCAAGTCTGAGCTACGCTTGTACTGGGGGTGGGACGAACAAAGAGGTGAACCATGGGTAGAGAGCGCCAAGCGAATGAGGGCAACCTGTACGGACGTGTGCTGCAGCGGCTGACGTTGGCTCTGGAAGAAGCAGAACGAGCAACCGACGCAAACGATAGCGCGGCGACCGAATTGGAAGTCGCCGGGTTGACGCCTGCGGAGTTCGATCTGATCCGCGCCTATTTGCAGCAGGATTCGCAATGGCTTTCGGGCTGGCACGCGGCCGCGGAAGAGCAGGCGCAGCTGGTGCGTCAGGCGACGCGGCCAGCCTTGCGCAATGTATTGCGCCATCACCCGGTTAAAAGGAGCAAACAGGCTCCTCTGTCGCTCCAGCAGGCAATGAGTTGTGCGCTTTGCGGCGCTAGCGTCAACTGGCCCGAAGGCGCCGGCGCGGTAGGGTGTTCAGTCTGTGGTTCGCAATTGCTTCGTGCCCGGCAACGTCTGCATACCTATCCCAAACACTGACCTATTCGCCCCGACAACACGCGTTTCGGCAGGTAGAGTGGCAGCCCCGACACGCTGGAGCTGGGCATGCCGATTCGCTATTTCTTCAAACAATTGCTGCTACCGCCGGGCGGCCTGTTACTGCTGTTGCTCGCCGCCTGGTGGCTGCGGCGACGCTCGCCGCGGTTGGCGGCGCTCTGCTTTGTGCTGGGATTCGGCGGGCTGTGGCTGATGAGCTTGCCGATTACCGTGGAGTGGGCGGCGCGCGCGCTGGAAAGCGAGGCGGCATTGGATCGGGCAGATTGGCGCGATCTGGACCGGACAGCGCAGGCCATCGTGGTGCTCGGTGCCGGGCGTGAGCAGGCCGACCCTGGCTGGGGATCTGATCAGCCCAGCCATATTGCCCTGGAGCGGCTGCGTTACGCATCGCGGCTGGCCAAGGCTTCTGGCCTGCCGATTCTTGCCAGCGGCGGGCTGCACTATGGTCAGCCACCGAGCGAAGCCCTGTTGGCAGCCGAGGCGTTGCAGCGCGACTTCGCCACGCCGACACGCTGGTTGGAAGAGCGCAGCCGTACCACTTGGGAAAACGCGCTGTACAGCGCCGAAATACTCAAGACCGCCGGGGTCGAGCGGATCGTGCTGGTGACTTCGGCCTCGCACATGCCGCGGTCGCGCTGGTGTTTCGAGCAGAACGGTCTGCAAGTGATCGCCGCGCCTATGGGCTTTCTGGGCGTACCCAACGGGCGCCCGTTCGGCGGCTGGCTGCCCGAGTCGAAAGCCGTCTGGCAGAACGGCTTGCTGCTCAATGAGGCGGTGGGGATGCTGGTGTATCCGATTCTTTACGAAGGAAATGTCGATTAAAAGCGCTGGAGGCTGGAGGCCGGACGAAGAGGTCGCGCTGGCCGCAAAGTGGGTGCTGCCCACCGAGGCGCTGGTTGCTCGTAATCTGGCGGGTTTCCACCCGCCCTACGACTCTGTCCAGCCTCTAGTGCTGTTATCGGCTTTTTCGCCTGAGAACCGCGCAGCTCAACAGCAACACGCAAACGATGATCAACGGCCATGAGCGCCACTGCAGGAATGGCGTCAGTCCCTGCATGGGCGTGACCTCGCCGTAGAGTACGGCTTCTTCGAACGCCGGGATCTGCTCGACGATGCGACCATATGGATCGATCAACACCGTGACGCCATTGTTGGTGGCGCGGATCATCCAGCGCCCCGCTTCCAGCGCGCGCATCTGGGCCATTTGCAGATGCTGTAGCGGCCCGATGGAATGACCGAACCATGCGTCGTTGCTGACCGTGAGCAGAATGTCGCTCTGCGCCGCAAGGCTGGCGGCGAACTCTGGATAAACCACCTCGTAGCAGATGAAGGGCGCTATCAGGTAGCCCTTAGCCTGCAGCAGAGCCTGCCCCCGCTCACCGCGGGCAAAGTCGGACATCGGCAGATCGAAGAAGGCGATCAGGCCGCGCAGCAGATCCTGCAACGGCACGTATTCCCCAAAAGGCACCAGTTTCTGCTTGAGATAGGTGCCCTGGGCATCTCCAGCGGTGGTCAGGCCGTTGTAATAACGTAGCTCGCCATCAGCGTTGGGTTGGCGTACCGGCACTCCGGTGATCAGCGCCGACTGTCGCTCCTCGGCGAAGCGGCTCATCATCGTCAAATAGCCTTCGGCGTGCTCCTTGAGGATCGGTACGGCAGTTTCCGGCCAGACGATGAGGTCGACGGGGCGGCTGCGAAAGGTCATGTCGCGGTAGAGCAACAGCTGCATCTCGAGCTTCTTCGGGTCCCATTTGATGCTCTGTGCCACGTTGCCCTGCATCGCGGCGACCGTGATCGGCTCCGCTTTAGCGGTTGTCCAGGCATGCTGTCGGATGCCCAGTGCGCCGCCCCAAAGGGCAAGCAGCAGAACCAACGCGCCGATCAGCGCGCCTTTATGCGCCAGCAATCGTGGCAGTTCGACCAGCAGGGTCGCGGTCAGCGCAACCGCAAAGCTCAGCAGCCAGACGCCGCCAAGGGCAGCGAGCCCAGCCAGTGGCCCGTCGAGCTGGCTGTAGCCGGCATACAGCCAAGGAAAGCCGGTCAACACCCATCCGCGTAAGGCATCCAGCACGAGCCACAGCGCAGCGAATACCAGCGCGTTGAGCAGGGGCGACGCTGTCTGTCTCAACCAGCGTGACCAGATCCACCCCAGCAGGGCGAAGAACAACGCCAAACCTGCGACGAACCCCAGCGTGAGCGCGCCAGCGAGCAATGGCGGCGCAGCACCGAAGTCGTGGATGCTGACGTAGACCCAGCTGACGCCTGAGGCGAACAGGCCGAACCCGTAGCACCAGCCGCGGCCAGCCGCCTGCTTCGGAGCCAGTTCGCGTAGACCGAAATAGATCAGCCCGATCGACAGCAAGGCCAGTGGCCAGATGTCGAAAGGTGCGAGTGACAACGTAGTCAAAGCCCCTGCGGCGAGCGCCAGCAGGTTGCCCGGCCAGCCGGAGCGGGTGATCCACTGCATCGGAAAAATCCTTAAAGGCGACAAAAAGCTGAAAGACGATTAAAAGCGCTGGAGGCTGGAAAGCTGGACGATGAAAGCAGCTGAAGCCGGGGTTTGGAGTTGGTTGAAAAAAGATTGGACTGGATCAGTGGTGGGCCGAACGCTGTCCAGCCTCCAGCCTCCAGCCTCCAGCCTCCAGCCTCCAGCCTCCAGCCTCCAGCCTAGCGGCTTTCGCGTTCGGTGCGGGTCAGGCGCAACATGTGCACGCGGCGGCTATCGGCGTTCAGTACGCGGAAGCGGAAGCCGTCTATCTCGGTGACCTCGTTACGCTTGGGCAGATGGCCGAATGTACTCATGACCAGACCGGCGACGGTGTCGAATTCTTCGTCGGGAAATTCGCTCTGGAAGAACTCGTTGAAGCTGTCGATCGGCGTCAGCGCCTTGACCAGAAAGTCGCCGCTGGGCAATGGGCGGATATAGCTGTCTTCCTCGATGTCATGCTCGTCTTCGATATCGCCGACGATCTGTTCGAGCACGTCTTCGATGGTCACCAGACCTGCAACACCGCCGTACTCGTCGATGACGATGGCCATGTGGCTGTGGTTGGCGCGGAACTCGCGCAGCAGCACGTTGAGGCGCTTGGATTCAGGCACGAAAGTGGCCGGACGCAGCAGATCCTTGATATCGAAGTTGTGCTGTTCATCTTGCAGAATCAGCGGCAGCAGATCCTTGGCCAGCAACACGCCGATCACTTCGTCGAGGCTGTCGCCGACAACCGGGTAGCGCGAATGCGCGGCGGAAATGATCGCTGGTAGAAACTCTTTCGGTGACTGATCGGCCCTGATGCTCATCACCTGCGAGCGCGGCACCATGATGTCGCGCACCTGCAGGTCCGCGACCTGGATGGCGCCCTCGACGATCGCCAGGGCTTCGTTGTCCAACAGTTTGTTTTGGTGGGCGCTACGCAATACTTCCAGCAGCTCCTCACGGTTTTTCGGCTCATGGGCAAAAGCCTGGGTGATTTTCCCAAACCAGGACTTTTGCCCGTTGCTCGATCGGTCTTCGCTCATGTCTTTGACTCAATGGTCCTTGCAGTTGCCCGTTCGGGCTATTCGTCGGCGTAGGGGTCAGGATGACCCAGCTCCGCCAGCAGTTGACGTTCGAGGCTTTCCATTTCTTCGGCTTCGTCGTCGTCGAGGTGATCGTAGCCGAGCAGGTGTAGGCAGCCGTGAATGACCAGATGCGCCCAATGCGCCTGCAGCGCCTTGCCCTGTTCGGCGGCTTCACGCTCGACCACCGGTACGCAGATCACCAGATCGCCGAGCAGCGGGATATCTAACAAATCGTCCGGCACATCGGCCGGGAAGGACAGCACGTTGGTGGCGTAATCCTTCTGCCGCCAGGTGTGGTTCAGCTCGCGACCTTCGGCTTCGTCGACCAGGCGGATGGTCAGCTCCGAATCCGCGGCGCGCTGGCGCAGGGCCAGTTCGCACCAGCGGCGTAGCTCTGCTTCGTCAGGCCTTGCGCCGTTGCTGGCGCATTGCAGATCGAGCTCAATCACCGGTGTTTTCCTGAGTCGCCCGCTTGTTGGTTTGGGCTTCTTTACCTTCGAATGCCTCGTACGCCTCGACGATGCGCTGCACCAGCGGGTGACGCACCACGTCCTTGGGTTTGAAGTGAGTGAAGCTGATGCCGTTGACGTCCTTGAGCACTTCGATCACATGCGCCAGCCCGCTCTTGGTGCCGCGCGGCAGGTCGACCTGAGTGATGTCGCCGGTGATCACCGCGGTCGAGCCGAAGCCGATGCGGGTCAGAAACATCTTCATTTGTTCCAGCGTAGTGTTCTGGCTTTCGTCGAGGATGATGAAGCTGTTGTTCAGCGTGCGACCGCGCATGTAGGCCAGTGGGGCGATTTCGATGACCTGCTTCTCGATCAGTCGCGCCACATGCTCGAAACCGAGCATCTCGTAGAGCGCGTCGTACAGCGGACGCAGATAGGGATCGATCTTCTGCGCCAGATCGCCGGGCAGGAAGCCGAGTTTCTCGCCGGCCTCGACGGCCGGACGCACTAGCAGGATGCGGCGAATCTGTTCGCGCTCCAGTGCGTCGACGGCGCAGGCAACGGCCAAATAGGTCTTGCCGGTACCGGCCGGGCCGATGCCGAAGTTGATGTCGTTATCGAGGATGGCTTGTACGTAGCGCTGCTGATTGGCGCCGCGCGGGCGGATATTGCCCTTGCGCGTGCGCAGCGAAATGTTCGGCGTGGTGGACGGATTGGCCAACTCCTCCATGCCTGATTCCTGCAGGAACAGATGGACCATACCAGGCGACAGCTCGGTGTTCTTGGTCTCGCGGTACAGGCGGCGCAGGAGGTTTTCCGCAGATTTAGCCACATCGGTCGGGCCGACCAGTTCGAACTGATTGCCGCGGTTGCGGATCTCCAGCTCCAAGCGCTGTTCGATCAGACGCAGATGCTCGTCGAACTGACCGCAGAGATTGGCGAAGCGGTTGGCTTCAAAAGGTTCGAGGGTGAAACGATGAGGTTCTATGGGGGCGTTCAAGGGCTTTTGTTTGACCTGCTCTGCATAAGGGTTTGGTGAGAATAGCGCCGCGCAGCGAAAAAAGCAGCGCTCTGGAGTAGCTGCAAAAAAGCCAAAAGACGATTAAAAGCGCTGGAGGCTGTAAAGCTGGACGATGAAAGGCAGCTGAAGCCGGAAGCTTGGAGGTAGAGAAATTGGACGGAATCGGTGGTGGGCCGAACACTGTCCAGCCTCCAGCCTCCAGCCTCCAGCCTCCAGCCTCCAGCCTCCAGCCTCCAGCCGCTTCACTCCAATAACGTGCCGCGCAATGAGTGCGGTAGAGCGTCGTCGATGTGCACGTCGACGAACTGGCCGATCAGCCGCGGGTTGTCACAACGGAAATTAACAATACGGTTGTGCTCGGTACGGCCCTGAAGCATGCCTGGGTCCTTCTTAGAGTAATCCGTGACCAGAATACGCTGCTGCGTGCCCACCATCCGTCGGCTGTTCTCGAAGCCCTGCTGGTTGATCCGCTGCTGCAGGATCGCCAGGCGCTGCTTCTTGACCTCATCCGGCGTTTCGTCGATCAGGTCCGCTGCCGGAGTGCCGGGCCGCGAGCTGTAGACGAAGGAGTAAGAGAAGTCGAAGCCGATATCTTCGATCAGCTTCATGGTTTGCTCGAAGTCTTTCTCCGTCTCGCCGGGGAAGCCCACGATGAAGTCCGAACTGATCAGAATGTCCGGTACTGCTGCCTTGAGCTTGCGAATCCGGGACTTGTATTCCAATGCCGTGTGGTTGCGCTTCATCGCTGCGAGGACGCGGTCGGAGCCGGCTTGCACCGGCAGGTGCAGGTACTTCACCAGTTCCGGCACCTCGGCGTGGGCCTGGATCAGTGCGTCGGAAAACTCCAGCGGGTGGCTGGTGGTGTAGCGGATGCGGTCGATGCCATCGACAGCTGCCACCACGCGAATTAGTTCGGCCAGGTCGGCGGTGCGGCCGTCATGGGTGGCGCCGCGGTAGCCGTTGACGTTCTGGCCGAGCAGCGTGACTTCACGGACGCCGTTTTCGGCCAGGTGGATGACCTCGGCCAGCACGTCGTCGAACGGCCGGCTGACCTCTTCGCCGCGGGTGTAGGGCACCACGCAGAACGTGCAGTACTTGCTGCAACCTTCCATGACCGAGACGAAAGCAGTCGGCCCGTCGACGCGTGGCTCCGGCAGGTGGTCGAATTTCTCGATTTCCGGGAAGGAGATGTCCACCTGCGGTTTTTTTGTGGTGCGTGCCGCGTCGATCATTTCCGGCAGGCGGTGCAAGGTCTGCGGGCCGAACACCACGTCTACGTAGGGCGCACGGTCGCGAATCGCCGCGCCTTCCTGGCTCGCCACGCAACCGCCGACACCGATGACCAATAGCGGATTTGCCAGTTTCAGTTCACGCCAGCGCCCCAGCTGGGAGAAGACCTTCTCCTGCGCCTTTTCACGAATCGAGCAGGTGTTGAGCAGGATCACGTCGGCTTCTGCCGGATTTGCAGTGATCTCGAGGGGTTGCTGCTCGCCCAGCAGGTCCACCATGCGCGAGCTGTCGTACTCGTTCATCTGGCAACCGTGGGTTTCGATATAGAGCTTGCGGGTCATGTTACGGGCCGGCGTTGTGCAAAAAATGACCGGCGATTATACGGCCAGGACGTGGACGATAAAAGTGGAAGCCGGCAAAAGCCGAAAGACGATTAAAAGCGCTGGAAGCTAGAAGGTCGGACGATGAAAGCAGCTGAAGCCGGGGCTTGGAGTTGGTAGAAAAAAGATTGGACTGGATCAGTGGTGGTGGGCCGAACGCTGTCCAGCCTCCAGCCTTTATTCACCGGCCGTTTGCAGGTCCATCAGGTAGTCGCGAAAGATTTGTCCGAGGACCTGAGTGGCGATTTCCAGCTCGTCGCGGCGCATCTGCGCCGAGACACGATCAGCGGTGTCCAGTGCTTCCTCTTCGCCGTTGACCGCCGACATCTTCAGCACCACGTAAGCCTGTACGTTGTTTGCCGGCACGCCTTCACCGCGAAAGAACATCACGCCAAGGCGGTGTTGGGCGAGAGCGTGACCCTGCAACGAGGCCTGCTCGAACCAGTGCAATGCTTTGGTCAGGTCGCGAGGCGTGCGGCGACCGTCGTAATGGTACTCACCGAGCTCATAGGCAGCCTGTAGGTCGCCTTCGCTGGCGGCCTGCTCACAGGCGCGCAGGGCTTCATGCATCGCTTCCGGGGCGGTATTCAGAGCGCAGCGGGAAGTCGCCGGGATCAGCAACGAATTGCCGCCCGCCATGGCCAGCAGGGGCGTGAGGAGCAGCAGGCAGCCAAGGGTGAGGCTGCGGCCGGTGCGAGTCATGAATCAAGGCGCCTCGAAGATCAGGGCGGTGACTGAAAGTCCGGCGCAAAACGAGCCGACCATCACATTATGGATAAGCCGTCGCCGGCTTACAAAGGCTTTGATGGCCGCGCCCAGCTTTTTATGCGGGTGCAGGGGTCTCCTCGCGGAGATTGCCAGGCAGATGTAGCAACAGCCAGGCGATGATCGGGCTGGCGAACGCCAGGCAGAGTTGTTGATAGGGGCCGAGTGGGTTGCTGCCGAGCGGCAGGCCGGTCCAGGGCAACAGCGCCAGCATCAGAGCGCCGCCAGCCACGCCAGCGGCGGGCTGCAGGCGCGCCGGCCATTGCAGCAGGCCTGCATAAACCACCAGCAGCGCACTGAGCAAGCCCAGCGAAAAGGCGTAGGGCACGCTCCAGCCGAACTGACGAGAGAGTTCGAAGAAGGCGCACAGGCCGATCACTGCGCGACCCCAGGTCGGCCGGCTCCAGATCCATTTGCGACTCAGGGTCAGTGCGACCACGCCGACCAACGGCAGGCCGAGCAGCAGGGTTGCCTGCAACAACCAGCGCTCTGCTTCGAGCGTGTCGAGGCCTAACGCCAGTCTGGCGACAGCGCAGGCGCCGGTCCCGGCTGCCAGGCTGAAGGCAAGTAGGGCGCAGAACAGTGCGGGCTGGTCCGGCTCGCCGTAACCGCGGCGGGACGTCCCGATCCAGACCGCGCTGGCTAGCGCAAACAGCGTCAGCAGTGTCGCTTGCAACAGCTCGGGCATCAGGCTGATTTCAGCTTGGCGAAGGCGCGCTCGGCGGCATCGAGGGTCAGCTGAAGCTCCGTGTCGCCATGCGCAATAGACGTGAAGCCGGCCTCGAATGCGCTTGGCGCCAGGTAGACGCCGCCCTCGAGCATCAGATGGAAGAATTGCTTGAATCGACCGGCATCGCTGGTCATTACATCGTCGAAGGTGACGATATTGTCTGCCTCGCTGAAATACAGGCCGAACATGCCGCCGACTTGGGTGGTGACGAATGCAATGCCTGCTGCCATCGCACGTTCCTTGAGCCCTTGCAGCATACGGGTGGTGTAATCGGTGAGTTCGTCGTGAAAGCCGGGGCGATTGATCAGCTTGAGGGTGGTGAGGCCAGCGGCCATCGCCAGCGGGTTACCGGACAGGGTGCCGGCCTGGTAGACCGGGCCGAGCGGAGCGATGCATTCCATGATTGCGCGCTTGCCGCCGAAGCAGCCGACCGGCATGCCGCCGCCGATGATTTTGCCGAAGGTAGTCAGGTCCGGTGTCACGCCATAGTAGGCCTGAGCGCCACCGAGGGCGACGCGGAAACCTGTCATAACTTCGTCGAAGATCAGCACCACGCCGTGCTTGTCGCATTGCTCGCGCAGCCCCTGCAAAAAGCCAGGCGCTGGCGGCACGCAGTTCATGTTGCCGGCGACTGGCTCGACAATGATGCACGCCACATCGCTACCAGCCTCGGCAAGCATCTGCTCGACGGCTGCCAGATCGTTGAACGGCAGCGTCAGCGTGTGTTTGGCGAACGCGGCCGGCACGCCAGCGGAACTGGGCACGCCCTGAGTCAGCGCGCCGGAGCCGGCCTTGACCAATAGACTGTCGGAGTGACCGTGATAGCAGCCTTCGAATTTGATGATGCTGTCGCGCCCGGTGTAGCCGCGGGCCAGACGGATTGCGCTCATGGTCGCTTCGGTGCCGGAGCTGACCATGCGCATCATGTCCATCGACGGCACCAGACTGCAGACCAGCTCGGCCATCTCGGTTTCCATGGCGGTCGGCGCGCCATAGGACAAACCGTGCTCAAGCTGGCGGCGTACCGCGTCGAGCACCTCGGGATGGCTGTGGCCGAGAATCATCGGACCCCAGGAGCCGACGTAATCGACATAGCGCTTGTCGTCCTCGTCCGTGACGTAGGCACCTTCGGCGTGTTTGAGGAACAGCGGTGTGCCGCCGACGCTCTTGAATGCGCGTACCGGCGAATTGACGCCGCCCGGGATGTAGTTCTGGGCATTGGCGAAGAGGGTTTCGGAACGGGACATGCGGAGCCTCTCGATACGGGAATACGGGAATACAGGTTGTTGGGGGGCGACGATTGCAGTCGGGCAAATGGTCAATGCCTCACGAACAGCTCACTGAACGCGCGCGCGCGGCGTTCGACTTCGCTCGCCGACTCGGCCGCAAACAGGGCGTGCACCACTGCGACGAGACTGGCACCACCGGCTATCAGGCTAGGCGCGTTTTCCAGTTTTACGCCGCCGATAGCTGTTATCGGCAGATTGAAACGCTGGCGTGCCTGCTCGAGCATGTCCAGCGTGGCGGCCGGAGCGCCGGGCTTGGTGTTGGAATCGAAGAACCTGCCGAAGGCGATATAACTGGCACCTTCGCCAACGGCCTGTTCGGCCAGTTCCAGTTGCGCATGGCAGGTCGCGCCGATGATCGCCTTCCTCCCGAGCAAGGCACGTGCGGCAGAAAGCGATCCGTCTCCTTGCCCCAAATGCAGCCCAGCGCCAAGACGCGCAGCCAACTCGGCATCGTCGTTGATGATCAGCTGCGCGCCATATCGCTCACACAGTTCACGCAGCGCCTCGGCCTCGCGCAAGCGACGGGCGTCGTCGTCAGACTTATCGCGGTATTGCAGCAGGCAAGCGCCGCCTTTCAAGGCCGCTTCGGTGTATGGCAGCAGGCGGCCATCGGCGAGCAACGTGCTGTCGGTAATGGCGTAGAGACCGCGCATTTTGGTGGTGTTTTTCATGTGCAGTCTCAGGTCAAGTCCAGCGGCAGCCGGCGAGGTATGTACTGTCCGCGGCCCGGTGCTTCGGCGTCGCGCAGGGTGCGCCAAGTGTAATCGAGGGCGGATTTCACCGCGCTTGCTAGCCCTTCGCCAAGGGCCAGGCGGCCGGCGAGGGCGCTCGCCAGGGTGCAGCCGGAGCCGTGATAACTGCCCGGCAGACGCTGGCAGCTGAAGTCGTGCCGGCTGCCGTCGCGGGAATAGAGACGGTTGTGTACCTCGGTTTCGTCGCCATGTCCGCCGGTAATCAGCAAATGGCGGATATAGGGCAGCAGCTTTTCGGCGCATTCATCGGCGCTGCCCTCAGGCAAGTCCGCGAGTATTCGTGCTTCAGGAAGGTTTGGGGTGGCGATGGTGGCCACTGGAAACAATCGCTCGCGCATGGCATAGCCGACTTCGTCTTTGCCCAGAGCACCACCCCCGCCAGCGCGCAACACCGGGTCGCAAACCAGCGGCACGCCGGGCAGCTTCTGCATGATTTCAAGTACCGTCTCGACCATTTCCACCGAGCCGAGCATCCCCAGCTTGACCGCAGCAACCGGCAGGTCGGTAATGACGGCATTGGCCTGAGCGAGCACCCAATCGCGATCGAGAACACGGAAATCGCTCACATCGACGGTATCCTGCACGGTCAATGCAGTGACGGTCGGGGCCGCGTGACAACCCTGAGCGATCAGGGCCTCGATGTCTGCCTGCAGCCCGGCACCGCCACTTGGGTCGTGGCCGGAAAGGCAAAGAACGACAGGGCGTGAGCAAGGGCCGGTCATCGAAAGGGTTCCCCGAGTGTGTGCGTAGTGGAATTGGCCGGGGCGAGGCACAGCCAGATTTTCGTGGCGTGCGAGCTTATCACCAATCCATCCTGGCCGGCTTGGACGGACCGGTCGATCACATGGCCAAGCTCGACCGCTGGGCAGGACGAAGTGTGCTGTCGGTTCGTTGACTAATGGGTCATGCTAAAGTGCCACCAGTTTTTTAGGGCCTCGTGTCTTCAGGGGAGCCGGATTTTCCTGACGCGGTTCGACAGGTTTCCATCGCTATGCGCCATTTCTTCATATTTATTCTCGGCCTGCTGCCGACATTGGTCAGCGCCGTCGAGCTCGACGAAAACACCCGGCGTTTGCCGCTGGGGCAGGTAATGGCTGTGCTGGAAGACCCCACTCGGGACGCCGGCATCGAGGACGTGCTCGCGCTCGATGCGGCCGGGCGCTTCGTCAGCCATCATGAGGACGTGCTCAACGCCGGCTATTCGCGTTCGGCCTTCTGGTTACGTGTCGATCTGCAGTACCGCGCCGATCAATCCAGCGAGCGCAGCCGCTGGTGGCTGGAGCTGGCTTATCCGCCGCTGGATCACCTTGATCTGTATCTGCCGGATGGCCAAGGTGGTTATTACTTGGCTCAGCAAAGCGGCGACGCACTGCCGTTCAGTGAGCGGCAGATCAAGCAGCGCAACCATTTGTTCGAACTGGAGCTGCCACCCAATCAGCCGCAGCGCATCTACCTGAGGCTGGAAAGCCAGGGTTCGATCCAGGCGCCGCTGACGTTGTGGGAGCCGTTGGCCTATTTAGAAGAGCAATCGGCGCATATCTACGTACTGGCAGTCATCTACGGCGTGCTGCTGGTGATGCTGGTTTACAACCTGTTCATCTACCTCAGTGTCCGTGACCGCAGCTACCTTTATTACATTCTCTATATTGGCTCGTTCGGGCTTTACCAAGTCTCGGTCAACGGTCTGGGTGTGCAGTATTTTTGGCCGGACTCGCCTTGGTGGGCCAATGCCTCCACACCGTTTCTGATCGGTGCGGCTGGCGTCTTCGGGTGCCAGTTCGCCCGCAGTTTTTTGCACACCCGCACGCACAGTCCGTGGATAGACGGGACGCTGATGGCACTGATGGGGCTCGGTGTGCTGACAATGGCGTTGTCGCTGATCTCCAGCTATGCCCTGGCGCTGCGTCTGGCGACCTTTTTAGCGTTGTGGTTCATTCTGGCGATCTTCGTCGCGGGCGTCGTTGCCTGGTATCGGGGAATGCGCGTTGCGCGCTACTTCATGATCGCTTGGACGACTTTTCTGATCGGTGGGCAAATCAACACCCTGATGGTTCTGGGTTATCTGCCGCACACGTTTTTCACCATGTACGCGGGGCAGATCGGCTCCGCCATCGAGGTGGCACTGCTGTCGCTGGCGTTGGCCGATCGGATCAACGCGATGAAGGAAGAGCGCGCCATGATGCTGGAGGAGACGGGCCGCAAACTGGAGGCGATGAACCGTGAGTTGGCTGAAAGCAACCGCCTCAAGGATCAATTCCTTGCCAATGTGACCCATGAATTGCGCACCCCGATGCACGGCATTCTCGGCAGTCTCGACCTGATGCGAACCTTGGAGCTGAACAGCGAACTGGAGCAATACCAACGCATCGCGACGGGTTCGGCGCGCGACATGATGCGGCTGGTCAACGACATACTCGCCCTGACCGAACTGCAGGCCGGCAAGCTCCAGGTGCGCAGGGAGCCGTTCGGGCTGCGGTCGATGATCGACGAGCTGTACATGCTCTACGGAGCCCGTGCGGCGACTCGCGGGTTGAGTTTCGATCTTCAGATGGGCAATCACCTACCCGATGCCTTGGTGGGTGATGTTGCCAAACTGAAGCAGAGCCTCGGCTACCTGCTCGACAACGCCATCAAGTTCACGCTGCAGGGCAGCGTGACTTTGGCGATGACTGGACATGAAGAAGAGCAGTCCCAGTTCGTGCTGGAGGTAGAGGTGATCGATACCGGCGTAGGTTTCGAAGCGCCCACCGATGACTCGCTCTACCAATACTTCCGCCAATTGGACGGCAGCATGACCCGGCAGTACGGTGGCCTCGGCATCGGCCTTTCACTATGTCGGCAGCTTATCGAATTGCAGGGCGGAAGCATTGCCTACCATTCCGAGCCGGGCCGCGGCAGTCGCTTCAAGGTGCGCCTGCCGTTTCAGTTGCCCTGAAGGCTCGACCGGAAATTGCCCCGGCTGCAAGGGGCGCCGAGGCGTATGCGCTTCGCAGGTTGGCCGAAACCGCGCTTTTTCAATGCGAGCATGCGTGCTTCACTTCTCCTCGCGGATCGTGACGAGAGGTGGTCCGCGTCGGCCGGCAATGTCCAGGCGGTGAGCGGAGCGATCCGAGGTAGCACCGCAGCGCGTCTTCAGCCAGGCCGATTGTCGCTTTCGCCTGCCGAGGAGACCCGCCATGAGCCTGCATCAATACGCCGAAACCCATGAGGTGCTGAATCAGGTGCCGCCACTCGATGATGCGAACCTGTATCGCCTCGACCTGCCGTTGCAGGAGTGGGTGCGGCGTTATAAGGGCGGCTGGGCCGAATCGCGGCTCGATACCTATGGCGCGCTGGCAGGCGGCCCCTTGATGACCGCGGGCTTTCTCGCCAACGAAAACAAGCCGACATTCAAGAGTCACGACCGCTACGGTCATCGCATCGACCTGGTGGAGTTTCATCCTGCCTATCACGAGCTGATGCGCACGGCGATCGAACACGGCATCCCCTCGCTGCCCTGGACCGACCCGCAGCCGGGCGCCCAGGTGGCGCGTGCGGCGTTGATGTACCTGCACAACCAGGCCGAGTCCGGCAGCAGCTGCCCATTGACCATGACCTATGCCAGCGTGCCCGCGCTGCGCCTGCAACCTAGTGTCGGCGAGCTATGGTTGCCGAAGATCCTCAGCTGCGAATACGACCCGCGCAATGTATCTATGGAGCAGAAGGCTGGCGTCACCATCGGCATGGCCATGACCGAGAAACAGGGCGGCACCGACGTGCGCGCCAACACCACGCGCGCGCATGCGGCGGGCGCTGGCGGTCCGGGGCAGCTGTACGAGCTGGTTGGGCACAAATGGTTCTGCTCGGCGCCCATGTGCGATGCCTTTCTCACCCTAGCGCAGACCGACAAGGGCCTGTCCTGCTTCCTGCTGCCGCGGCATCGCCCTGATGGCACCCGCAACCAGTTCTACATTCAGCGGTTGAAAAACAAATTGGGCAACTGGTCGAACGCCTCCAGTGAGGTCGAATACCGCGGTGCCCTGGCCTGGATGATCGGCGAGGAAGGGCGCGGCGTGCCGACCATCATCGAGATGGTTTCCTCGACCCGCTTCGACTGCATGATCGGCTCCAGCTCGCTGATGCGACAGGCACTGACCCAAGCCATGCACCACTGCGCGCACCGCCATGTCGGTGGCCGCGTGCTGGCTGAGCAACCGCTGATGCAGAACGTGTTGGCGGATCTGGCGCTGGAAAGCGAGGCGGCCCTGGCGTTGACCATGCGCATGGGCCGCGCGCTGGATAATCCCTTCGATGAGCAAGAAGAAAAGTTCGCCCGGCTGGTCACGGCGATCGGCAAGTACTGGATCTGCAAGCGCGCGCCGGAAATGATCGCCGAGGCCAGCGAATGCCTGGGCGGCGCCGGCTATGTCGAGGACAGCATCATGCCGCGGCTCTATCGCGAAGCGCCGGTCAACTCCATCTGGGAGGGTTCCGGCAACGTGCAGTGTCTGGACGTGCTGCGTGCGCTGTCGAAAGAGCCAGGCGTGCTCGATGTGTTGTTCGCCGAACTCGGCGATGGCCATGGCGATGTGCGCCTCCAGGCTCAGGTAGCCAAACTGAAAACTGTCTTCCGCGATCCCGAAGACATCCAATACCGCGCCCGTCAGCTCACCGAAGACATCGCGGTTACCTTGCAGGCCAAGCTGTTATTGGAAGCAGGCAACGCGGCCGTATCCGACGCTTTTATCGCCAGTCGGCTGGGAGGGCATGGCCGGGTGTACGGGACATTGCCGAGAGGGCTGGATGTCAGCGCGCTGCTGGCGCGAAGTGCGCCGTTTATTGATTAGCTCATAAGCCGGCGAGCGTTACCAGTTCGCTGACCGGCGCAAGCTAACCGACCATCGCACTTCAACATTCCCATTCTTCATGCCGCACAGGCAGGCGGTTCAGTGCGTCTTTAAGCTGCCGCCAGTTCGGCATGAGCCTATCCATCAAACTCAGAAAACGAGCGTTGTGAGTCGGCTCGATCAGATGCGCAAGCTCATGCACCAGTATGTATTCCAGACTCTCTGGAGGTTTTTTTGCTAAGTCAGTATTCAGCCGAATGCTGCCTGCAGCCGAGTTGCAGCTACCCCAGCGGGTTTTCATGCGCTGCACGAAAATGCGCCTGACCTCGACTCCCATCAGCGGCTGCCATTTGGCCAGAAGAGCCGGCAGCTTCGCCCGCAGCTGTTCGCGATACCAACTTTCCAGCAGCGCTTGTCGACGAGCTTCGTCACTACCCGGCCGGAGCTGCAGGATCAGGGTGGAATGCTTCAGCTCGACCGCTGGCGCAGCATCCACTTCGACCACCTTTAGCAAATACCGCCGGCCCCACACCTGGTGGCTTTCTCGGTTCAGATACTCGTGCTCCGGCTCGCGCGGCTGGGCACGCATCTGCCGCTGTTGCGCCTTGATCCAGCTCAGCCGGGAAATGGCGAATGCGCGCAGTGCATCCAGCCCCATGTGCATCGGCGCGGAAATATGCACCCGGCCTTCGGGCGGGTAGACGTACAGATGCGCGTGCTTGTTGTTCTTCCGCTGAACCTCGACCCGGATGCCACCGAGATCAATATGTTCGGCCATCAGTATTCCTGCTGAGCAACGACGACAGGGAACAGCCGCTCGACGTCTTCCACGCTGTTCAACACTTGATACATGGCTTGTTTGACCATCATTTCCTTGGCCTGAATACCTCGCCAGCCATCCGGTCGCGCCTGTTTCACTGCGCTGTCGATCTTCAACGCCAGCTCAAGCACAGCATCCTCGGCGGGCTCACCGTAAGGCGCTCTTGTTTCTGCGGCTCTGTTAGGCGCGAGATTGTTGTACAGCGCCAGCTTGCCAGCGGTATTCAGCGATGGCGGTGTGTCTTCGGCCTTGCCGGCCTGCACCCTGGCCGCCAGCTCGCCGATGCGTTTGAGGTATTCCTCGTATTCGATCGCCCTTTCCTTGCGCAGCTTGATGATCTCATCGAGCAGGGCGGACATTTTCTCAAAGTAGGCAGGATCGGTCAGGTTTTCCTTGATGATCTTACTGCGCACGTTGTTCTCAATGGTTTCGGCAACGGCGCCCGGATTGCCTTTCATCTCGCCCAGTTTCTGAGCGATGGCCTCGGCGATTCCGGTGTTCACGATCAGTTCCAGCAGCCCGATGTTGTCGAAGGGGGAAATCTTGCGCGGCTCGCTGGCCTCGATATAGGTATCGATCAAATGCCGCATGTCCGCCTCGAACGGCTTGATATCGAGCGTCTCGCCGCTGGCCTTACGGATGATCTCACGCAGCGCCAGATACCGTTCCATCGTGCGTTTGATCTGCTCGACTTGTGCCGCGCTGTAGCCCGCCGCTTCCATTTCGTCGGCGACGTTTGCATAGGCACGTAGCAGGGCTACCACCGCTCTGTAGAGCGCGACGCGCTGTGGCTCGCGGTTCCGCAGGTCGTCCGCTATCTCGGTATTGCCGCAAAAGTAATGAATATGGGCCAACTCATCCTTTGGCGGAGCCACCGGCTCGCATAGCAGCTCCAGCGCTTCGAGGGCATCGTCCAGGCGTTCCTTGCTCTGCTTCAGGCGATCATGCAGCAGCACCTCCGGATCAGCGCCGCCAGCGCTGAGATCGAGTTCCGAGGTGTAAACCGCAATGGCATTTTCGACGCGCTTGAACAGATCCTTGTAATCGACGATGTAACCGAAGTCCTTGTCTTCGCCATCCAGGCGATTGGTCCGGCAGATGGCCTGGAACAGGCCGTGGTCCTGCATCGACTTGTCGATATACAGATAGCTGCACGGCGGTGCGTCGAAACCGGTGAGCAGCTTGTCCACCACCACCAGCAGCTTCATGTTGGCCGGCTCCCTGATGAACAGCGCCTTCGCACGCTCTTCATAAGTTTCGGTTTTGGACATGCCCGGCTTGGTTTGCAGGTTCTCCAGCAGCTCGGTGTAGGTGTTGTATATGAACTGCTTGTCGGTTTCGGTATTGGCGCCGGTCTCCTCCAGCGTCACGTCCCTGGCCAGCGGATTGTAGGAGGTGATGACCGCGCACTTGCCCTTGAACATTGTCTTGTTGAACAGAGTGAAGTACTTGCAGGCTTCATAGATGCTGGAAGCTACCAGAATCGCGTTGCCGCGCTGGCTGGAGAGCCGCCGCTTGGTGCTGAAGTCGAAGATGATGTCAGCCACCACACGGTCCATGCGCGACCTGGAGCTGAGCACGTTCTGCATGGTGCCCCACTGTTTCTTCAACTCGTCCTTCTGCCAGCTGTTCAAGGCCTTGGTGCTGTTCTCGAACCACTGGTCGATCCTGTCCGAGGAGCCCAGCCGGGTATCGATGTCCCGCGCCTCATAGAGCAGGTCGAGCACCACACCATCTTCCACCGCTTCGCTGAATTTGTAGGTGTGGATGTAGCCGCCGAACACCTCCAGGCTGGTGGCCTTGTCTTTTTTCAGCAAGGGAGTGCCGGTAAATCCTATGAATACTGCGTTGGGCATCAGTGCTTTCATCACCCGGTTGAGCCGGCCGCTTTGCGTGCGATGGCACTCGTCGACAAACACGAACACCTCGCCCACGGTCGGACTGGGCTGGGCCTGCAACTCTTCGATGAACGCCTCGAAGGCCTTGTCATCCTTTCCTTTGGCCGAGCCGCCGAACTTGTGCACCAGGGAACACAGCAAGCGTGGCCGGGGTTGGCTGAGCTGACGCATCAGCTCCCGCCCGTTGCCGGTGCGACAGATGGCTTCACCGGCATCGTTGAATACCCGTTCGATCTGTTTATCTAGCTCGTCACGGTCGGTGATGATGGCCACGCGGGCGTTCGGGTTGTTTTCCAGAATCCACTTGGCCAGCAACACCATCAGGATGCTTTTTCCAGCACCCTGGGTATGCCAGATGATGCCGCCCTGGCGCTGCTGGACATGCACCTGCGCAGCCTTGATGCCGAAGTATTGATGCACCCGCGGCAGCTTTTTCACGCCGCCGTCGAACAGCACGAAATCATGCAGCAGCTCGATCAGGCGAGTCTTTTCACACATTTTCAGCAGGTACTTGTCCAGCTTGTAGCGGCTGTTGTCCGCCTCGTCTTCCTTCCAGGTCAGGAAGTACTTTTCCTGCGTGCCGGTGGTGCCGTATTGCAAGCCTTCGGAATCGTTGCCGGCGAAAACGAACTGCACGGTGCTGAAGAACCAGGCATTGAACTCCGGCTGCTGGTTGGACAGGCTCTGACGAATGCCGTCGCCCAGGCTGACGCGGCTGTTCTTCAGTTCCAGAACACCGATGGCGATGCCGTTGACGTACAGCACGATATCCGGCCGGCGCTCGAACTTGCCCTTGAGGGTGACTTCCTCGGCAATGGTGAAATGGTTGCTCTGCGGCTCCGCCCAGTTGATCAGGTGTACCGTCTCGGTCACCTTTCCGGCCTCGGTCTTCACCGGCACGCCGTAGCGCAGCAACTGATAAACCGCCTGATTATTGCCGTACGGGCTGCGCTCAGGGTGGCCTGCGTCGGTCTTCAGCTTGTACAGCGCGGCACCGATCTGCCCTGAGCTATAGCCCGCACAGCTCAGGTAGCCGCGCAATGAATCCTCTTCGATATTGCTGTTGTTGGCCCGCTCGGACCAGTCGCCGATGTGCGTATAGCCCAGCTCCTCGGTAAACAGCTTGGCTACGCGGTTTTGTGTCACGCGTTCGGCTTTGCCTATGTCGGTCATTTGAGTACTTCCCAATGTCCTGCTTTGCGCGGGCCGACAAACCTCAAACGACCCTCCTTGACCAGTTTGGCTGCTGCGCGCTCGACCGCGCTGGTGGACTTACCGATCGCTTGTGCCACAACCTCTAGCGTCCATTCCGGGTTGGCGCCAAGTGCCGCCAGAATACGTTCCGGAGTTTTGAGGGGTGTTTCTACCGGCGTTTCTGCCTGCGCTTCTACCGGCGCTTCTACCAGCGTTTCCCCCAGCACTGGACGCGCCGCACCCCCCAACGCCTCGGCCAGTTGCGCCGGGTCGGCGCAGAAGGTCAGCATCAGTCCCGACAGGCTGGTATCGAACAGCGGCGGCGGAATGTCGTGCTTATGGCACTCGCTCAGGATCTTCTCGATGCCCCGCCCCCAGGACTCCACATAACCGGCACGAAAGAACGCCGAAGCCAGCAGCGGATTGAACGGGTGCGACGGATGTTTGGCCAGCAATTGCTGCTGCGTCCAGCGCTCCGGCAACTGGCCGGGGTTCCAGATAACGATCTGATGCTCGTAGACACTGATCTGGATCGGAATGCCGCTGGCGTAATCCTTGTGGATCACCGCGTTGAGCAGCGCCTCGCGCAGGGCCTGCAAGGGGAACAGATAACGCTCCACACGCTGGATGCCTTCATAGCGGATATACGCCTTGAGGTATTTGCTATGCAGCAGCTCCAAAGCCTTTTCAACCTGGGCGAATAGGTCACCGTGGATTTCATCCTGATAGCGCAGATCATCATCGGTGACGAAAAAACCCAGCTTGATATAGGCGCCGGGCACATAACGCTCCGGCTCGGTGCCAAACAGCAACGCGGTGGCGCGTTTCAGATATGCGCCTTCTTCCAGTTGCAGGCTGGCCAGCAGCGCGGTATCGCTGTCTTCGAGTACCGCTTCGTCCACCCGGCCACTTCTGGCGGCGCGGGTACGGAACCCTTGCAGCGCAGCGGGCCGGCAATCTTCGAGCGTCAGCCCCGGCAGCGGCACGCCATCCCAATGCAAACCCTGTTTGCGCAGCAAGAAGCGCGACAGCGCCGCGCCCTTCAGTTCCTGCTTGGTACTGCCGCTGCGGTAGTGATATTCGCCCTTGTAGCTGACTGGGCTGGGGTAGGCCGGTACGACGATTTCCAGCAGCGCCTTGCCTGCTTCTTCACGCAGGCTCACATCCACCATGATGCCCAGCACGTCATGCACCTTGTTGGGGATCTCTTCCAGTAGCCGGGCCGCATCGGCCACGCCCACTGGCGCGCCGTCATCGCTGCGGCCAATTTCCAGCACGCCACCCTCGGCATTGGCGAAACCGCATATCCATTTCAGATACTCGTCGCGCCACGCGGCCTTCCATTCCCGCTGCTGGTGTTCACTCATACCAATCGAATCCTTCCGGTGAGAAGTTCCTGCATCATGCCTTGTTTGATAAGGCGGGCTTTTTGGAGTTGGGTTTCGAGGCTGGTGATTTCGTTGTCCATTGAAAAAAGTACGGAGGCAATGGCGATCTGCTCTGCATAAGAGGGAGCGCTGCACGTAAACTTTAATATTTTGGACACGGAGAGGCCTGGCTGCGCAGATGACTCCGTGTACTTATTCAAGTTCATCCGAGCCAAGACCCCGGAAAGCCAATGCGCATCTACGCCATCTTTTGTAGAAACAACGATTGCATGCTCCGAAGCAAAAAATTTCCCTTCAGCAATCTGAATGTTTCCGCATAAAGCGCCTTGCCTGCCTATGAGAACATAGGTGCCTTCATGCGTAAATCTATAGGTAAACCCTCGCAATCCATTGCCACCAAAACAAGGGAATAAAGAGTGCTCGTCTATATCTAAAGAGGTTATTGCCTCTCCACTTTTCATTTCGCAAATCTCATCCAGCCGCTTGATCTTCCACCCGTCACTAAACCCCGGCAGGCGGCGCTGACCAGTGAGCAGTTCTTGCATCGCGCCCTGCTTGATCTGGTGCTTTTTGGTCAGCAGTTGCTCCAGTGATTCGATCAGTGCATCGGTATCGCTCAGGGCTTCGACGATGGCTTGTTGTTCAGCGAGAGAGGGAGGGAATGCACCTATGGAAACTCTGAAGAAGACTTCCAGATTTTGGCAAAATACCCGGATTCCACCCGCT
>NZ_CEXBBO010000036.1:0-42182 GCF_982611455.1 Stutzerimonas sp.
GAGCAATGGGCTGAAGCACGCAAGATAAGAAAGTGTTTTTACACACTCTGGGCCAGGAGCGGACCTCTAATGCCTGTGAGAGAATCCGGACCAGACTACCTAAGCTAGAACGGACTCTCCCTTTCATGGAATTGAATCGCCCTTCACTCTATGACATCGCATGTCACTTCTGCGTCAGTCGCATTATCGGCGCGGCAATTCCCTACACTCGCCTGAGTAACATCCTCGAAAGCATGTTTCACGGGCGACCGCTCACTGCATTGTCGCTGAGCTACCTGAAGCAGCAAAAACTCAACGAATTGCATCAGCTGGCGATCGGCCAGATCACATATGAAGCCTTCATCGCAGCTTTAGACCCCGCATTAGTAGCGCGCGAGCAGGCTGCCAGAATTGAGCACCAAGCTAAGGAAGCAGAGCTCCTGGCCCAACAGGCCGAACGGGCGGTAAAGCGCAAACGCGAGGGCGAAGCAGCAGAAGCTGCCCGTATTGCTCGCACGGCGCAGTCCAATCGTGAGCGCGAAGCTGCTGAGGCAGCTCGCATCGTCCGCGAAGCCGAGTGGGCGGCGCAGTGCAAGCGTAATTGTGAGGCTGCTGAAGCCATGTACAACGCTCGCATGAGTGAACCCGGTTACATCGCTCCGACTCCATACGACATTGCCCGGCACTACCGGGTGAGCCACCTTCAAGGTGCGGTTACCTCGCCACTGAGCAATATCCTGGGGGCTCTCTATCAAGGCCGTCCGCTTTCAGCAGCCTATCTTAACTACCTCAAGATCAAGGGGTTCCCCGGACTGTATGCACTGGCTATTGGTCATGTTACCTACGAGTCGTATATTTCAGACCTCAACGCAGCCGAGGTCGCACGGACAACGACCAAAGTAGCTCGCCTCGAACTGGCCGAAGCACAAAGACGCCGGCGTGAGGCTGCCGAGGCCGCCCTCATTGCCCGCGAAAGCGATCCCGCATACATCCTGCGCAAGAAATACGGAATTCTCACCACCGCTCAGCCTTTGTTGCCGCGGTTGATGTGTATCCTTCAGAACATCGGCGTCGGCAACCGACTGGCCGATGACGATTTCGTTTGGCTCAATACTGAGGGTCTCGAGCATTTCACTGAGAAGCTGCGGAAGACCCACCACCTACGCGAAGCCGAATTCTGCGGCAACGAGTACCGTCGCACCCAGGATCCGTGGAACGCAATCAACGCCAGTGGCCACTATCGAAAGTGCGATCAGCCAGAGTCGGCACTTGAACTACTCGCGGGTGTACCGACCAATAAACTCAAAAATCCCAAGATCCACTCAGCCATGTGCACCACCCACGGTGGTGTCATGCGCGATCTGGGGCGGCGTAAAGAAGCTCTTCAGCTCGGCAAGCAGGGCCATGAGTTACAGCCGAGGAACTTCCGTCCGTGCACTCTGCTAGGTGCTGTGTGCATGGAGCTAGGCGACTATGTGGAGGGGCATGACTGGTACGCCAAGGCTGAGGAGCGCGGTGCCAGCAAACAGAGCATCGACACCGAACTGCGGGGCATCTTCGTCCGGGCGGACAACTCCCAGCGTGAAACAATGCGAGCGTCCTTGTTGACAAAAGATCCGGACCGTTACCACTGGGTGAATGACAAGAAATATCGCAGCGAATCGACGCCAATTTTGTAGACGAAGCCAAGCGTCCGTTGAGGCTTTGCAGCAGCCCATGAATGGGCCGGAAGCCTTGCGCTGACAGTGTCGTCTAGCGGTCCAGAGTGTGTAAAAACGCTTCGTCAAAATTGAAGTGTGCGCGTCTACGTGAAATCTGAAATTTATCGGTACGTCAGCAGATGCGGATTTCGCCCAGATGCGCGATTTTCAGTTCGGTTTTGAGTACTTGTCGCACTCGAAAACGTTTTTACACAGCCTCGGCCAGAAGCGGACTTCAGCCCCAAACAAATCAATCTTTATCCACGTTTTCGCATGCGGCTAATAAATACCGCTTCACTATTGGTAAAGGTGTTCTTCGCGTTCAGCCAGTCGGTGACCGGATTTCCCTCTCTATCTTCATTGCCAATTATTCTTTGTGCGACATAGGCTCCGAATGGAATCCAGGCAGCGATAGCCCCAAGACCACCAGTGCTTCCTGCAAGTGCGGCGGGAATTATTGCCCCGGCCAAGCCCAGCAAATCCCGCTTCTTTGCTCCTTTCTGGATGCGTTCAAATTGATTAACCCTCTCATTGATGTCAGATATGTATTTATTGATTGCATTGGAGTCAAAATTACAATCTCTTAATATCTTATTAAGCCTTGCTATATCTTCAGATTGAAATGCATCGAGCACGTCGATAATCGGCGCAGCGTTATCCAAGACCAGTAGGTCGTTGATTATGGTGTCTAGCTTTGTAATTGGGTCTATGAATTTTTTGTTTGGAATTCCAGTTACAAAGCTGGCTGCAGCAGTTGCCATTGCCTCCATGTTCACGCCACCGGTATCTGTAGGGCAAAAATTAGAATTCAACGCTGCTGCCCACTCAACAGAGAGCGTGCTGTACATCAACAGTGGATTAAGATCATGGCCAGTTGCGGCAGATACGATTTCCGCAAGAAGCCTTGCTGATCCGTGCTGCAGACCTGCAATCGCTCCCTGCGTTGAATAGTCTTCCTCTAGGGAGGACCAGCTAGCACCCAAATGGTCACGGGTGATCCTGAAGATTTTTCGATCAAGATCTTCAGCGTTACCAATTATTAGGCCCAATAGTTTTCTTCTGGACTCATTGTCAACTGGTGGATACAGTAAGGGGTTTCTTCTCCTCGACTCCTGTATTGTTGCTATCGCGAGTTGCCTATGCATCACGGAATTACTGGAACTTGGCTCTAAGTGCTCTGCCAGTCCTTTTGGGGAATATTTATGTAGATCATACGGGAGTACAAACTTTACTCGTCGCCTTTCGATTAAAGTTTTCAAATCACTGCCGGTGATTTTGAGATGCATTAAAAATGTCTCAAAGTCCCCTAGCGGTGGAGCAATGTATATTTCGCTATAGGTTGTTATGTAGTTACGAATATTGCCCGGTGTCCCTAGCGAGCAGTCTATGAAGCATGCAGACCCAGAGTCTCTACGGATGTCAGCTTCAGTAGGGGTGTCGGTAAAAAGTGATATACGGGAATCAAACCACTCCTGCTCACTTTCATCATGCATATCTAGTACTGCAGTTGGCCAAGCTGTTTGCTTGCGATGTGTAGAGAATTGAGCGGCGTTGACCAAGGGAGGTATTTCGGCAGTCTTAAATTCGGTATCAATGTTAAGTCCGAGATTGGCAACCGCTATTTCTACATCCGTAATCTGGTCAGGATTTAAACGTTTGAGTGACGTAAAAATTAGCTTGCCAGGAAAATCTTGAATACTGAATTCCGGAAAATTCTTCGGTAGTTGCCGTTTAATCTCTAGGTGGAATTGAAAAATATTAAGTGGGGCACCGTGCAGCTGCGACAACTGTTCTACTGTGCGGGCGGGTAGTCGAGTTGCATTCGGCGGCGGCGTCGTTACCAGATCTACTTGATAGGCAATTACTCTACAGCACTCATCAAACCATTTTTTTAGAGGCGTTCCACCTGAGGTTATAGCGGTCTCGATATCGCTACAGGCTATATAGTATCTTCCATCTTTCTCCCATAATCCTTGAAATTCAAAGTCAGGCTGAGTGAGTAAAAGTCTTTCATACGAAACTTGGGCATATCCTTTTGCAAATCCGAATTTCGTCACGTGATTCTCCACACCTGAAGCTAAGAAAAAGAGGCTGACTTATTTTTACCACTGACCGCTCATGGCCGTTCTCTGCCTATCGTGACTGGCAGAGGTCGACCTAGGCTGTGTGAATGGTATAGCGATAAAGTCAATTTGACATTGCCACTTTTATTTGCCATACCCAGATGGCAGCGCGCTCTAGGTGTGGAGGGCTAGGAAGGATTCAGCCAGCAATTGGTTGGACACCTGCTGTTCAAGCGCAATCACCTTACAGAATAACTGCCGGTGGCCCTGCTTATCACGCTGGGAAGCTTATACAGAAGGTGACTATGAGAGGACTATGCACTTGGCTCTATGTTGGTGCCATGGTGAGTCTGGGGCTGACAGGGTGCGGCGACACTGCTGACCAGATTTCTGTCATGGATCAAGACCTCGCTCAACGCCGAACCGAAGCGGCGGCCGTACTGGCCGATCGACTGATCAAAGATCCCAATCTGCAACAGGCAGGCGACGTGCAGCTGTACCTCTCTTCGAACTTGGTTTCACAGGCGCTTACCCTGTTCGATAAACTTTCAGTCACCGATCCGGACATGCCTAACGTCACCTTCACCGTGAACTCAATACGGCCAGCGTTCACTGAAGGCATCGCCAGTCTTGAGTTAGACCTTAGCGCCAAAAAAGGGGACCTCACCATCCAGGTGAAAGGCACTGCGACCCTGCTACCCGAGTCATTACCAGACGCGAAGGTGGAAAAGCGGATAGTTGCTAAGGTATCGCCGATTCCCGACGAGATTAGTAGATTCTTGGGCATAAATCCCATTCAAATATCAGTACCGCTGTATTCACAAGTCTATAAACAAAGGCAGCCCCTTCGATTTAGAATTGTGGTTGATCAACTTATTCCGAGAGCGTCGTGGGGGCCATTCTCCAGCGATATAAAAGGGTTTGTTGCTGACTTGGCCAGGTTGAAGTTAAACGCTTTAATCACCGCTAAATTGCCTGCAATCGAAGTGCCATTACAGAACGTCATTTCTATTAAGCAGGATCGAGAGGTCAAGCCAGTCGACTTAATGGATGGAAAGCTAAAGGCGGAACTAATCACCCCTCCCGCGGCATGGTCTACGAGCTTTTCGCTGACTGAGGTTGTTGTTTTAAAGCGCGGTATCCATTTGATTGGAGCCCTTAGCAAGCCAGGAGCCGTCGAATGAAGATTGCAATAGCAATGTCAGCTATCACAATTGGAATTCTCTGTGGCTGCGACAAAGAATCAAAGGAGACCACCTCTGATTTGAGCAAACTAAGCCCTGAGCAGCACGCTGCGTTGATAACGGCCAATGACGACTCACTGTTCGCCGAGACTGATATGGGAATTTGGGTACGTGGCCAGTCCATTTCCAATATCATCAATTCGATAAACACCATCCCCGCAGCTAATCGAGCAGTCTCTGTTCAGGTTACGCAGCAGTTGGATAAGCTGACCGACGAAACTGATTACTACGTTGAGTTGTACGATCTACCTAGCAATAACGCGGTTGGCTTAATTGAAAGTATTGAATCCGCATGGCAAGAAGATGGGCGACTTACGTTTAATGCTGATCTAAAAGTACACGGCGATGCGCGTATCCATGCGCATTCCAATTCCTTAAATGTTGGTGGTCATATGGGGTTTGGCTTGGATGCCATGACCAAAGTTAGCGGGCAGGTGATATTTGTACAAAGCGCCGACACAAAGCGATTATTTGAGGCGAATTTCGAATTGTTCCCAGCATTATTGCGGCTGGATCTTCATACAGCCATATCTGACAAGAAGGAATGGTGCTGGCAAATCGATCTTCCATTTGGAGGCGAAGCCAAAGACTGTAAAATTCTCTGGCAATACGAAATCCCAATAAACATAAGTTATGCCCACAACATAAAGACTGACAAAGTAATATCACTGCCGATTGAGATCAACCTCCCTAAAGTGATCCGTCTGCAACGTGACGTCGACGGTATCAGTTTCGATAAATCCATTGCCGTGGCCATCGAGCCAAAGGGCTTTAAAACCGATGCCGTTGGACTACTGATGCGAGTAGGAGTGGAGGTTACGGAGACGCAAGCGCCAGTCACTACTGCGGCAGAACAATAACGGTTAGGGGCTTCTCAGGAGGTGATCTATGAGTCAGATTACGTACATTCAGGTCCTGGGTAGTGATTGGACCTTTGGCGAGCGATACATCTATGCATACGCCACGTACCTGGTTGCGTGCCCTCCCGACCGCACCTGCCAAGTTGGTATGGGACCAAACTGGTTCGGCGGACCGCTCGGCGAGAAGATTAGATTCTCTGGTGAGAAAGAGATATTTGTGCTCGGTGCCGGCGAGCTTCATTTCCGAGTCGATGATGGCCAAGGTGGGTGCAAAGTTGGGTTTATCCAGAAATCACAGGGGTTGATCAAAGCCTCTTGGGATTTTTGATTCCGTAGGAATTGACTTGGCACTAATCTCCTAAACCTTGAATGACTGCTTTTGGTCCAGAGTGTGTAAAAACGCTTCGTCAAAATTGAAGTGTGCGCGTCTACGTGAAATCTGAAATTTATCGGTACGTCAGCAGATGCGGATTTCGCCCAGATGCGCGATTTTCAGTTCGGTTTTGAGTACTTGTCGCACTCGAAAACGTTTTTACACAACCTGGGCCGGTAGCAGCCGGCCGGGGGCCGCCTTTGGGCCAATCCACGCTCGTCGCTCCTGTCTGCTTTCAACCCGGCGCTACAGCGAACAGGCGGCTTTTGCACCAGGCTCACGGTAGCAACTTCAACAGCGCCCCGATTACACCCCAGCGGCGCGATACATAGGCATCCCTGGATCGGTTCCGCATTGTTCTATTGATGATGTTTGCCGCTTTGGCCGGCAATGAAACCCGGAACGGTTTCTCGGCTTTCATCATGGCGGTATCCACCAAACCAGCGCATATCCCGGTTACGCTGATGTGGGCTCGACGAGTGCGGGCGAGAACTCTCAGACCGTCCAGGTATGAGGATACAAGCGCCTTGGATGCGCAGTGTGACGCCGCCCCTCCGCTGGCGCGCAGCATCAATATGCTCGCGATGAAGGAGCATCCTGGTTGTCGGGGCGAGCTTCGTCGTAGTGGGTCAATGGCGCGCAGGGCATGTTGTCGACGCAGCGGAGGCGCTTACTGCTTTTTCTTGCCCGGCTTCGCCCCGCCCAGACTCGGCACCTTGCGGATCGCTTTGGCGTTGGGCTTCTCGCTTTCATCGAACCAATTGCCCAGATGGATACGGCCTTTGCCAGCGGCTTCCTTGGGCTTCTTCGGTTTTTTTGGCTTCTTGACGATATGACCGCCGGGCTGTGTCGTGGGTACTCGATGATCCGGAACGAAGCCCAGTTCGTCGTGACGCGGCAGAATCTGCTGGATCAAAGTCTCGATGGCTGCGAGCTGATCGACTTCGTCAGCGGCGACCAGCGACACCGCTTCACCTGTAGCGCCGGCACGGCCGGTGCGGCCAATCCGGTGTACGTAATCCTCAGCGACGATGGGCAGGTCGAAGTTGACTACGTGCGGCAGGTCATGAATGTCCAGGCCACGCGCGGCCACATCGGTCGCGACCAATACCTGAACCTCACCTGCCTTGAAACGCTCCAGCGCGCGCAGCCGTGAAGCCTGCGGTTTGTCGCCGTGGATCGCGTCGCTGGAGATGCCCTGCGCCTGCAGCTCGTTCACCAGTTGATCGACGCCCTTGCGCGTTTTGACGAAGACCAGCACCTGCCCCCAGCGGCGCTCTGCCAGCAAATGCAGGAACAATTCCGACTTGCGCTTCTTGTCCACCGTTACCAGCCATTGCTTGACCGTCTTTGCGGCGGCATTGCGTGGGCTGACCTCAATCGATAACGGGTCGCGCAACAGCTCACCGGCCATCTGCCGGATGGCATCGGAGAAGGTCGCGGAGAACAGCAATGTCTGGCGCTTTTTCGGCAGCGCGCTAAACAGCTCGTCCAGTTCTTGTGAGAAGCCGAGATCGAGCATGCGGTCGGCCTCGTCCAGCACCAAGGCTTGCACCTGAGCAAGCTTAACGGCGTTCTGCCGATACAGATCCAACAACCGGCCGGGCGTCGCCACCAGCACGTCGATGCCCTTGCGCAGCGCCATCATCTGCGGGTTGATGCTGACACCGCCATACACGGCATAGGTGCGCAGCGGCAGGTTCTGGCCGTAAATGCGGAAGCTCTCGTGTACCTGTTCGGCGAGCTCGCGGGTCGGCACCAATACCAGGGCGCGGATCGAGTTGCTGGTCACTTGCGCGCCTTGTTGCGTCAGCCGCTGCAACAGCGGCAGGGCAAAACCGGCAGTCTTGCCGGTACCGGTCTGCGCGGCGGCCATCAGGTCGCGGCCTTTGAGCACGGCCGGGATCGCCTTGGCCTGAACCGGCGTCGGCTGGGTGTAATCGAGGGATTCGAGGGTGCGCAGCAGCGGATCGATCAGGCCCAGGGAGGCGAAGGTCATGGCAAGAACCGGACGATAAAAACGAGGTGGGCAGTTTACTCGGAAAGCAGGCTGGAGACTGCTTCCCCTCACCCCAACCCTCTCCCCGCTCCGCAGCGTATTTCATCTGGAACATGGCGCCGGGGAGAGGGAGTTGCTCCAGTGCGGAACCGAACGAAAGCTATAACTTCACGCCGAAAGCCCGCCAAGCTTTTCTTCTGCTTCCGATCCGCTCGTCGGGTCGGTAAAGCGTGGCCGACTGCAAATCTGAACAGCACCCGGCCCATCACCGTGCCGGCCACGCTTTTTCTTCAAGCTTCAAGCTTCAAGCTTCAAGCTTCAAGCTTCAAGCTGAGGCTTCAGGCTTCAGGCTTCAGGCTTCAGGCTTCAGGCTGAGAACCGCTCTTCGCATCAAGCTTTCCAGCCTTCAGCGCTTTCGGCGGCTTCTACTGCTTTAACAACAGCTTGCCTTCAATCGGCACATAACGCGTGGCGGCGCGAATCAGCGATTGCGCGGTCAGGCCCGGCACGCCATAGGCGGTGGCCTCGGCGCCACCGGCGCGCACGCGGTCGAGCAGCAGATCGAAGTCACCATCGCCCGAAGCCAGTACCACTTCGTCGACACGCCCGGCGGCATCCAGCACATCGATGGTTATACCGACGTCCCAGTCGCCCTTGGCCGAGCCATCGCTGCGCTGGATGTAGGGTTTTAGCTTTACCGTGAAGCCGAGGTTGCGCAGGATTTGCTGAAATTGCTGCTGCTTGGCGTCGCCGCGATCGATGGCGTAGGCATAGGCCTCGACAATCTCACCGTGCGCGCTGACCTCGGCCCACAACGCGGCGTAGTTGAAATGGCAGCCGTGGGCCTGACGCACCGTGTAATAGAGGTTCTGCACATCGGCAAACAAGGCGATCTTCTTCACGCGGCAGCCTGAATGGTTGGGAGGTCGGCCAGTATGGGCGGCAAAAACGCTCCTGTCGCCGGTAATCCCCTCGCGATCTTGCAGGTGGATGACTGTTGCAGCAGTGCACGCAATTGTTGCATGAGCGCCCGAGACGAGGCGCTTTCGAACAAGCGGCCACGCAGGCGTAGGACCATGATCACATGGGTTATTGAAAGCAGCGCGCAGCTACCTTTCAAAAAGAGCAATTGACACGCGCATAGCCCAGCGCAGTCGCTCTCAACGACCTGCTAAAGTGCGCGCCTGGATTTTTCCGAGATTGTTCCGACTGCAATGAATGTCCTATCGATCCTCCGCGACGCCTGGTTCTTTTATTCCCGCAACTTGGCCTCCATCGCCCGTCTCTGCCTGCCGCTGATCGCCCTGGAGAGTTGCGCCAGGCTTGTTGTCGAGCACTGGTTCGGCAAGGGCGCAATGCCGGCGCAGGAGTTATTGGTCGGCATGGTGTTCTATCCGCTGTATATCGGCGCGCTGATTTTGTTTCTCGACGCCCGTAGTCGCGGCCATGCGCCACCGCTGCGCGAAGTGCTGCTTCGTGCGCTGCCGCTCTGGCCGTCCTTGGCAGTGCTGGCCGGGCTGGGCACGCTGCTGATCATGCTCGGTGCTTCGCTGTTCGTACTGCCTGGGCTGTGGATCATGGTCAAGATCGCCTTTGCCGAGTACTTACTGGTGCTACGCGGTTTGGGTCCGCTGGCCGCGCTTAAGGAGAGTTTTCTGCAGACTCGCGGGCATTTTCTGCTGGTGCTCGGCTGCATTCTCGCCGTGCTGCTACCGCTGTGGATCCTCGAAGCCTGGCTCGCCGCGCACTTCTGGGCTGGCGAGACGCCGCCTGGATTGCTTGCCGTGCTGGTCGATAGCGCCGTCGGGCTGGTGCAATTGCTGGCCACGGTGGTGCTGTTTCGCTGCTTCATGCTGTGCAACGATCCGACCGTCCGCCTCGAGGAAAAAAACTAGCGGCTGGGCGGCAAGCGGCGATTCGCCGAGCTAGGCTTGGCTGTCCATCTCCGGAGGACCCGCCATGGCCGAACAGAACCCAAGCATCCTTTCCCACGTCTCCCTCGGCAGCAACAGCTTCGAGCAGGCGATTTCGCCCAGGCCTATGTGATCGCTCATGAGGTCGACCATCATGTCCAGACTCTTCTCGGCGTGTCGCAGCAGATGCAGGCCGCACGCCAGCGCGGCGCCCAAATGGAGGGCGACAATGGCTTGCTGGTTCGCCAGGAATTACAGGCGGACTGCTTCGCTGGTGTCTGGGCCTACCATGCCCAGCAACGTCATGATTGGCTTGAGGAAGGTGACCTGGAGCAGGCGCTGAACGCCGCCAATGCCATCGTCTTCAGCAGCAGAGCCAGAGTCGCGTGGTCCCGGATGCCTTCACCCACGGCACCTCGGCGCAGCGGGTGAAGTGGTTTCGCGCCGGCTTCGACAGCGGTGCGCCCGAGCGCTGCAATACCTTTCAGGCGCAGCGCTTGTAACGTCTTTCAGTCTGCCTCGCTGATCCAGCTGTAGATTGGCGAGTCGGCGCCGCTCTGCACTTTTACCTGAGCACTGTGGCGCAGACGCACCAGCAGACGCTTGCCAGCCTGCGCGCTACCGCTCAGGGCTTGCAGTTCGGCTAGTAGCTGCGGTCCCTCCATCCGCCCCGCTTCGCGCAGTAGCTGTTGGGCACCGAGCCAGAGGTGATCGGAACCAGTCTCAACGGGTACCTGCGCCGCTTGTGCGTTGGCGCTCAGCGGCAACTGCCGCGCCAGCTGCGCCCAGTCCTGCTCGTCCAGCTCCACACTGAGATCTACCGGCAGCTCGCCGATGTGGCCACGAATTCGAATCATCTTCGCCTCCAGAAAACTCGCACCATGCTCCCACGGCTCGCGCCGGGCTGGCCAGTACCGCCATTCTTTTGTTATAACGTAACCATTACATCATTCAGGAGATCGTCATGCGCCATCTGTTGCTCGCCCTGCCCTTTGTCCTTCTACCCGGCCTCGCTCAGGCTGCCCAGCATCACGAGCATGAGCATGACGATCAGCACGCCAGTCTCGGCGCCCATGAGCACGGTGCCGCGGAACTGGACGTCGTGCTGGATGGTTCGACATTGGAAATCGAGCTTCGGAGCCCGGCGATGAACCTGGTGGGCTTCGAACATGCACCAAGCAGCGAAGCGGACAAACGTAAAATCGTCAACGCACGCAAGCAGCTTGAACAGCCAGATACACTGTTCGGCCTGCCAGCGGCAGCGGGCTGCACCCTGGCTGAAACCGAGCTGGAAAGCCCGCTGTTCGAAGACGCCGCTCATGACGGCGAGCACGAGCATGATAGTGATCACAACGGCCAACACAGCGAGATCCATGCCCACTATCACTACGATTGCGCCACCCCTCATGCGTTGCACGCACTCGATTTGCAGGCGCTGTTCAAGGCATTCCCCAGCACCGAGAAAATCCAGGCACAACTGATCGGCCCGAACGGCCAACGTGGCGCACAACTCGACCCTGGCCAGCCACGCGTTGAGTTCTGAACACCCGCTGTCTGCCGCCGCCTGGCCCGACGCAGTAAACTCCCCGGCTCGCCTGACACGGATCATCTCGATGACCGCACCGTTGCTTGAACTCCACCAACTGGGTTTTGCCTGGCCCGGCCAGGCGGAGCTGCTCGACATTCCCAGCTTCAAGCTGGAACGCAACCAAAGCCTGTTCCTCAAGGGCCCGTCGGGCAGCGGCAAGACCACACTGCTCGGGCTAATCGGCGGTGTGCAGAAGGCCAAGCGCGGAACGGTTCGGTTGCTCGGCAACGATCTTGGTACGCTCTCGGCCGGAGCGCGCGATCGTTTCCGTGTCGATCACACCGGCTATATCTTTCAGCAGTTCAATCTGCTGCCTTTTCTTTCGGTGGCCGAAAACGTCAGCCTGCCTTGTCATTTCTCGACGTTACGCGCCGAGCGCGCACGGCAGCGACACGGTAGCGTCGCACGGGCGGCAGCGAGCCTACTGACGCATCTCGGTCTGCCGGCAGAACTGCTTGGGCGCCGCGCCGAAGCGCTTTCCATCGGCCAGCAGCAACGTGTCGCCGCGGCCCGCGCGCTGATCGGTCAGCCGGAACTGGTCATCGCCGACGAACCCACCTCAGCGCTCGATGCCGACAGTCGCGAAGCCTTTTTGCAATTGCTGTTCGCAGAGTGCCGCGATGCAGGCTCCAGCCTGCTGTTTGTCAGCCATGACCAAAGCCTGGCGCCGCTGTTCGACCGCAGCCTGTCGTTAGCCGAGCTCAACCGCGCCGTACGCGCAGCGGAGATCTGATCTGTGTATTTGTTGCGCCTGGCCTTGGCGAGCCTGAACAACCGCCGCTTCACTGCCCTTCTAACGGTGTTCGCCATTGCTCTGTCGGTGTGCCTGCTGCTTGCCGTCGAGCGGGTGCGCACCGAAGCCCGCGCCAGCTTCGCCAGCACCATCAGCGGTACCGACCTGATCGTTGGCGCACGCTCCGGCTCGGTGAACCTGCTGCTGTATTCGGTATTCCGTATCGGCAATGCCACCAACAACATTCGCTGGGACAGCTTCGAGCATTTTGCCGAACACCCGCGGGTGAGCTGGGCGATCCCCATATCGTTGGGCGACTCCCACCGCGGCTATCGCGTGATGGGCACCAGCAGTGCCTATTTCGAACATTACCGCTATGGCCGCAAGCAACCCTTACAACTCGCCGAAGGCCGAGCTTTCGCTGAAGATCCGTTCGAAGTGGTGCTCGGCGCCGAGGTGGCTCGGGCGTTGAATTACAAGCTGGACGACCAGTTGGTGTTGGCACATGGCGTCGCCACGGTCAGCCTGGTCAAACATGACGACAAGCCGTTCCGCGTGGTCGGCATTCTCCGACGTACCGGCACACCGGTCGACCGTACGCTGCATATCAACCTGGCCGGAATGGAGGCGCTGCATATCGACTGGCAGAACGGCATGCCCGCTCGCGGCGCGGCGCGCATCGATGCCGAACAGGCGCGCCAGCTGGATCTGCAACCCAAGCAAATCACCGCCTTTCTGCTCGGTCTGAACAGCAAGATCGCAACCTTCACTCTGCAACGCGAAATCAATCAATATCGTGGCGAGCCGCTGTTGGCGATCCTGCCCGGCGTCGCCCTGCAGGAGCTCTGGAGTCTGATGGGTACAGCGGAACAGGCGCTGTTCGTGGTTTCGCTGTTCGTCGTGCTCACCGGTTTGATCGGCATGCTCACGGCGATCCTGACCAGCCTCAACGAGCGTCGCCGGGAAATGGCCATCCTCCGCTCGGTGGGCGCCAGGCCCTGGCATATCGCCGGCCTGCTGATCGTCGAGGCGTTCAGCCTGGCTCTGGCCGGCGTGATACTCGGATTGCTGTTGTTGTACATCGCAATTGCCGCCGCCCAAGCGCCGCTGCAAAGCCACTATGGGCTTTACCTGCCGCTGGCCTGGCCGAGTGTTTATGAGTGGTCGCTGCTTGCCGGCATACTATTGGCCGGCCTGCTGATGGGCAGCGTGCCTGCCTGGCATGCGTACCGCCAATCACTGGCCGACGGCCTGTCGATCAAATTATGAGGACTGTCATGTCACGCCTGCTTTTCGCCACATTGCTCGCCCTTGCGGCTCCGTTCGCCGCCGCGGATGTGCGCGAACTGCAGTGGTCGGATCTGATCCCGCCAGACGCGCCGCCGCCACCGCCCCCCATGGCGATCCATGACATGTCGCAGCTGGCCGATGCGCTCACCGCCGAAGCCGGACCCGCCGCCGCACAGCAATCGCCTGCCGCACCGGTAGTCGAAGCGCTCAACGGTGCCCAGGTAAAATTGCCGGGGTATATCGTGCCGCTGGACATGAGTGAAGACGGGCGCGTCACAGAGTTCCTGCTAGTGCCCTACTTCGGTGCTTGCATTCACGTCCCGCCGCCACCGTCGAACCAGATCGTGCATGCCACCAGCGAGCTGGGGGTAAAGGTCGACGCGCTCTATCAGCCGTTCTGGATCGAGGGTCCGATGAGAGTCGAGCATGCCAGCAGCGAGTTGGCCGAGGCCGGCTATCGCATGGATGCGCAGAAGATTTACGTCTACGAACTGGAGTGATGAACGCCGCCGTAACGTTCATGTCACGGCGTTGGGAATATCCGGATCGATCAAATACTCGTCCGCGCTGAGTCGCCGAGGGCTGCGTCAGTGGGCACTCGCGATCTGCCGCTCACGCTCGAAACTCAGCTCACCTTCAGCCCATTCCCGCCAGGCGCGGACCTTGCGCCGCTCGGCGCCGGCCCGCTCGGCCTGTTTCAGCGCATCGAGTCCCGCCTGCCAGCGGGCCTGTTCCAACTCCAGCTGAGCGACATTCAGCCAGAATTTGGCGCTGCCGGACTGCACGGCCAGCTCGCGGTAGATTTTCGCGGCTGCGGAGCGCTCCCGCGCCTGCCACCAGAGCATGCCCAGCCGTTCACGGCGCTTGGCGTCACCGGGTAGCAGGCGCGACTCAAGCATGCCTTCTAGCAGCTTCGCCCCTTGCCATGGTTGACCGGCTGCGCCCGCCAGCAGCACCAGATTGTCCAGCTCCGACTCGCTGAAACGCAGCCCCTTGGCATGCGCCGCGCGCAGCGTCGCGAGCGCCTTGTCTTCAGCGCCCGTCATCTGCTGCAAGCCCGCCAACTGACGCCAGCTCTTGGCTTGATTCGGATGACGGGCAAGCAGCCGCCGCTGCCAGCGCTCGGCAGTGTCGTAACGCTTCAGTTCGGCATTGCCGGCCACTAGAAACTGCAGCCAGGTATCGGCCGCATCGGGGTTGGCCTGGACGTAACGTTCTGCCAGCGGTAGCGCCTTGGCGTGTTGGCCGAGCCCCTGATAGGCCTGCACCAACATCTGCAGTACCTCTTCGCTCGCCTGAGCGGGCGAGCCCAGCAGGCTGATCACCTTGGCATAGCGGCGCTCGATCAGATTGAGTTTGGCCAGGTTGAGCTGTTCGTTCGGCAGCAGCGTCTCGTCCAGCTTGCCGCTGGCGACCGCCTTTTCGAGTAATTTCAACGCTTGTCGGTTGTTGCCTTCCGCCCAGGCCAGATAAGCCTGACTGCGCCATAAAAGCGCTTCTTCAGCACTGCCTGACTTGGCCTCTGCCTGGCCAAGGGCCTTGCGCGCAGCGCTGTAGTCGCCCTTCTGCTGAGCGCTTTGCGCACGCTCCAACGCCTTGAATACGACCGGGTCGATGCTTTGAGCGGCGTGAGTCGAGGTAGCGAAAAACAACGAGATCAACAGCAGCAAACGTGGCATGTCAGCGTTCTCCTTGCAGGCGGAAGTGCAGAGTCTTGACTGCTTCGCGCGCTACCGCGGCGCCATTCTGGGTACGTGGTGCAAAGCGCCAGCGAGCGGCTGCACGGCGCGCTTCGCGATCGAACACATTGCGTGGCGAGGCTTCCAGCACCCGGATGTTCTCGACTTTGCCGGCAGGCGTAATGGTGAAGGCGAGCTTGATATGACCTTCGATGCCGCGCTGACGTGCCCGATAGGGATACTCGGGACGGACGTCGTTCAACGGCATGACTTCCTGCTCGGGACCACCTGACTGCGCCGCAGTATCAGCCGCCGACGGGGCCGGCGCTGGAGCTGCGGGCTGCGCAGCGGCAGTCAAACCGGACAAGCTGGGCGCCGGCGCGCTGGCAACCGACATTCCGCTGTCGATGTTCGGCATCTGCAGGTCCAGTTTCGGCAGGCTGGCATCTGGCGTGGCCATGCTCGGCGTGGGTGGTGTCGGCGGTTGTGGCGTCTTGGGTTGAGGCGGCTGGGGCGCCTGCTGCCGCGAACGCGTCGCGGTGCTTTCGTTGCGACTGTCCATGCGCACGAAGTTGGCAATCGCCACTGGCTCGTCCGTCACTTCGCTACGCGGCGGATTGACCATGCTCAGCATCAGCACGAACAACAGCAATGCCACCATGCAGGCCGCGACGAAGGACAACCCTACACGGGTCAGTCCGCGGGCCATCACTGCGCTCCCGAACTGGCGGCGAGCGCCACATCCTGGACCCCAGCCTGGCGCGCCTGGTCCATGACCTGAACCACCAGGCCGGTACGCGCATCCTGATCCGCCTGAACAACCACGGCGCCTTCGGGCTGGTCGACGCGCATGCGCTCGACATGGGCGCGCACGCTGCGCACGTCCACCGGCTGCTTGTCGATCCAGACCTGACCGTCCGCAGTCACCGCGATGAGAATGTTGCCCTTATCCTGCGCACTGGCGGTATCGGCCTGTGGGCGCTGGACTTCGACGCCGGACTCCTTGATGAAGGAGCTGGTGACGATGAAGAAGATCAGCATGATGAAGACCACGTCGAGCATCGGTGTCAAATCGATGCCGGTGTCCTCTTCCTGCTGGTAATGATGGCGACGCATACGCATCCGGTAATCCTCAATCGTGACGCAGCTGGTCGGCCAGCCGGTCGAGAGCCTGTCGCGAAATACGTTCGAGACGCGCCAGGCTGAACAGTCCAGTAATGGCCAGCACCATGCCGGCCATGGTCGGCAGGGTCGCCTGCCAGACCCCAGCGGCCATGCCGCGGGGGTTGCCGGTGCCGTTGAGCGCCAGCACATCGAATACCGCGATCATGCCGCTGACGGTGCCGAGCAGGCCCAGCAGCGGATACATCGCGACCAGCGTCTTGCTCATCCGCAGCGGGCCGACGAGTTGCTGCTGTGCCTGGGCCAGCCAGGCGCTACGCACGGCTCGCTGCCAATTCCCGGGCTCGTTGCCGAGCTGAGACCAGGCTTGCCGGCGCGCCTCGACCCAATGCGGGAACACTCGGCGCATGAACCACAGACGCTCGAACACCAACGTCCAATAGAGCACGCATAGCGCCGCCAGCGCCCACATCACGGCACCGCCCGCGGCCATGAAGTCGAGCAGCGAGTAAGCGCTGTCGACCAGGCTCAGCCAGCGCACATGCAGATCAGTCACGACGTGGCGTCCCCGACAGATGCAGCGCGATCAGACCGGCGCTCTGCTGTTCCAGCAGCTGAATCAATGCCTTGCTACGGCTGGCCAACAGGCTGTGCAGGAAAAGCAACGGAATCGCCACCACCAGGCCCAACACAGTGGTGACCAGTGCCTGGGAGATACCGTCGGCCATCAGCCGCGAATCGCCACCACCGCTCTGAGTGATCGCCTGGAAGGTCACGATCATGCCAGTTACGGTGCCCAGCAGACCGAGCAACGGTGCCACCGCACTGAGCAGTTTGAGTAACGGCTGGCCGCGTTCCAGCGGCGGTGTTTCCTGGAGAATCGCTTCGTCGAGTTTCAGCTCCAGGGTATCCAGATCCGACAACTGCGGCTTGGGCCCGAGCACACCGATAATCCGACCCAGCGGGTTGTCGTCACGCGGGTGATTGAGTTCATGCATTTGCCGCCCGACAGCGCGCCCGACGCCGGTCAGGTAGACCATGCGCCAGAGGGCGAGCAACAGGCCGACGGCCCCCAGCACCAGGATCACCCAACCGACCAAACCGCCCTGCTGAACGCGATCCCAAAGCTGCGGTTGACGCTGCAGCTGGGCCAACAGCGAACCGCGGCTCGGGTCGATCGGCAAGGTAGCCAGTGCGTCATTGCTGCTCAGATAGTCGTCGATCATACCCATGCCATCCGGTTGACGACTCGGCATCAGCAGCTCGCCCGCATCCCTGTCATAGCGCAGAAAACTGTCATCGGTGAACGCAGAGAAATTGCCGACACGTAGCACAGGTTGCACGTTGCGCTGACCATCCGCACCCACTACGGGCAGCTCGACCCGCTCGACCCGGCCGCTGGCGGCAAGGTCTTCGAGCAAGGTCATCCAGAAGCTATCGAGGTCTTCTGCCGATGGCAGAGCACGGCTTTCGGCCAGCGCCTCGAGGCGTTCGAGCCGCTCCGGATACTGTGCGTTGAGTAGGCTGTCCTGCCACTGTCCGGCAATATCACCCGCGCTTTGACGGACCACGCCGAACAGCTCGCCGAGATGGCCGACCCGCTGTGCCAGGAGCTTCTCCTGCTCAGCCAGTTCGGCTTCCTGACGGTCGAATTCCGCTTTCAGCCGCTCAGCTTCGGCTTTCTGCTTTTCAAGCGCGGCGTTGGCGCGCGCTAGCAGCTGCGCCTGTTCGCTACGATTTTGAATGAAGGATTGTTCGCGCGCCTGCATGGCATCGACTTCCGCGGCGCGCTCGCTGCGAATGCGTTGCAACAGCTGATCCGGGCTCAAGGGCTCGGCCGCCTGCGCCAAGACTGGCAACAAGCCGATGAGGAACAACGTCAGCAAACGGCTCATTGCGCAGCCTCCTTGGCCAGGGTTTTCACGGGCAATTCGAGCCAGGTGGGCGCCTGCTGCTGACGAGCAATGGCGATGGCCTTGGTGATCGGCCGGCGCGCACTGCCGTCGAGCACTTCCCAGGTGCGGGTCTGCGGATTCCACCAGCCGCTCTCGTGGGCATCGAGCGTCTGGTAATAAAGCATTGTCCGCCCCAATCGCAGAAACTCGACGCTGCGAGTTCCGCCCTCGACGGGCAGCTCGCCTCGCCAAGCTTCCAGGGTTCTGCCGTAGTCACTCTCGATCTGATAGGCCTCAAGGATGCGGCGATATTTCTCGGCCAGGCTGACGTCAGCGCGCACCTGCATGTCTTGCAGACTGGCCAAACGGTCGGCGCGCTCGTCGGGAAGAAACGGCAGATCCGCCGCGATGAACTCTTCGAGCACATCGATCATCCGCCCCATCTGCGGCGCGACGGCCTCCTGAGTGCGTTCGATGCTATCCAGCTGGCGCTGGAACCCTTCGAGCTCCTTGCGCTGCGCCGCGGTGAGCTCGGTCAGCTGCGCGTTGTAGGCCTTCAGAGCCTCGGCCTGCTGCACTGCATTGCGGTAATCGTTGAGCATCTGCCGCGTGGCATCGTCGAGCTGCTCGATGCGCGCTTGCGACGCCTTGGCTTCAACGGCCAGGCGCTGACTTTCCTCCAGCGCTGCATCCAGCGGAGCAGCATGGATCTGCACGCAGCATGGCAGCACGGCGACCGCCAAGAGGCGGGGAATAAGGGCTTGCATTGACGGATCCTTGCAGACGAGGGTCAAACTCGAAAGAGAAACATTATCATCTAGAAGCCCAAAGGAAGGCAACGGGCAATAGGTCGCAGCACGGGCGAAGCGGCGCACTCATTGAGCTGCGTCAAAAGACCTGGTTCTTTTACCGAGCTGAGCGGCAGCGCCAAGAGCAAGGGATTCAGCGGCCTGGACATGAAAGATTCGGGGCCTGGCTGCCCAGTGAGCATGGATTACATGCTGACCGAGAGCGCGACGCTGAACGTCTATGTCGATACCGCGGGCACGACCTACCTGGCCGGCGACAAAGTTAAAGTCGATGTAGACGTGGATCCCTTCGTCTATGTGGTCGGCCTCGGCTACACATTCTGACGAAACCGGTATCCGCCAAATCGCGGATAAGCAAAAGGCGCCAGCCGGCGCCTTTTCTTTTCTCCAGGTCCCGCTTACAAGCCCAGCAGCTTCATCAACCCATCGCGCATACTGGTTGGCGGTTCCGGCAGAGTGTAACGCTGAAGCAGACGCGTATTGTTCGCTCGCGAATGACGAATGTCGCCGGGACGCGCACCCTCGTGAACCAGCGACGGCAAACCACCGAGCACATCACCGATCGCCTCGATTAGCTGATTCAGCGTCGTGGCGCGGCTCAGGCCGACGTTGACCGCCCCCTCTTCAACCTTCGGCAGTTCCAGCGCCTGCACCAGCACCTCGACGAGATCGCCGACATAGACGAAGTCGCGAGTCTGCTCACCATCACCAAACACAGTGATCGGCAGTCCTTGCTGTGCACGCTCGGTGAAGATGCTGATTACCCCCGAGTACGGCGAGGACGGATCCTGACGCGGTCCGTAGATGTTGAAGAAGCGAAACACCACAGGTTCCAAACCATGCTGTCGACGATAAAAGTCGAGGTAGTGCTCACTGGCGAGCTTGTCCGCCGCGTAGGGGGTCAGCGGTGCTTTCGGCGTTTGTTCGTCGATGGGCTGCCCCTCACCATTATTGCCGTAGACAGCCGCACTCGAGGCGAAGACGACTCGCCTTACGCCCTCCTCGCGCATCGCTTCACACAGATTCAGGGTGCCGACCAGATTGCTCTGGTGCGTGCCGACCGGGTCATCGACCGATGCTTGTACCGATGCCACGGCAGCCAGATGCACCACGGCTTGGCACCCTTGAATCGCACGCCGAACGATCTGCGCATCGGCCACGTCGCCCTCGATCAGCTCGACACGGTTATCGTCCGGCAGATTGCTGCGCTTGCCAGTAGAAAGATTGTCCAGCACCCGCACCGAATAGCCGCGCGCGACAAGTACATCAACCAGATTCGAACCGATGAAGCCGGCCCCGCCTGTAATCAGAATGGGTGATTCAGCCATGGCGGTAATAACGCTCCAGGAGGCTCGGCAGTCCGGCACGCCAAGCGCGCGGCTTGATGCCGAAGGTATTGAAGATTTTCTTGCAGGCCAGCACGCCATGCTGCGGCTCGTCCGCGGCATCGGGGCAGGCGGCGTGAGCGATGGGGGTCAAGCTGCTGTTTTTCAGCTGGCGGTATTGAGCGGCCTCCGCGAGCAGCGCCTGACCGACTACCAGCGGGGTCGATGCCTCATGCCCACCGTAGTGATAGGTTCCCCACAGCGGCGCCTGACAATCCAACTGCTTCAATACGGCCAGGATGACCCGTGCCGCGTCTTCGACAGGCGTTGGGTTGCCACGACGATCATCAGCCAGATATAGCTCATCGCTCTGCTCGAGACGTTGGAGAAAACGTCCCAGCAAGCCGTCCTGACTGTCATCCAGCAACCAGCCGAACCGCAGCAGGACGTGTCGCGGACAGAGCGCACGAACACTCTGTTCGACACGCCAAAGTGCGCGGCTTCGTGCATCCAGGGGCGCGACCTCGTCCTTCTCGCCGTAAGCGGTAGTCCGAGCCCCGTCAAATACACGGTAGCTGGACGGCTGCATCAACACGAACTGATGGTGCTGGCACAGCTCTGCCAACCGTTCCACGGCTCGCTCCTGACTGGCAAGCACGGCGTCATCGACATGACCGCTCTGAAACCAGTCGAAGTAGTAGGCAAGGTTGATCACGACATCCGGACGGTTGTCGTCGAGCAATTCGGTCAGACTAGGGGCGTCCCACCCCTGATCGGGCGGGCGCGGTGCGAGGAAGCCGATGTCTTCCTCGGCACCGAGGCGGATAAGCGCCTGACCCAGGGCATTGCCGCCGCCCAACAGCATCAGGCGCATTCGCATTGAATAGACTCTAGAACGGAATGTCGTCGTCGAAGCTGTCGTAATCCGGCGCCGGCTGCTGTGCCGGTTGCGGCTGGGACTGCGGGCGCGACTGCTGTTGCGGCTGTGATTCGCGCTGCGGACGCGGCTGAGACTGGCGAGGAGCATCGTCGGAACTGCCGCCACGACCTCCAAGCAACTGCATGGTGCCGCCCATGTCTACAACCACCTCAGTGGTGTAACGCTTGACGCCGTCCTTTTCCCACTCACGGGTCTGCAGACGGCCTTCGATGTAGCACTGCGAGCCTTTGCGCAGATACTCGCCGGCGATCTCGGCAACCTTGCCGAACAGTACGACACGGTGCCACTCGGTGCGATCCTGTTGTTGGCCGGTCTGCTTGTCTTTCCAGCTGTCGGTGGTGGCCAGGGTGATGTTGGTCACCGCATTGCCATTGGGCATGTAGCGGGTTTCCGGGTCGCCGCCGACATTGCCGATCAAGATGACTTTATTCACCCCTCTGGCCATGGGTAACTCCTTTGTTGAAACATGAATTAGGTGGCTCACTGGAGAGAATTCCCACAGACGGGAAAAAGCCAATGACCGTGAATCTTACCTCACCGCCCCATGCCGGCCAACCGGCGCGACTTCACGATATGGGAATGTGGACAGCTCTATGATGGCCGATGCTCACAATGGATCAGGCTAAATCAGGCAACCAGACGGTCAAGCGCAGCCCGATCCAGCGCCTGCATGTCGACCTTGACGTAGGCAGCCCCTTCCTCGGCAATCACCACGGCATCCGACACGCCTGGAACCGTCAGCATTTGCTCGGCGAGAGCAGGATTAAGCGCGGCACCAGCCGACAATGGCAAGCGCAGACCGGTCACATAAGGTGGTTCGCGCATGCTCCAGACAACCATCAACCACAGCACGCAAAGCCCCGCACAACCGGCGAAGACCAGCCCTAGACCACCCTGCTGGTAGAACCAACCACCGAGAATGCCGCCGATGCCAGCACCCAGAAACTGACTGGTGGAATACACGCCCATCGCCGTGCCCTTGCCGCCAGCTGGCGCGACCTTACTGATTAACGAGGGCAATGATGCCTCTAGCAGGTTGAACGCGATAAAGAACACGATCATGCCGGCGACCAGCGACCAGAGACGATGACCGAACCACCAGAAGAACACCTCGGCCAACAGCAGTACGCTAACGGCTCCCAACACGACACGCTTCATCTGACGCTTCTTCTCGCCGTAAATGATGAAGGGCACCATGCCGAAGAAACCAACTACCAGTGCCGTCAGATAGACCCACCAGTGTTCATCCTTGGGTAACGCCGCTTCCTCCACCAGTGCCAACGGCAGTGCAACGAAACTGGCCATGAGGATTGCGTGCAAGGCGAGGATGCTGAAATCCAGCCGCAACAGATCTGGATGACGCAGCGTGGCACCGAGCGCCTGCTTGGCGACACCTGATTCCCGATGGCGCAAATGCTGGTGAGCACGCGGCAATGTGGCGACAACCAGCGCGCCCATCAGCGCCATGCCGGCAGTCGTCCAGAATAATCCGGACAGACCGAAAGAACGGGTCAGCAGAGGGCCGACGACCATTGCCACCGCGAACGAAATGCCGATGCTCATGCCGATCATCGCCATCGCCTTGGTGCGATGCTGCTCGCGTGTGAGATCCGACAGCAGCGCCATAACCGCGGCCGAGATTGCCCCAGCACCCTGCAGGACGCGGCCTGCAATCACGCCCCAGATAGAATCGGCCGTCGCCGCCAATACCGCCCCCGCTGCGAAGATCAGCAAGCCGAAATAGATCACCGGTAGGCGGCCGATTCGATCAGAGAGCATGCCGAACGGAATTTGCAGCACCGCCTGGGTCAAACCATAAGCACCGATAGCGAGACCAATCAGCGCCGGCGTTGCACCCTGCAGGTCCATGCCATAGGTTGCCAGCACTGGCAGCACCATGAACATGCCGAGCATGCGAAACGCGAAAACCAGGGCCAGCCCTGATGCTGCACGGGTTTCGCTGGCGCTCATGCGCTCGCTGTAGGGATCCTGCATGTGGGGTCTCGCTTGAATGAACCGGCGGCGATTCTAGCAGCCATCCCCTGCTTGGCACAGGCGCGCGCTTTTGCCGCGATGCCGCCCCAGCCGTATACTTCCGGGTTTTCGCCCGCCACGCGAGGCTGCTTTGGACAAGATTCTGATTCGTGGGGCTCGCACCCACAACCTGAAGAACATCGACCTGACTCTGCCGCGCGACAAGCTGATCGTGATTACGGGGCTGTCCGGTTCCGGCAAGTCCTCCCTGGCGTTCGATACGCTTTATGCCGAAGGGCAGCGCCGCTATGTCGAGTCGCTTTCGGCATACGCCCGGCAATTCCTCTCAATGATGGAAAAGCCCGACGTCGATACCATCGAAGGGCTGTCCCCTGCGATCTCCATCGAGCAGAAGTCCACCTCGCATAATCCGCGGTCGACGGTCGGCACCATCACCGAGATCTACGATTACTTGAGGCTGCTCTATGCACGTGTAGGCACTCCGCGCTGCCCTGACCACGACGCCCCGCTGGAGGCTCAGACCGTCAGCCAGATGGTCGACCAGGTGCTGGCGTTGCCGGAAGGCCGCAAGCTGATGTTGCTGGCTCCGGTGATTCGTGAGCGCAAGGGCGAGCACCTGGCTGTATTCGATGAGCTGCGAGCGCAGGGCTTTGTCCGCGCGCGGGTGAACGGCAGGCTGTATGAACTGGACGAGTTGCCGAAGCTGGACAAGCAGAAGAAGCATTCCATCGACGTGGTGGTGGATCGCTTTAAAGTGCGTAGTGACCTGCAACAGCGTCTTGCCGAGTCCTTCGAAACCGCGCTGAAGCTGGCCGATGGCATCGCCCTGGTCGCCTCGATGGAAGAGGAAGACGACAGCGAGGAAATAATCTTCTCCGCACGCTTCGCCTGCCCGATCTGCGGGCACTCGATCAGCGAACTCGAACCCAAGCTGTTCTCGTTCAACAACCCAGCGGGGGCCTGCCCGACCTGCGACGGCCTCGGGGTCAAACAGTTCTTCGACGCCAAGCGCCTGGTCAATGGCGAGCTAACCCTGGCCGAAGGCGCAATTCGCGGCTGGGATCGGCGCAACGTCTATTATTTCCAGATGCTCGACTCACTCGCCTCGCACTATGGTTTCAGTCTGGACGAGCCATTCGACTCCCTGCCGGCGGAGCAGCAGAAAGTGGTCCTGCGTGGCAGTGGAAAGGAGAACGTGGACTTCCGCTACTTGAACGATCGTGGCGATATCGTCAAACGTTCACATCCCTTCGAGGGCATCATCCCCAACCTTGAGCGCCGTTACCGCGAAACGGAGTCCAACTCGGTGCGTGAAGAGCTGGCCAAGTACCTCAGCACCCAGCCTTGTCCAGAATGCCGAGGCACCCGCCTGCGCCGCGAAGCCCGCCATGTCTGGGTAGGCGACAAGACTTTGCCCGCGGTAACCGGACTGCCGATTGGCGATGCTACCGAATACTTTGGCGGACTCTCTCTGTCGGGTCGTCGCGGCGAAATTGCCGACAAGATTCTCAAGGAAATCTGCGAGCGCCTGCAATTCCTGGTCAACGTCGGTCTCGATTACCTAACTCTGGACCGCAGCGCCGATACCTTGTCCGGTGGCGAGGCTCAGCGTATTCGCCTGGCCAGCCAGATTGGTGCAGGCCTGGTCGGGGTGATGTATATCCTCGACGAACCCTCAATCGGCCTGCATCAGCGCGATAACGAACGCCTGCTCGGCACGCTGCGCCACCTGCGCGACATCGGCAATACAGTGATTGTCGTCGAGCACGACGAAGACGCCATACGGCTCGCCGACTATGTCGTGGACATTGGCCCTGGTGCCGGAATACACGGTGGCCAAATCGTCGCCGAAGGAACGCCGGATGAGGTAATGGCCAACCCCGCCTCGTTGACTGGCGGTTATCTTTCTGGTCGCGTGAAAATCAATTATCCCGCCAAGCGCACCCCGCGCGACGCCAGCAAGCTGTTGAAGCTCAAGGGCGCGCGCGGCAACAACCTGCGTAACGTCGACCTGGAGATACCCGTAGGGTTGCTTACCTGTATCACCGGCGTATCCGGCTCGGGCAAATCGACGCTGATTAACAACACATTGTTCCCGATTACGGCCACAGCGTTGAATGGCGCCACCACGCTCGAGGTCGCACCTCATGATTCTTTCGACGGCCTGCAGCATTTGGACAAGGTCGTGGACATCGATCAGAGCCCGATCGGCCGTACACCGCGATCCAACCCCGCCACCTATACCGGCTTGTTCACGCCCATACGGGAACTGTTTGCGGGCGTCCCGGAAGCGCGATCAAGAGGATACGGGCCCGGCCGCTTCTCGTTCAACGTCAAGGGCGGCCGCTGCGAGGCGTGCCAGGGTGATGGCGTGATCAAGGTGGAGATGCATTTTCTGCCGGACATCTATGTGCCCTGCGATGTGTGCAAGGGCAAGCGTTACAACCGCGAAACCCTCGAGGTGAAGTACAAGGGCAAAAGCATCACCGAAGTGCTCGGCATGACCATTGAGGAGGCACGGGAATTTTTCGACCCGGTGCCGGCGGTGGCGCGCAAACTTCAGACGCTGATGGACGTGGGGCTGTCCTATATCAAACTGGGGCAGAGCGCGACCACGCTATCCGGCGGCGAGGCGCAACGGGTCAAGCTGTCACGCGAACTATCCAAACGGGATACCGGCAAGACCCTGTATATCCTCGACGAGCCCACCACGGGACTGCACTTCGCCGATATCCAGCAGCTTCTGGACGTGCTGCATCGGCTGCGCGATCACGGTAATACGGTAGTGGTCATCGAGCACAACCTGGACGTAATCAAGACCGCGGATTGGCTGGTCGACCTGGGCCCGGAAGGCGGCTCGAAGGGAGGCCAGATCATCGCCACGGGCACGCCCGAGGATGTCGCCGACATGCCGCAATCGCACACCGGCCATTTCCTTAAGCCGTTGCTGGAGCGAGATAAGGTTTAGGATCTGCAGCCGCTTCGTTGCACACCGCGACGAAGCAGTTATAGACCTGATACGGACGCAAGAGTCGCTGGACAGGTATCGCCAGATAAACTTCCTTGGTCGTCTCCAACCAACCATTTTTAAATTAAGAAGCCCGTAGCGGATGCTTCGGGCTTCTTTCACTACGGCGTGCCGGTTAAGCCAGCGCTTCCTCGACCGGAAGGTCCAAAGCCTGTGCGATACCGGCACCGTAAGCCGGATCAGCCAAGTAACAATGCCTGATATGGCGCAGCTTGATATGGCGCGCCGCATCACCCATGGCCCGCGCCGTGTTATCGAATAGACGCTGTTGCTCGTCCGCCTTCATCAGCCGGAACAGATCACCCGGTTGAGTGAAGTAATCCGCGTCGTCCAATCGGTAATCGTAACGGGCGCCGGCACCTTCGAGCGCCAGCGGCGGCTCGCTGAAGTCAGGCTGCTCCCGCCATTCGCCGTATGTATTCGGCTCGTAGTGCAAGCGACCACCGTGGTTGCCATCGACGCGCATCGCACCATCGCGATGATAGCTATGAGCCGGGCAACGCGGCGCATTAACCGGAATCTGGTGATGGTTCACACCCAGCCTGTAGCGTTGCGCATCGCCATAGGAGAACAGACGCCCCTGCAGCATGCGGTCCGGCGAGAAACTGATACCCGGCACGACATTCGCAGGCGTGAATGCCGCCTGCTCGACATCCTGAAAATAGTTATCGGCATTGCGATTCAGCTCGTAGTAACCCACTTCGATCAGAGGATAGTCCTTCTTCGACCAAACCTTGGTCAGATCGAACGGATGGAAGCGATAGCTCGCGGCCTCGGTTTCGGGCATTACCTGCACATACATGGTCCAACGAGGGAAATCGCCACACTCGATAGCCTCGAACAGGTCGCGCTGAGAGCTTTCCCGATCACCAGCAACGATGGCTGCCGCCTCGGCGTCGGTCAGGTTCTTAATGCCCTGCTGCGTCTTGAAATGGAATTTGACCCAGTAGCGCTGATTGTCAGCGCTGATGAAGCTATAGGTGTGCGAGCCGAAACCGTGCATGTGTCGGTAGGAGGCTGGAATGCCCCGGTCACCCATCACATAGGTAATTTGATGCAGCGCTTCGGGCAGGCCGGTCCAGAAATCCCAGTTGTTGTTGGCGCTGCGCATGTTGGTACGCGGGTCGCGTTTGACGGCATGGTTAAGATCGGGGAATTTCAGCGGATCGCGGAAGAAGAACACGGGCGTGTTGTTGCCGACCATGTCCCAATTGCCCTGCTCGGTGTAGAACTTCAAGGCATAGCCACGGATATCACGCTCAGCATCGGCCGCACCGCGTTCACCAGCCACGGTAGAAAACCGGGCGAACATCGGGGTTCTCTTGCCAACGTCGGAAAAGATCGCCGCTTTGGTGTAGCGGGTAATGTCATGAGTGACAACGAACTCACCAAAGGCACCGGAGCCTTTGGCGTGCATACGCCGCTCAGGGATAACCTCACGATCAAAATGTGCAAGCTTCTCAAGAAACCACACGTCCTGTAGCAACATCGGGCCGCGCGGGCCGGCGGTCATGGAATTCTGATTTTCGGCTACCGGCGCACCAGCGACGGTGGTGAGTTTGGGCAGATCGGTCATGATTACTACTCCGTGGCAATTCGAGAACTATCCAGTGTCAGTCACGTCACCGGCTGGTTGAGTGCCATCATATGAATCCCAACCGATGCGCTCTAATGATCAAGGTCAACGCAGCCGATAGCCAAAATCTTCAGGCGAAAAAAAACCGAGCCTGAAGGCTCGGTTTTTCTTTTCTCAGGCCAGCTTATTCAGCTGCTTCGACTTCACCGGTAACCGGACGGTCAACCAGCTCGACGTAGGCCATGGGAGCGTTGTCCCCGGCACGGAAGCCGCACTTGAGAATGCGCAGGTAACCGCCCTGACGGGTGGCATAACGCGGACCCAGATCGCTGAACAACTTACCGACAATAGCCTTCGAACGAGTACGGTCGAAAGCCAGACGACGATTGGCAACACTGTCTTCCTTGGCCAGAGTGATCAGCGGTTCCGCAACGCGGCGCAATTCTTTAGCTTTGGGCAGAGTAGTCTTGATCAGTTCGTGCTCGAACAGCGACACCGCCATGTTCTGAAACATAGCCTTGCGATGTGCGCTTGTGCGGCTGAGATGACGGCCACTTTTACGATGACGCATGATTGAAATTCCTTACCAAACGATCAGTTCGGTGACTAGGGGCGATCAGGCCGTAGCCTTATCGTCCTTCTTGAGACTTGCCGGCGGCCAATTGTCGAGGCGCATACCGAGGGACAGACCGCGGGAAGCCAGAACGTCTTTGATTTCGGTCAGAGACTTCTTCCCCAGATTCGGCGTTTTCAACAGTTCTACTTCGGTACGCTGAATCAGGTCACCAATGTAGTAGATGTTTTCTGCCTTGAGGCAGTTTGCCGAACGCACGGTCAATTCCAAGTCATCAACTGGACGCAACAGGATCGGATCGATCTCGTCTTCCTGCTCGACCACGACCGGCTCGCTGTCACCCTTGAGGTCGACGAATGCGGCCAACTGCTGCTGCAGAATGGTCGCGGCACGACGGATCGCCTCTTCAGGATCCAGGGTTCCGTTGGTTTCCAGGTCAATGACCAGCTTGTCCAAGTTGGTACGCTGCTCAACACGAGCATTTTCGACAACATACGCTACGCGACGAACCGGGCTGAAGGTTGCGTCGAGCTGAAGACGGCCAATGCTGCGGCTTTCATCTTCATCGCTCTGACGTGCATCAGCCGGCTCGTAGCCACGGCCGCGAGCGACCTTGAGCTTCATGTTGATCGAGCCATTAGCCGCCAGATTGGCGATCAAATGATCGCCATTGACGATTTCGACATCGTGATCCAGCTGGATATCGGCAGCAGTAACAGCGCCCGCGCCCTTCTTCACCAGGCTCAAGGTCACTTCATCACGGCCGTGCAGCTTGATAGCGATACCTTTGAGGTTGAGCAGGATTTCGATTACATCTTCCTGCACGCCCTCGATTGCGCTGTACTCGTGGAGCACACCGTCGATCTCAGCCTCGACCACAGCGCAGCCTGGCATGGAGGACAACAGAATGCGACGCAGCGCGTTGCCCAGGGTATGGCCGAAACCACGCTCGAGAGGCTCGAGTGTGATCTTGGCACGGGTCGGACTAACCACCTGCACATCGATATGGCGGGGGGTCAGGAACTCATTTACCGAACTCTGCATGGATACACCTATTTTCTAGCCCTTACTTGGAGTAGAGCTCGACAATCAGGTTTTCGTTGATGTCGGCGGACAGATCACTGCGAGCCGGAACATTCTTGAAAACACCGGATTTCTTGTCGGTATCTACTTCGACCCATTCAACGCGACCGCGCTGTACGCACAGTTCCAGGGCTTGGGCGATACGCAACTGATTACGGCACTTCTCACGAACGGCAACCACGTCACCAGCTTTTACTTGGTAAGACGGAACGTTCACGGTCTTGCCGTTTACGCTGATCGCCTTATGCGAAACTAGCTGGCGCGACTCGGCGCGAGTGGAGCCGAAGCCCATGCGGTATACGACATTGTCGAGACGGCATTCGAGCAGCTGCAGCAGGTTCTCACCGGTAGCGCCCTTACGGCTGGCCGCTTCCTTGTAGTAACCGCTGAACTGGCGTTCAAGCACGCCGTAGATACGACGAACTTTTTGCTTCTCACGCAGCTGCGTGCCGTAGTCGGACAAACGACCACGACGCTGACCATGAACACCCGGAGGGGTTTCGATGTTGCACTTCGATTCGAGCGCGCGCGCACCACTCTTCAGAAAGAGATCGGTGCCTTCACGACGAGACAGTTTGCACTTGGGACCAATATAACGAGCCATTTCTCACTGTCTCCTGATTACACGCGGCGCTTCTTCGGCGGACGGCACCCGTTGTGCGGGATCGGCGTCACGTCGGTGATGCTGGCGATTTTATAACCACAGCCATTCAATGCACGAACGGCAGATTCACGACCCGGACCAGGACCCTTGACGTTTACGTCGAGGTTCTTAAGGCCGTATTCCAGTGCCGCTTGACCAGCGCGTTCAGCGGCCACCTGGGCAGCGAACGGGGTGCTCTTACGCGAGCCACGGAAACCGGAACCACCGGAGGTTGCCCAGGACAATGCGTTACCCTGGCGATCGGTGATAGTGATGATGGTGTTGTTAAAAGATGCATGGATGTGGGCGATGCCATCAACCACCGTCTTTTTGACTTTCTTGCGAGGACGAGCAGCAGGTTTTGCCATGATTAGATTCCTGTCGATGCGCTAATGCGATTACTTGCGGATCGGCTTACGCGGACCCTTACGGGTGCGAGCGTTGGTCTTGGTACGCTGACCGCGGACCGGCAGACCACGACGATGACGCAGGCCGCGATAGCAACCCAGGTCCATCAAGCGCTTGATCTTCATGTTGACTTCGCGACGCAGGTCACCTTCAACGATGAACTTGCCTACTTCGCCACGAAGCAGTTCTACCTGCTCGTCAGTGAGATCCTTGATTTTTGCCGCCGGATTGACGCCGGTAGCTGCACAGATGCTCTGTGCACGAGTGCGACCAACACCATAGATGTAGGTCAGCGAGATAACAGTGTGCTTGTTATCCGGAATGTTTACGCCTGCAATACGGGCCATTCAGTGAAACTCCAATTGACAGCTACCCAACGCCCCGGAAGCCAAGAAAAGGGCGCGAGATACTAACGCTGTAATAACAAATAATCAACCCGGCAGCGCACTAGCTGCCGGGCTCGAGCCTTAAGCTCACAATCAGCCTTGGCGCTGCTTGTGACGCGGTTCTGCGCTGCAGATCACCCGAACGACGCCTTCGCGACGGACGATTTTGCAGTTGCGGCACAGTTTTTTGACCGATGCACGAACTTTCATGACCAACTCCTAGAACCTTACGGACTGTCTTAGCGGAGCATTCCGCTGCCATAGCCCTTCAGGTTGGCTTTTTTCATCAGGGAATCGTACTGGTGAGACATGAGGTGCGATTGAACTTGGGACATGAAGTCCATTACAACCACAACCACGATCAGCAACGATGTCCCGCCAAGGTAGAACGGTACGTTTGCTGCCACTACAAGGAACTGAGGTAGCAGACATACGGCCGTCATGTACAGGGCACCGAACATGGTCAAGCGAGTCAGTACGCCATCAATATAGCGTGCCGACTGCTCACCAGGCCGAATCCCCGGGATAAACGCACCGGACTTCTTCAGATTCTCCGCAACGTCTTTAGGATTGAACATCAATGCCGTGTAGAAGAAGCAGAAAAAGATGATACCGGCGCTGAACAGCAATATATTCAGCGGCTGTCCAGGAGCGATCGACTGAGATACATCAGCCAACCAACCCATGTTTTCCGACTGACCAAACCACTGTCCCAGCGACGCGGGGAACAACAGAATGCTGCTGGCGAAGATCGCCGGAATGACACCAGCCATGTTCACTTTCAGTGGCAAGTGGCTTGTTTGCGCAGCAAAAACCTTACGACCTTGCTGACGCTTGGCGTAGTGCACAGCGATACGCCGCTGACCACGCTCAATGAACACCACGAAACCGATGATGGCAACGGCCAGAAGCCCGACAGCCAGCAGCGCGATGATATTGACATCACCTTGCCGCGCAGACTCGAACGACTGCCCTAAAGCACCAGGCAGACCAGCGACGATACCAGCAAAAATCAGCATCGAGATACCGTTACCAACACCCCGCTCAGTGATCTGTTCACCCAGCCACATCATGAACATCGCACCAGCCACGAAGGTGGTGATAGCCACAAAGTAGAAGCCGAAGTCATTACTGAAAGCGACACCCTGACCAGCCAGACCTACCGACATACCGATAGCCTGCACGATAGCCAGCACCAGCGTACCGTAACGCGTGTACTGGCTTATCTTGCGACGGCCCGCCTCGCCTTCTTTCTTCAACTGTTCCAACTGAGGACTGACAGCGGTCATGAGCTGCATGATGATCGACGCCGAAATGTACGGCATGATCCCCAAGGCAAAAATACTCATGCGCTCCAGCGCACCACCGGAAAACATGTTGAACAAGCTAAGGATGGTCCCTTCGTTCTGACGGAACAGCTCGGCCAACCTGTCGGGATTGATTCCCGGCACCGGGATGTGCGCGCCGACTCGATAGACGATGATCGCCATCAGCAGAAAACGCAGACGAGCCCAGAGTTCAGAAAGCCCGCCATTACTCAGCGCGGAGAGAGCACCTTGCTTAGCCATTTATTCCTCGAACTTGCCGCCAGCTGCTTCGATAGCCGCACGCGCACCTTTGGTGACGGCGATGCCCTTCAGAGTTACCGCACGACCAACCTCGCCGGACAGCATGATCTTCACACGCTGTACATTCTGGTTGATGACGTTGGCATCTTTGAGGCTCTGCACAGTTACGACATCGCCCTGCACCTTGGCCAGCTCGGATGTGCGCACTTCAGCACGATCCATGGCCTTCAGGGAGACGAAGCCGAACTTCGGCAGACGGCGATGCAAAGGCTGTTGGCCGCCTTCGAAACCGGGAGCGATCTTACCGCCGGAGCGGGAAGTCTGACCCTTGTGACCACGACCACCAGTCTTGCCGAGGCCGCTGCCAATACCACGGCCCGGACGCAGCTTTTCGCGACGGGCACCTGGCGCAGAACGCAGATCGTTCAGTTGCATGGCTTAGCCCTCCACTCGGAGCATGTAATAAGCCTTGTTGATCATGCCGCGATTTTCAGGGGTGTCCTGAACTTCGACGGTATGACCGATGCGACGCAGGCCAAGGCCCTTGACGCAAAGCTTGTGATTGGGGATACGACCGCTGACGCTTTTGATCAGCGTGACCTTGACGGTGTTAGCCATGATCAGGAAATCTCCTCAACGCTCTTGCCACGCTTTGCTGCGATCGACTCAGGCGACTGCATGGCCTTCAAACCTTTGAAGGTGGCATGAACCACGTTCACCGGATTGGTAGAGCCGTAGCACTTGGCCAGGACGTTCTGCACACCAGCAACTTCCAGAATGGCACGCATCGCACCACCGGCGATGACACCGGTACCTTCCGAAGCAGGCTGCATGTAGACCTTGGATGCGCCATGCGCAGCTTTGGTGGCGTACTGCAGCGTCGTGCCATTCAGATCAACTTGGATCATGTTGCGGCGAGCCGCCTCCATGGCCTTCTGAATGGCAGCTGGCACTTCGCGGGACTTGCCACGGCCGAAACCTACACGGCCCTTACCATCACCCACCACGGTCAACGCAGTGAAAGTGAAGATACGACCACCTTTTACAGTCTTGGCGACGCGGTTAACTTGAACCAGCTTCTCAATGTAGCCTTCGTCGCGCTTTTGCTCGTTATATGCCATAACTTAGAACTCCAGCCCGCCTTCACGAGCAGCATCAGCCAGTGCCTTGACACGACCGTGGTACTTGAAGCCAGAACGGTCGAACGCCACCTGGGTGACACCTGCGGCCTTAGCACGCTCAGCGACCAGCTGACCAACTTTCTTGGCAGCGTCGACGTTGCCAGTGGCCCCGTCGCGCAGTTCTTTGTCGAGAGTCGAGGCACTGGCCAGGACCTTGCCGCCGTCGGCCGAAAGGACCTGGGCGTAGATGTGCTGGGAAGAGCGGTACACACAAAGGCGTACGGTTTCCAGCTCGCGCATCTTCAGGCGTGCCTTGCGAGCGCGACGCAGACGAGTAACTTTCTTTACGCTCATTTGCTATGCCCTACTTCTTCTTAGCTTCTTTACGACGGACCACTTCGTCCGAGTAACGCACGCCTTTGCCCTTGTAAGGCTCAGGGCGACGGAAGTCACGGATTTCAGCAGCCACCTGACCGACCAGTTGCTTATCGACACCCTTGATCAGAATATCGGTCTGGCTGGGGGTCTCAGCGGTAACGCCTTGCGGCAGTTCATATTCCACCGGGTGCGAGAAGCCGAGAGCCAGGGACAGCACTTGACCTTTGGCTTGCGCCTTGTAACCAACACCAACCAGCTGGAGCTTGCGCTCGAAGCCCTGGCTGACGCCGATCACCATGTTGTTAACCAGCGCACGGGTGGTACCGGCCATGGCACGGTTCTGCTGATCGCCATTACGCGCAGCAAAACGGAGCTCACCGGCCTCGTGGATCACTTCCACAGACGAGTGCACGTTCAGTTCGAGAGTACCCTTGGCACCCTTCACCGAAAGCTGCTGGCCGGCCATGTTGAATTCAACACCAGCGGGCAGCTTGACGGGGTTCTTAGCAACGCGAGACATGCTTATCCCCCCTTAGAACACTGTGCAGAGCACTTCGCCGCCAACGCCAGCAGCGCGAGCAGCCCGATCAGTCATCACACCTTTGTTGGTGGATACGATCGAAACACCCAGACCGCCGCGAACTTTCGGCAACTGATCAACGGATTTGTACTGGCGAAGGCCAGGACGGCTTACGCGCTTCAACTCTTCGATAACCGGACGGCCTTCGAAGTACTTGAGCTCGATGGACAGCTGCGGCTTGGCGTCGCTGCTGACGTTGTATCCTGCGATATAGCCTTCACCCTGAAGAACGTTGGCTACAGCCACCTTCAAAGTGGAAGACGGCATGCTTACGACGGACTTTTCGGCCATCTGGGCATTACGGATACGAGTTAGCATGTCCGCTAACGGGTCCTGCATACTCATGGGCGCTTGGCTCCTAATTCAAAAAAATAAGCCCGCTAGGGCTTGTGTCGCCAACAGAATGAGCGGACGCCTGGACGGCGTGGCTCGGGCGAGCCGGACATTCTAGAGACAGTTCAGAAACGAATCAAGCCCCATACGGGGCTTGATTCGACAACTGCAGTTCCGACAGTAACTGCCGGACCGCTTGTTACCAGCTGGCTTTCACCAAGCCCGGCACATCGCCACGCATTGCAGCCTGACGCAGCATGTTGCGTGCAAGACCGAACTTGCGATACACACCATGCGGACGCCCGGTCAGACGGCAACGGTTACGCAGGCGCGAAGCGCTGGCATCACGCGGCTGCTTTTGCAGCGCAACCTGAGCTTCCCAGCGCGCCTCAGCAGACGACTCGGGATTAGCGATGACAGCTTTCAGCGCAGCACGCTTCTGGGCGTACTTGGCAACCGTCTGCTGACGCTTCAGCTCGCGGTTCTTCATGCTTTGCTTAGCCATTTCCTACTCCAATTAGTTACGGAACGGGAAGTTGAAGGCACGCAGCAGCGCGCGACCCTCTTCATCCGTTCGAGCAGTAGTGGTCAGCGTGATGTCCAGACCACGCAGAGCATCGATCTTGTCGTAATCGATTTCCGGGAAAATGATCTGCTCTTTCACGCCCATGCTGTAGTTGCCGCGTCCGTCGAAGGACTTGGCATTCAGGCCACGGAAGTCGCGCACCCGAGGCAGGGAGATCGACAGCAGACGATCCAAGAATTCGTACATACGATCACTGCGCAGAGTTACCTTGACACCGATCGGCCAGCCTTCGCGGACTTTAAAGCCAGCGATGGATTTACGAGCGTGAGTCACGACGACCTTCTGGCCGGTGATCTTTTCCAGATCGGCAACTGCGTTATCGATGATTTTCTTGTCACCGATCGCTTCGCCGATACCCATGTTCAGGGTGATCTTGGTGATGCGCGGAACTTCCATCACGTTGCCAAGCTGAAGCTCTTCCTTCAGCTTGGGAGCGATTTGCTTCCGATAAACTTCTTTTAGTCGTGCCATGGTTATCTACCTAGCAGTCTCAAGCTTCAACCGGCTTTTGGGTCGACTTGAAGACACGAATTTTCTTGCCGTCTTCAGCTTTAAAACCAACGCGATCAGCTTTGTTGGTTTCGCCGTTGAAGATAGCGACGTTAGAGGCGTGCAGAGGCGCCTCTTTTTCGACGATACCGCCCTGAACGCCCGACATCGGGTTCGGCTTGGTATGGCGCTTGACCAGATTGATGCCACCAACAACCAGACGGTTGTCAGCGAGAACCCGGAGCACCTTACCGCGCTTGCCCTTGTCTTTGCCGGCGATGACGATGATCTCGTCGTTGCGACGAATCTTTTGCATGCGGCTTCTCCTTACAGCACTTCAGGCGCGAGCGAGACGATCTTCATGAACTTCTCAGAACGAAGTTCACGCGTCACGGGCCCGAAAATACGGGTACCAATAGGCTCCTGCTTGTTGTTCAACAGAACAGCAGCGTTGCCATCGAAGCGAATAATGGAGCCGTCTGGACGACGAACACCGTGACGGGTACGGACCACGACAGCGGTCATCACCTGGCCCTTCTTGACCTTGCCACGCGGGATCGCTTCCTTGACGGTAACCTTGATGATGTCGCCGATGCCGGCGTAACGGCGGTGCGAACCGCCGAGGACCTTGATACACATGACGCGACGAGCGCCACTGTTGTCCGCCACATCGAGCATTGATTGAGTCTGAATCATATAATTTCTCCGACCCCTAGCCCTTAGACTTCGACGGCACGTTCGACGACATCAACCAACATCCAGCACTTGGTCTTCGCCAGCGGACGAATCTCGCGGATAGTGACCTTATCGCCAATACGGCACTGGTTGGTTTCGTCGTGGGCGTGCAGTTTGGTCGAACGCTTCACGTATTTACCGTAGATCGGGTGCTTAACACGACGCTCGATCAGAACGGTGATGCTTTTGTCCATCTTGTCGCTGACGACGCGGCCAGTCAGCGTACGGACAGTTTTTTCAACTTCAGCCATGATCACTTACCTGCCTGCTGGTTGAGCACAGTCTTGACACGAGCGATGTCGCGCTTGACTTGCGAGAGCAGGTGAGACTGCCCCAACTGGCCAGTTGCTTTCTGCATACGCAGATTGAACTGGTCGCGCAGCAGCTCGAGCAGTTGCTCGTTCAGCTGCTGAGCGGATTTTTCACGAAGTTCATTCGCTTTCATCACATCACCGTCCGCTTAACAAAGGAGGTGGCGAGCGGCAGCTTTGCAGCAGCCAGGGCGAATGCCTCACGCGCCAGCTCTTCGGAAACACCCTCGATCTCGTAGAGCACCTTGCCCGGTTGAATCTGGGCCACCCAGTACTCGACGTTACCCTTACCTTTACCCATCCGGACTTCCAGAGGCTTCTTGGTGACAGGCTTGTCGGGGAATACGCGGATCCAGATTTTGCCGCCACGCTTTACGTGACGGGTCAACGCACGACGTGCGGACTCGATCTGGCGCGCAGTGAGACGACCACGAGCAACAGACTTCAGAGCGAACTCGCCGAAGCTGACTTTGCTACCGCGCTGAGCCAGGCCACGGTTGTGACCAGTCATCTGCTTGCGGAATTTTGTACGCTTTGGTTGCAACATTTGGCGTACTCCTTACTTGGCAGCTTTTTTACGAGGCGCAGGCGCTTGCGGCTTGAGCTCTTCATGGCGACCACCAATCACTTCGCCTTTGAAGATCCAGACCTTGACGCCGATCACACCGTAAGTGGTGTGTGCTTCGTAGGTGTTGTAGTCGATATCGGCACGCAGGGTGTGCAGCGGCACACGACCTTCCCGATACCATTCCGTACGGGCGATTTCAGCCCCACCCAGACGACCGCTCACCTGGATTTTGATGCCTTTGGCACCAATGCGGATCGCGTTCTGTACGGCGCGCTTCATGGCGCGACGGAACATCACGCGACGCTCCAGCTGCTGAGCGACGTTCTGTGCTACCAGCATTGCATCGAGTTCCGGCTTGCGGATTTCTTCGATGTTGATGTGCACAGGCACACCCATTTTCTTGGTCAGGTCCTGACGCAGCTTCTCAACATCCTCACCTTTCTTGCCGATCACGATGCCGGGACGAGCGGTATGGATGGTGATACGTGCTGTCTGAGCCGGACGATGGATATCGATACGGCTTACGGACGCGCTTTTTAATTTGTCTTGGAGGTACTCACGTACGTTCAGATCTGCAAGCAGATAATCGGCGTACGTACGACCGTCTGCATACCAGACGGAAGTGTGCTCCTTGACGATTCCCAGGCGAATGCCAGTGGGATGTACTTTCTGACCCATCTGATCGACTCCGTTACTTGTCCGCAACCTTGACAGTGATATGGCAAGACCGCTTGACGATGCGATCAGCGCGGCCTTTGGCACGCGGCATGATGCGCTTAAGCGAACGCCCTTCGTTGACGAAGACAGTGGAAACCTTCAGGTCGTCCACGTCAGCGCCTTCGTTGTGCTCGGCGTTGGCTACAGCCGACTCCAGCACTTTCTTCATGATCTCGGCGGCTTTCTTACTGCTGAAAGCCAGCAGGTTGAGCGCTTCGCCCACCCTCTTCCCGCGGATCTGGTCGGCGACCAGGCGGGCTTTCTGGGCGGAGATGCGAGCGCCCGACAACTTAGCGGCTACTTCCATCTTTCCTTACCCCTTAGCGCTTGCCTTTCTTGTCCGCTACGTGCCCGCGATAAGTGCGGGTACCAGCGAACTCGCCGAGTTTGTGACCGACCATGTCTTCGCTCACAAGAACGGGAACATGTTGACGGCCGTTATGCACAGCGATGGTCAGACCGACCATTTGCGGCAGGATCATCGAACGACGCGACCAGGTTTTAACCGGCTTGCGATCGTTCTTTTCCATCGCCACTTCGACCTTCTTCAATAGGTGAAGATCGATAAAAGGACCTTTTTTCAGAGAACGCGGCACTGTCGTATCCCTCTAGTTACTTGCGACGACGGACGATCATGTTATCGGTGCGCTTGTTAGAGCGAGTCTTCGCGCCCTTGGTCGGGAAGCCCCATGGCGACACCGGATGACGACCACCGGAGGTACGACCCTCACCACCACCGTGGGGGTGATCGACCGGGTTCATTGCCACACCGCGAACGGTCGGGCGAACACCACGCCAGCGCTTGGCACCAGCTTTACCCAGCGAACGCAGGCTATGCTCGGAGTTCGAGACTTCGCCCAGGGTCGCACGGCATTCAGCCAGAACCTTACGCATCTCGCCGGAGCGAAGACGCAGAGTCACGTAGGCACCTTCACGAGCGACCAGCTGAGCTGAAGCACCAGCGGAGCGAGCGATCTGAGCACCCTTGCCCGGCTTGAGCTCAACACCGTGAACGGTAGAACCCAGCGGAATGTTACGCAGCGGCAGACTGTTGCCAGCCCTGATTGGCGCATTAACGCCAGAGAGCAGCTGATCGCCAGCCGTTACGCCCTTAGGCGCAATGATGTAGCGACGCTCACCGTCCGCGTACTTCAGCAGCGCGATGTGCGCAGTACGGTTCGGGTCATATTCGACGCGTTCTACGACGGCAGGAATGCCATCCTTGTTGCGACGAAAATCGACCAGACGGTAATGCTGCTTGTGACCACCACCAATATGACGAGTGGTGATACGGCCGTTATTGTTACGACCGCCAGACTTCGACTTCTTCTCGAGCAGCGGAGCATAAGGAGCGCCTTTATGCAGCTCCTGATTGACCACCTTGACCACGAAACGGCGGCCCGCGGAAGTCGGTTTGCATTTAACGATTGCCATGATGCACCCCTTCCTTACTCAGCGTTGCCGGAGAAATCGAGATCCTGGCCCGGCTGAAGCGCGATATACGCTTTCTTCCAGTCGTTACGCTTGCCCAGACCGCGAGCGGTGCGCTTGGTCTTGCCCTGAACATTCAGGGTGCTGACTTTGGCGACCTTCACGTTGAACAGGCTTTCGACGGCCTTCTTGATTTCCAGCTTGGTTGCATCAGTAGCAACCTTGAAAACGAACTGGCTCTTGCTGTCGGCCAGCATGGTTGCCTTCTCGGAGACGTGCGGACCAAGCAGGACTTTGAATACGCGTTCCTGGTTCATCCCAGCAGCTCCTCGAATTTCTTCACAGCCGACACGGTGATCAACACCTTGTCATAGGCGATCAGGCTGACAGGATCTGAACCCTGCACATCGCGTACATCGACGTGCGGCAGGTTGCGAGCTGCCAGATAAAGATTCTGATCAACAGCATCGGAAACGATCAACACATCGTTCAGACCCATGTCAGTCAGCTTGTTAGCAAGCAGCTTGGTCTTGGGACTGTCGACAGCGAAGTCTTCCACAACAACCAGACGCTCGGAACGCACTAGCTCGGAGAGGATGGAGCGCAACGCTGCGCGATACATCTTCTTGTTGAGTTTCTGATCATGGTTCTGTGGACGAGCCGCGAAAGTCACACCACCGCCACGCCAGATTGGACCACGCGAAGTACCGGCACGCGCACGACCAGTACCCTTCTGTCGCCAGGGACGCTTGCCGCCACCGGACACATCGGAGCGAGTCTTCTGCTGCTTGCTACCCTGACGACCGCCAGCCATGTAGGCGACGACTGCCTGGTGCACCAGCGTTTCATTGAACTCACCACCAAAGGTTTGCTCGGAGACTTCGATGGCTTGTGCGCCATTAACATTCAATTGCATGTGAACTCCCCCTTACCCGCGAGCCTTGGCAGCCGGACGCACAACTACGTCACCACCAGTGGCGCCGGGCACTGCACCCTTGACCAACAGCAGATTACGCTCGGCATCGACGCGCACGATTTCCAGGGACTGCACGGTTACGCGCTCGGCGCCCATGTGCCCGGACATCTTCTTGCCCTTGAAAACACGGCCTGGCGTTTGGCATTGGCCAATCGAACCCGGGACGCGGTGGGATACGGAGTTACCGTGAGTGTTGTCTTGACCACGGAAATTCCAGCGCTTGATGGTACCGGCAAAGCCTTTACCCTTGGACTGACCGGTGACATCCACCATCTGCCCAGCCTGGAAAATTTCAGCGTTGATCTGGTCACCAGCCTGGAACTCCTCGCCATCAAGACGGAATTCCCAGACGCCACGACCAGCTGCTACGTTCGCCTTAGCGAAGTGACCGGCCTGGGCTTTGGTAACACGGGACGCGCGACGCTCACCGACAGTGACCTGCACGGCGCGATAGCCATCGCTTTCTTCATTCTTGAATTGAGTGACGCGATTCGGCTCGATCTCAATGACCGTGACCGGAATAGAGACACCATCTTCGGTGAAAACGCGGGTCATGCCGCATTTACGACCGACTACACCAATAGTCATGTTGTAACCTCTTGAGTGTACGGGGCTTTCACCCGCTATGGCCGCCCATTTCAGAGCGTTACACGACTAAAACTCTAGGTTTTAGCCGAGGCTGATCTGCACTTCCACGCCAGCCGCAAGATCAAGCTTCATCAGCGCATCGACCGTTTTATCAGTCGGCTGGACGATATCCAGCACACGCTTATGAGTACGGATCTCGTACTGGTCGCGCGCATCTTTGTTGACGTGCGGAGAAACCAGAACAGTGAACCGTTCTTTGCGGGTCGGCAGTGGAATCGGACCACGCACCTGAGCACCAGTACGTTTCGCGGTTTCCACGATTTCCTGGGTTGATTGATCGATCAGGCGATGGTCAAAAGCCTTCAACCGAATACGGATTTGTTGGTTTTGCATTTTGACCTCAGACTCGAATTAGCCATCCCTACCAAACGCAATACGCCTGGTAAAAGGAGGCGCAATTGTACGGATGCGTCCAGGGGGTGTCAATAAATGATCAACAATAGAAAAAGGGCCCCGAAGGGCCCCTTCCGACACCGAAAGTATTATTCGATGATCTTGGCAACCACGCCGGCACCAACGGTACGACCACCTTCGCG
>NZ_CEXBBO010000037.1:0-39169 GCF_982611455.1 Stutzerimonas sp.
TGGAATCCGGGTATTTTGCCAAAATCTGGAAGTCTTCTTCAGAGTTTCCCTTGTTTGTTTTATCGAAAAGGAGTTCAGGCTAAGAGTTGATCAGTCAAATGTGCTTTCTGCACTCTTGAGTCATTTGGCAGAAAACTATTCCCCAAATAATATATTCTTCACTTTTTTTAATGGAGCGCAAAAAGCTGTTATGTATATTCATAAGGAAAGAATTCCAGAATATATTTCAAGGCATTGTTTTTCAAAGTTTGTTGGTGATTATATTCAGTATGTTGAAGATAATGACTATAAATTAAGTAAGACTCGGTCTTTGCCGCCTGAGATCCAATCATCTCCCTTTGAGGCCCTTTTTTCTCAACTTTATCTCAATGGACACTTCGACTGGAACCGACTGTCGGCGAAAGAGGTTGTTGCGCTTTCGATGGAAAGCATACCATTGAGGGAAGATGTTCAGGCATTGTTGATTGAGGGTGATGGGCAGTAATAGTATGTCCCTGATTCAGCATACTATTATATAAGTGTTAATTATCAATAGGTTAAATAGCAATAGTATGGAATTAGGGGTTCTTTCCCGCATTCCGCATTTTCGGAGCGATCACCTTGCGCTGCCGCTTCGCTGACGGACTGCGTCACCTGTGGTCGTCGCACATGCCAGAGTTCGTGGAGTTCGGCTCGTAGTCGCGCCTCGCCCTCTGGCGTGATCAGTGGGGTTCCGGCAGGGCGAGGTGGGCGATAACGGCTCATGAAAGATCCAGATCAGCAAGGAGACGGCACATTTTAGAAGCAGCGCGCTCAGCCTTCGCGGAGCACGTTGAGCGGACTGGCATTGAGCGCTCGACGCGTGCCAATCACACCGGCCGAACCGACCAGCAGCGCGCCGATCAATGGCAACAACAGAAGCCAGGGATGAGGTTGCCAGCGCAAGTCGAACGCAAAATGATAGAGCAGGGCGCTGACAAGCTCGCAGCCCAGTGCGGCAAGTAAGCCGCTGGCTGCGCCGAGCACGCCGAACTCAGCACGCCTGGCCCTGAGCAACAGCTTGCGCTCGGCACCCAGCGCTCGTAGCAGCGCGCCTTGATGGATACGTTCGTCTAGGGTCGCCTGCAATCCTGCGAACAATACGGCCAATCCTGCCGCCAGCACGAACATCAGCACATACTCCACCGCCAGCGAGACCTGCGCCAGAATGCTGCGCAGCTGACTGAGTAACGCCTCGACCTGCAATATGGTTGCCGAGGGGAAATCTCGCGCCAGCCGCACCAGCTCGCGATCCTTGCCGTCCGGGAGATGGAAGCTAGTCATGTATGTGGCCGGTACGTCTTGCAGTGTTTGAGGCTCGAAGATCATGTAAAAGTTGGGCTGAAAACTATCCCAATTCACCTCGCGCAGGCTCGTCACGCTGACGTCACGGGTAAGGCCGCCGACGGTGAAGCTGAGCCGGTCGCCCAGCTCGACCTGAAGGCTTTCCGCCAGCTCCGCTTCCACCGATACGCCGGGCAGCTCGCCGCGTTCACCATTCCACCAGTGGCCGGCGGTCAGGCGATTATCGGAGGGCAGGTCGCTTGCCCACGTCAGGCTTAGATCTCTGCGAATCGCTCGCTCGCCCTGGCTTTCCTTGCTGACAAGCTGGCGCACCGGCTCGCCATTGATCGCGACCAGGCGGCCCGGCACAACGGGATACAAAGGTGCGGCGTGATCCGAGAGGGTCGCGATGCGTTCGGCGAATGCATCGCGATCGGCTGGCAGAACGTTCAATACGAAGTGGTTGGGAGCGTCGTCAGGAAGCTGGTTCTGCCAGGTGTCGAGCAGTTCGCCGCGCAGCAGTGCGATCAGTGCCATGGCCAGCAAAATCAGGCCGAAGGCCAGGGACTGACCAGCCGCCGCCAAGGGGTGACGGAGCAACTGCCCGAGCCCGAGACGCCAACTCAGGGATGCGCCCGAAAGCGTTCGGCGCAGCCCCTGCAACGCGAGCAACAGCAGCCCACCGAGTATCAGCGTAGCGAGCAGACCCCCACCGAGCAGCGCGAGGGTGATTTTCAGGTCCAGGCTCAGGCGCCACATGATCAGCCCAAGGGCCACCACGGCCGCGCCGTAAACCAGCCAGGAGCTCGGTGGCACCGGCAGCATGTCGCGCCGCAGCACCCGAAGAGGCGGTACGCGCCCGAGTGCAGCCAGCGGTGGCAACGCGAAGCCGGCCAGCGCTACCAACCCAGTGGCAATACCCGCCAGAGCTGGCCAGAGAGTCGCCGGCGGTACTTCACTGACGACTAGCTCACGCAGCAGGAAAAACAGACCATGTTGCGCCGCCCAGCCCAGCAAGGCACCCGCGGCGCTTGCAACCACACCAAGATAACCAAGCTGCAGCGTGTAAAGCATCAGCGCCTCGCGCCGTGATAGCCCCAGGCAGCGCAGCAGGGCGCTGGCATCGAAGCGACGCGCGGCGAAGCGAGCGGCTGACAGCGCTACCGCAACGCCTGCGAGCAACACGGCGGCAAGGCTGGCCAGGTTCAGGTAGCGCTCGGCGCGTCCCAATGCACCGCCGATTTGACGATTGCCATCTTTGGCCGTCTCGATGCGCTGATGCGGCTGCAGCTCGGGTTTGATTGCCTGCTCATAGGCTTCCAGCTGCTCCGCCGAACCGCGCCAAAGCTCGCGATAGCGGACACGGCTACCGGGCTGAACCACGCCGGTCGCGTCGAGATCGTCGAGGTGCATCAGTACGCGTGGCGTCAGGCTGTAGAAATCACCCACACGATCCGGCTCGTAGGTCAGTACGCGGGTCAACTGCAATTGCTTGTTGCCCACGTAGATACGATCGCCGATCCGCAAATCCAGCGCGGCGAACAGTCGTGCCTCTGCCCAGGCCTCGCCTGGTTGCGGTCCCGGTCCGGGTTGTTCAGGCTGATAAGGTGCGGCTGCGCTGCGCAGTTCACCACGCAGCGGGTAGTTGCTGTCGGCCGCCTTGACGCTTGCCAGCTGCAGGTTGTCATCGGTCGCGATGACGCTGGAAAATTCCACCGCCCGAGCGTGGTCGAGCTGTAGGCGGGTGCCCGCTTCGATCTGTTCTGATTCGGCGCGCGCGCTGCCGCGCAATACCAGGTCGGCCCCGAGGAATTCGGTGGCGCGCAGCAGCATGGCATCGTTCAGGCGCGCGCCGAAATAGCCAATGGCGGTGCTTGCCGCTACCGCGATCAACAGCGCGAAGAACAGGACGCGAAGCTCTCCGCCGCGAGCGTCACGCAACAGCTGGCGCAGCGCCAGAGCAGCCAGCCGGCTGATAGGCGCGTGCTTCATCGGGCTTGCTCGTCGCACAGCTGGCGACCGCCTTCCAGGCGGAGCAGATGCTGACAGCGCTGGGCCAAGCGTTCGTCATGGGTCACCAATACCAGTGTGGTGCCGCGCTCTCGGTTCAATTCGAAAAGCAACTCGGTGATGTTTGCACCGGTGTGACTATCGAGATTGCCGGTCGGCTCGTCGGCAAACAGCACCTCGGGTTCGGCGGCGAATGCGCGGGCGACGGCGACGCGCTGCTGCTCGCCGCCGGATAGCTGTCGGGGATAGTGATGCAGGCGAGCACCCAGTCCGACTCGTTCGAGCAGCTCGCTGGCCTTCGCCTGCGCATCGCGGCGGCCATGCAGCTCGAGTGGCAGCATGACGTTCTCCAGCGCATTGAGACTGTCGAGTAATTGGAATGATTGAAAAACGAAGCCGACATGCTCAGCGCGCACCCGCGCCCGCTGGTCTTCATCCAGCTCGCCGAGCAGATGACCGGCCAGATGCACTTCGCCGGAGCTGGGTAGATCCAGGCCAGCCAGCAGGCCGAGCAGGGTCGACTTGCCGGAACCGGAGGTACCGACAATGGCCAGGCTGTCTCCTTTGTCGAGGCTCAGGGATACGTCGTCGAGTATCGCCAGCTCGCCTTCCGCGCTGGGTACCGCTTTGCTAAGGTTCCGGGCATAGAGAATGCTGGCGCTCATGGAGATTCCGATGCGAAAGTGGCTAAAAGGTGGGGTTTTGGTGCTGTTGTGCTGGGCTCAGGGAGCCTCGGCGGGGACGGTACTGGTGGTCGGGGATAGTATCAGTGCGGCTTTCGGGCTGGAAACCAGCCAGGGGTGGGTGCATTTACTCCAGCAACGCCTCGATGCAGAGACGCTGGACTATGAGGTGGTGAACGCGTCGATCAGTGGCGACACCACTGCCGGTGGGCTTTCCAGGCTGCCCACGTTGCTCGATGAGCACGAGCCGGAGGTGGTAATTCTGGAGCTTGGAGGCAATGACGGATTGCGTGGCCAGTCGCCGGCGCAATTGAAACAGAATCTTGCGGCGATGGTTGAGCAGTCGCGCCAGGCCGGCGCCAGGGTTCTGCTGCTCGGTATGCGCTTGCCGCCGAATCTGGGGCAGCGCTACACGACGGCGTTTGCCAACGCATTCGATTCGCTTGCAGAAGACGAAGAGCTGCCCTACGTGCCGTTTTTTCTCGAAGGTGTAGGAGGCGTTGCAGGGATGATGCAGGCCGATGGTGTACATCCCGTGGCCGGCGCGCAGCAACGGCTGCTGGACAACGCCTGGACGGTGCTCGAACCCTTGCTTTGAAGCGTGCGCGCGGCTACTGTCGCGACCCTCGATCGGAGCCTCAGATGCCGCGCCCAGCCTGGACCCTTTTTGCCTATCGCCTCATCGTTCCGGACGAGCAGTTCGATCTGTTCGCCTGCCGCGAGAATCGGCTGCATCTGGCGCTGCGGCAACTTGAATTGAGCGGCCAGGTCGATCGCACGCTTTGCGGCGGTTTCTTGCCTGCGCAGCCGCACTGGCAAGATCTGGAACGCTCGGTGCTCAAGGACCGGCGACTCTGTACGGCATGCCGTGAGGCGCTCAGTTCGCAGCGCAAAGGCCTTCCGTCTGCCATCAGCGCCTGGTAGCTCGGCTGCTGCTGTCCCTTCGAGTACAATCGTCAGCAACACCGATCACCCATTTCCCAAGGAAGTCCTGAATGCTCTCGCGTGCGTCTGCAGTCGCCTCTTGTGTGTCATTCGCTGCTTTGCTGTTGGCCGGACCGTGCGCGGCTCTTGAGTTGCCGTTACCTCCGGACGGCGAAGACGTGGTCGGCCAGATTCAGGTCATCAAGGCCAAGTACGAGGACACTTTCGCAGCGTTAGGCGAGACGCATGACCTCGGCTATCTGGAACTCATCGCGGCCAATCCAGGTGTGGATCCCTGGTTGCCGGGCGAGGGCACCGACATCATTCTGCCGACGCGTTTCATTCTGCCGCCGGGACCGCGTGAAGGCATTGTGATCAATCTCGCTGAGTACCGTCTGTATTACTACCCGGCAGGCAAGGGTGTCGTTCATACCTTTCCGCTAGGAATAGGTCGCGAAGGCTGGGGGTCGCCGGTGGGCGCGACCCGTATTTCGGCCATGACCAGCAATCCGGCCTGGTATCCGCCGCAGTCGATTCGTGATGAGCATGCCGCCGAAGGCGATCCGCTGCCGAAGGTCGTTCCGCCAGGGCCGGATAACCCGCTGGGCCCGTACAAGATGAGCCTGGCGCTGCCGGGATATCTCATCCACGGTTCGAACAAGAAATTCGGCATCGGCATGCGTGTTAGTCACGGTTGTTTTCGCATGCTCAATCACAACGTGTTGGAGCTGTCCGGGCTAGTCAAGGTCGGTACTCAGGTGCGGATCATTGATGAGCCGTACAAGTTCGGTGTCAGTCAAGGCAAGGTGTATCTGGAGGCCCATACGCCGCTGGAAGATGAGGATGGGCATATGACGCTCATGGACAAGCACGCAGTGGTAATCAATACACTGCTGAAGCGTGACGAGGCCGCTGGCGCACTGCAACTGGATTGGGAGATGGTTCGCGAGATCATCGCAGGCGAAGACGGTTTGCCAATTCAGATTGCCGAACAGGGTCAAGCGCTGGCCAGCAGCCACGAAGAGCCGATCTTCTGAATTGCTTGAATCGATTGGGTTGTTGTTAACCAGTTACCCATAAAAAAGCCGACCTGGTTGCAGGTCGGCTTTTTTTCGCCTGAAGCTTACTTGCGGCTGGCGCGTTCCAGCATACGCAGTGCACGCTCATTGGCTTCATCAGCAGTCTGCTGAGCCTTCTGAGCAGCTTGCATAGCCTCGTCGGCCTTGCTGTACGCTTCGTCAGCACGAGCCTGAGCACGGGCAGCGGCGTCTTCAGTCGCGGTCAGACGGGCTTCGCTTTCTTTGGTCATGCTGTTGCTGCAACCAGTAGCCAGAACTGCGGCGAAAGCCAGAGCAGAAAATTTCAGAACGTTGTTCATCGTGTTCCCCTTAAGGATGAAATCCATGGCAACTTCCGTTATGGAAAGTTGGCGCGCACATACTACCGATAAGTTGCGCTAAGTAAACGGAGGCAAGCAGCAGCTACCACAATTTTTCTGCAAGCTCATTTCTGTTTCGGCACCCATCTGGCTAAGTTGGTTGAAAAACAATCAAAGCCAGCCGTTGCACTCGTTACATGGACCGATGTCAGGGCTGAAAGTTGCACTTTGCCAAACGCTACGGCAACTGAGTAATGTATCGTCAATAGCGCTGACCGCGACGCAGTACAAACTCCAAAGCAATTGTAGCCATGTCTTGCATGGCGGTAGCATGCGCTGTCCAACTAACAAGAAACGAGGTGGGTGCGGACTCCGCATGAACCCTCTCACGACGATGACAGGGCAGGGCGAGCCTGCAAAGGAGGCGAGATGAGCGACAAGCTAACCATCCACCATGATCGGGCGGGCCATCAATTCGAGACCACCATGGACGGTTATCGCGCCTATCTGGCCTATGTCGATCTGGGTAAGCAAACCCTGGATATCTACCGGACGTTCGTGCCTGACGCACTCCGCGGTCGTGGCGTTGCCGCGGTGCTAACCCAGCATGCGCTGGATTACGCCGCGCGTGAGGGCTATACGGTGATTCCGTCTTGCTCGTACGTCGAGCGTTATATCGAACGGCAGGGCAATTCGTTGGACGCTTCCGGTAAGGAATAAAAAAACGCCGGCAAGCGGCGTTTTACTCATTTAACTGCGGGCGCGTTTGGGCAGTACGTCCTTCAGCTTGGTGTGCATGCCCAGAATAGCTTTCTCTGTTGCTTCCCAGTCGATGCAAGCATCGGTGATCGACACTCCATACTTGAGGTCCGTCAGGTCCTTGGGGATCGATTGACTGCCCCACCCTAAATGACTTTCAACCATCAGTCCGACGATGGAGTTGTTGCCCTCTAGGATCTGGTTGGCCACGTTATCCATGACCAGCGGTTGTAGCGCTGGGTCCTTGTTGGAGTTGGCGTGGCTGCAATCGACCATGATGTTGGGGCTGATGCCTGCCCGGTTCAGTTCCTGTTCGCACACGGCCACGCTGACCGAATCGTAGTTGGGCTTGCCATTGCCTCCACGCAGCACCACATGGCCGTAGGCGTTGCCCTTCGTGGTGACGATGGAGACGCCGCCCGATTGGTTTATACCGAGGAAACGGTGCGGGCTGGAAACGGATTGCAGCGCATTGATCGCGACGGTCAGGCTGCCATCGGTACCGTTCTTGAAACCCACCGCTGAAGACAGACCAGACGCCATCTCGCGATGTGTCTGGGATTCGGTGGTGCGCGCGCCGATCGCCGACCAGCTGATCAAATCTTGCAGGTACTGGGGTGAAATCGGGTCGAGTGCTTCGGTGGCCGTTGGCAAACCCATCTCAGCCAAGTCGAGCAGCAGCTTCCGACCAATATGTAGGCCATCCTGAATCTTGAATGAATCGTCCATGTATGGGTCGTTGATCAGGCCTTTCCAACCGACCGTAGTCCGCGGCTTCTCGAAATAAACCCGCATGACCAGAAACAGACTGTCGGATACCTTGCTGGCCAGAAGTTTGAGGCGCTCGGCGTATTCATGCGCGGCCTTGAGATCATGAATCGAGCAGGGGCCCACCACGACGAACAGGCGATGATCCTTGCCGTCGAGAATGTCGCGTACCACCTGACGTCCTTCCGAGACGGTTTTCAATGCGGAGGCGGTCAGCGGGATTTCGCGTTTCAACTGCTCCGGCGTGATCAGGGTCTCGTTGGAGGAAACGTTAAGGTCATCGATCGGTAAATCAGCCATCGTGTTACTCGTCAGGGTCACGGATGCCGTCCGCCAGCCATCCCGGTGCGGCGGAGCAGGGCTTAGGGGGCGCAGCGGGGAAGCGGAACCTTATCGCGTATTGCGTCGCCTCGACAATGACCTTGAAGCGGTACTTAGTGCGCCTCAACACCTTCTAGCGCCGAGGACAACCGATCGCAGCGACTGGGCTCTGCTTCGGGACGCTGATAAGGTGATGATTTACACGCGCTATTCGGTGGCGCAATACCTTACCTGTAGCTGGAGTTCTTGCATGACCGCACCTCGTCCACGAATCGGAATCATCGGCACCGGTGCCATCGGAGGTTTTTACGGGGTGATGCTCGCCCGTGCCGGCTATGACGTCCATTTTTTGCTGCGCAGTGAATACGAGACGGTGCTGGAGCATGGTCTGCAGATAAACAGTGCAGTGCACGGCTCGTTGCATCTGGATGCCGTGCAGGCCTATCGCAGTGCTGGCGATATGCCCAAATGCGATTGGCTGTTGGTTGGGGCGAAAAGCACGAGTAATCCCGAGCTTGCGCCCTTAATCGTTGAAACGGCTGCGCATGATGCAAAGGTGGTGGTGTTACAGAACGGCTTGGGAGTCGAAGACGACCTGCGTCAGGTGATGCCGAAAAACCTTCATCTGCTGGGCGGCCTCTGTTTCATTTGCGTGCACCGCTCGGCGTTGGGTGTCGTCGAGCATCAGGCGCTTGGTGGGATCAATCTTGGTTACCACTCGGGTTCGGCAAAAATACCGGAGCAACAGCAAGCTCTGGTCGACGAGGGCGTGGCGATGTTTCGCGCGGCCGGTATCGACTCCAATGCGGCCGCCAATCTGGCTCAGGCGCGCTGGCAGAAACTGGTGTGGAACATGCCGTACAACGGCCTTTCAGTCGTGTTGGGTGCCGGCACGGCGCCGTTGATGGCCAACCCGGACAGTCGAGCGCTGGTCAGGGCGATCATGCTGGAAGCCTGCGGGGCGGCGACGGCTTGTGGCTATCCGTTGCCTGACGTGCTTGTGGACCGAATGATGATGTCCACCGATCACCTGCCCAACTACCTGCCGAGCATGTACCACGACCATGCGCATGGTCGACCGATGGAGCTCGACGCCATCTATGCCGCTCCGCTGGCTGCCGCCGGGAATGCCGGTTTTGCGATGCCGAAAACCGAGGCGCTATATCAGGCGCTACGCTTTATTTCCGCGCGGGTGGAAAGCTAGGGCGATCACATAATGAATGTGTGCTTTACCGGCCGCCGGCCGGGCATTCGGGTAGTAGTGGTTTTTTGCCGGGCTGCTAAGCTCAAGCGGGGCCACTAGATCATTGCGCGCTGGCGGCTTAAAGCCAAGGATGCGATTGGAACGAAGGCCAAGCGGGGCATCTCCGGATGCGCTCGATAATCCTGGTTCACAAATATTGCAATGCGGCTACCGCGACCCTAATCGCTGACAGGCGGTACATAGGGAAATGCCCTAGAATTCTGACCTTCTGGTGCAGAAAGTTATAAAAGTAGTGATGTCAGGCGCCATTAGCCTTTTGAGGGATCTCTATGAAGCTTCAGCAACTGCGTTACATCTGGGAGGTAGCGCATCATGACCTCAATGTCTCGGCAACGGCGCAAAGCCTGTTCACGTCCCAGCCCGGCATCAGCAAGCAGATTCGACTACTGGAAGATGAGTTAGGGGTCGAGGTCTTCGCCCGCAGCGGTAAGCATCTGACCAGGGTCACTCCGGCCGGCGAGCGAATCATTACCACCGCTGGCGAAATTCTCCGCAAATGCGAAAGCATCAAGCAAATCGCTCAGGAGTTTTCCAACGAAAAACGCGGCACGCTGAGCATCGCGACGACACATACCCAGGCTCGCTACGCATTGCCGCAGGTAATCAGCGCATTCATCAAGCAATACCCGGACGTCTCCCTGCATATGCACCAGGGCACGCCGATGCAGATCGCGGAGATGGCTGCTGACGGAACCGTAGATTTCGCCATCGCTACCGAGGGGCTGGAGCTGTTTGGTGATTTGGTAATGATGCCGTGCTATCGCTGGAACCGCTGCGTTGTGGTGCCGCAGGGTCACCCACTGGCGAAGCTGGAAAAGCTCACCCTCGAAGCGTTGGCGGAACACCCAATCGTAACTTACGTATTTGGCTTTACCGGGCGTTCTAAGCTGGACGAGGCTTTCAACCACAGAGGACTTTCGCCAAAGGTCGTGTTCACCGCTGCAGATGCCGACGTCATCAAGACCTACGTGCGCCTGGGCTTGGGTGTCGGAATCGTCGCGCGAATGGCGGTCGATGCGAAGCTCGATCCAGACTTGGTAGTGCTCGACGCCAGCGATCTGTTCGAAGCCAGTGTCACTAAGATCGGCTTTCGTCGCGGGACATTCCTGCGCGGGTTCATGTGCGATTTCATCGAAACCTTCGCGCCGCATCTCGATAGGGAGATGCTCGAAAAGGCGGTGCAATGCCGCAATAAAGTTGAACTGGATGAATTATTCCAAGACGTTGAGCTACCGACTTTCTAAAGGGTGAACAAGCGAGGCGAGAAGGTGCTGGAAGCTGAACGAGATCAAGTGAGTCTATAAGCGACATCATCGGTGTCGCTGCCGTATACGTTTCGCTTCCAGCCTTCAGCGGTGTTTATCGGTGTTCAATTACGCTTTAGCGATCAAGTTACCGGCATGCAGGCCACATTCTTTCTGCGTGGACTCTTCCCACCACCAACGGCCCTCGCGTTCGTGCTGGTTCGGCAGCACGGGGCGTGTGCAGGGCTCACAACCGATGCTGATGAAGCCGCGCTCGTGCAGGCTGTTGTAGGGCACTTCCAACATGCGGATATAACCCCAGACTTCCTCGCTGGTCATCTGCGCCAAAGGATTGAACTTGTATAGCGTGTGCTCGGGCGTTGAGAACGCGCTGTCGATTTCGAGCACCGATACCTGGCTACGCGTGCCGGGGCTCTGATCGCGACGCTGGCCGGTGGCCCAGGCGCGGACGCCGGAAAGCTTGCGCCGCAGCGGCTCGATCTTGCGGATGCCGCAGCATTCGCCATGGCCGTCGCGGTAGAAACTGAACAGACCTTTTTCGTTGACCATCGGCTCGAGCAGTTTAGGGTCCGGTGTCATGATCTGGATCGGAATGCCGTAATGCTCCCGAACCTGTTCGATAAACCGGTAGGTTTCGCCGTGCAGGCGACCGGTATCCAGACTGAATACCTTGACGTTCTTGTTCAGTTTCCAGGCCATATCCACCAGCACTACGTCTTCAGCGCCACTGAACGAGATCCAGAGATCGTCGCCGAACAGATCGAAGGCGAGCTTGAGAATTTCCTGTGGGGATTTGCTGGCATAGGCGGCTGCCAGCTCGGCTACATCAATAGATTGGCTCATCAGGCGGCTTCCTTGGTTGGCGCTTGGCGCGCTCTGCTGGTCGCGGATGTTAACAAACTGGCTTTATGACTCTAAATAACGTTTGAAGCGGATCTACCACTGTTTAGGGAATAAGTGCTGCGTTGCGTCCCATGGCGACTGCCGTTAGAGTGCCGCTTCAATTTTTTTCTACTTTGAGGAGTGGCCCGTGGAAATAGCCTGTCTCGACCTGGAAGGTGTGCTGGTTCCGGAAATCTGGATCGCCTTTGCCGAGGCCACTGGAATCGAATCGCTCCGGGCGACCACGCGGGACATTCCGGACTATGACGTACTGATGAAGCAGCGGCTGCGCATTCTCGACGAGCACGGCTTGAAACTATCGGACATCCAGGCCGTCATCAGCACCTTGAAGCCATTGGAAGGTGCTATCGAATTCGTCGACTGGCTGCGTGAGCGTTTCCAGGTCGTGATTCTCTCGGATACGTTCTACGAATTTTCACAGCCGCTGATGCGTCAGCTGGGCTTCCCGACGCTGCTTTGCCATCGCTTGATCACTGACGAGTCGGGTCGCGTCGTCGATTACCAACTGCGTCAGAAAGATCCAAAACGCCAGTCTGTGATTGCGCTGAAAAGCCTGTACTACCGCGTCATTGCCGCTGGTGATTCATACAACGACACCACGATGCTCTCCGAAGCGCATGCCGGCATCCTTTTCCACGCGCCGGACAATGTCATCCGCGAGTTCCCGCAGTTTCCGGCAGTGCATACATTCGAGGCGCTTAAGCAGGAATTTATCAAGGCGTCGAATCGCACGCTGACGCTGTAAGAGTAGGGTAGGCCAGCGGCAGGCTTAGCCCACTTCAATGCTCGCCATTGTCACGCTACACAGCCCGCACCAGTGTTTTCGCCAGCCACGCATGATGTGGCTAGCGGATCACTAGCTGCAGCGGTGCATCGAATGCCAACATGTGCTGCTGCTTGATGCTGAGCCGTTGCTCGCGCATTGCCTGCCAGGCCGGCTGCCAGCCATCCAGTTGCAGCTGGTCCAGATGTTTACTCTGGCGATACTGGCGCTCGAAATGGTCGCGGTGACTTTTTTCCAAAAGTACGTTGCTGAGCGCCGGAACCAGCAGGCCACGAGCTGGCGTGCTGACAGCGATCGCCAGACCCGCCGGATCGAAATCGGGAAAGACATGCAGACTCACCGACTCGGGCAATCGTGCGATCAGCTTTCGCGCGCCGCGAGCCAGCCCGCCGTGGCCGCGGTACAACACCAATGCATCGTTGAGCGCTTCCGGGGTGCGGTAGTCCTGCCAATGGTCAAAGCTGTCCAGGTTCTCCACCAACACGAGGTTGCGGACCTGTGCGAGGGGCAGGGCTTCCAGCGGCACCCGCAAGCTGAGCTCCATAGGCAACTTCGGCAGCGGCGCGGGCAGGTTGCCCTTGACCAATACGAAGTTATCGCCCGGGCGCTCTGACCCGAGCTTGTCATCTCTGAGCTGGCGAGCGATCTCCGTGCGGCTGCCGGCAGGCGGTGGCGTTATCGGATCCCAATTCTCGATCCTGCGAAATAATGTGCGCAGTGCCTCGTAATCGGCGTCATTCAAGCGCAGTTTGCCGCCGCGCGGCTTGCCGATTTCGGCATAGCGGCGGATGTCCTGCCAGGTTGCGCTGAGTGGCACCGCAGGTAACTGGTTGAGTACCGCACGGTGAACGGCGTCGAGATGGCGTTTGCCTAGGCTAGCCACAGGGCAATGTCCCGCACGATGTAGTTGCCGCTGAAGACCGGGTGAGATTCGCCCTGCAAATCCAGCTCGAAATGGGCTTTCTGGTCGGCGGGTAGGGCTTCGTAGCCGCCGATTACCTGGTATAGCCAGGACTCCCTTTCCCAGGGTAGAGCCTGTCGTTCATGCCAGGCGAGGGCGGTGACCGGATGGCCGCTTTCGATCACGTGGCAGAGGTAGTCCTGCACCGCTTCCTGGATAGGGTTGGCCTGCACCTCGAAGCTTTCCGTCTCCTGCAGTTGCAGTTCCTCTGCTTCCGGTAGCGGGCTCAGCTGGCGCTCTGCCTGCTGCTGGGCCTTGATCTGCGCCAGCAGGGCTAGCAGCTCGGCTTCATGGTTGCTGGCATGGATGTCCACCGCAGCCGGACTCAGCGAGGCCTGGGCGAGATTGAACAGCTGCGGCAGCTGCGTATGAGCCGTGTGATTGCCGACCTGATAATCGGGTTGCTGCTCGCGATGCAGCAACCAGCCCTTGAGAAGCAGCGTGCGGCCCTGGATCTTGCGAAAGCGACCGAGCAGTTCCAGCAAGCGACCCTGGACGATGCTCAGCTCCTGAGAGCAGGCACTAACGCTGCGTTGCAGGCTGGCTACAAGAAGACGGCGCAGCTCGCGCAGGTCGCCAGCAGTCTCGGCCAGTTCATGGAAGTCGATCATTTCCAGGCCATTGAGCAGCTCACTGACTTGCGACTGAGCCAGTTCGTTCTCGCGGATCTTCGCGCCAAGGCTGCCAACGTAACCGAACTCGTTGTTGATCCGGCTCCAAAGCACACGAATGCTATGGCTCAGGCCTTCGCTGAAGCTATAGACGTGCTCGCGCAAGTCGGCCAGATACGCATCCGCGGCAGGGAAATCGCCTTGGTGGCGGGCTTCCTTGTAGTGCGCGGCCAGGGTCTTGAAGGTCGCCAGAGTCGAGCCGGTGTTAGCGTCGATCTGGCGGTTACGGTCGTCGCGCAGCGCCTCTTCGAGCAAGGCGCGCACGGCGCGACGCAGGTGTAGATCGGCTCCGGGCTCCGGACGATAGAGAATACCGTCCTTGATCAGGCGTTCCTGTACCCCAGATTCCAGGCTCTGGTCGGTCACCGAGCCGGCGAGGTAGGCATCCATGATTGGTTCCGCGTGCCGTCCGAGCTGGCGCAGGAAGCGCAAGCCGGCCTGATGCAGGTTGTTGCTCATATCAGATTGCCCTGGCTGGACGCTTCGGCGCGCTCCTCTAGTGCCAGGCCTTCGGCCTCGTCAATGAAGCGAATGACTTCATATAAGTAATCCAGCTTGCCGGTGCCCAGATAAATTTGCTTTTCGGGATTAGGGCGCAGCAGATAGCCGAGCTCGCAGAGCTTCTTGAATACCTGCTTGATCTGCGCATCCACGTTGCTGCTGGTGGAGCGAAACAGGGCGTAATGGCTGATGCGATTCAGCTGTTCGCGAAAGGCCGGTGTGTCCTCGACGATGCTTTGCAGTTCATTGAGGCGGATCGGGCTGCCCTCGGTGAGCGGGGCATCCTGGGCGCTGGCTTCCTGTACCAGCACCAGCCATTCCGTCAGTGGGGTGAGGGCATTGCAGATGTCGCGAAACTGCTGGCTGACGACACGCCGCTCGGCGTCGCCCAGATGGCGGTAGCCGCAGAAGAATACGTCACCATCCGCACTGCCACCGACCGTCGCTACCGTACGGTTGAGGGTGCTCAGGTAGTCGTCCACCTGCTCACGGTTGGCCGGGGTTTTCAGGAACCGCCAGGCCTCCTCGTTGCTGGTGCGACAGATGAATGCGCCTTGCAGCAGCTGTTCGATCACATTGCCTTTGCTGGATAACATTTAGGCCGTCTCCTCGGTCATGCGCGCTTTGAGTCGCTCGCCGATCACATCCAGGCGGGGCTTGACCACCTGTAGCTGGCGGGTCTGCCTGTTGACGATGTAGCGGTTGGCGAACAGCGACAGCACCTCGGAATCCGGGTTGGGAAAGGCACCGAGGATACGGATGGCGTTGCCGTCGCAGGCGTCGAAGATTTTCTTCACGTTGCCGTGGTGCAGCGTGCCTAGCTCGTCGATCGGCCAGTGGACCACTGCCGGCGCGCTGCCGCGTAGCAGGCGGGTGAAGGCCAGCAGGAACTTGCAGAGGATCAGATAGGCCATGCCGTGGCTGGAGGATTCGTTGAGCTGGCGGTCGGTGCGGATGACCAGATCGCTTTTGCCTTCGCGCAAACGCAGTTCGATTTCCAGCAGGCCGGCGATACCGCTGTTCAGTGCTGAGCGGCCCAGTATTTCCAAGGCGCGGCGCATGCTGCCGGTGTACTCGTCGTTGGGTAGCTCGGCGAAGCCGGTCTCTTCCCAGGCGAGGTAGGCCCGGGCGAATGCGCGCAGTTCCGGCCAGAACTCCAGTTCGGTGATGCGTGAGCGGATGGTCACCGCTGAATTGGAAACGCCATCAAGGATGAGATCCTCGCTGACTTCGCGGGTGATGCGCGCGCTCTGGCTAGCGATGCGTTTGTCGATGTCGGCAAGAATGTCAAAGAAGTTGTACAGCTCGTTGCCAAAGATTCGTCCCTGTTCGCGCAGCCCGTTTAGGCTTTGCGGCACCAGCTTGTTGAGCAGTTCGTCCAGCGCTGGTACCAAGCGGCGGTAATCCAGGCCGGGAATACCACGTTCGTTGATCAGGGTGCATTCTTCGCGGCTGCGCTCCCAGGTTTCGGCTAGGCTGGAGCCGGATTTGCTGGCGATCAAGGTATCGAAGCGCTCGACGTGCTGCTTGATGGCGCCGAGCAGGGCGTCTCGGCCATGCAGCAGTTCCTGACCCAGGCGCAGGCGCTCGTCGAGCTCGCCTTCGGCCAGTGTGCCTTCGCGCGGCAGTTTGAGTTCGCCCAGGCGACGCAGCAGGGTTTTCAGGCTGTCCAGATGTTCGCCGAGAATGCTCAAGGCCTGCAGGGTTTGTTTCTTCTGCTGTTCGAATTTTTCCCGGTTGGACTTGAACTGGCCAGTGGCGGTATCCAGACGCAGCTTGAGTTCGGAGGCCAGCACTTTCTGGCGGGTCAGCTCTTCCTGCAGCCTGGGTTTGAGTTTTAGCCAGCTCAGTGCGTACCACTCCTGGTAGCGACTGACTTCGGCGCGGCGCGCCTCGGTGTTCTTGATGCGCTGGTCCAGCGCGCGCAGGTCGGTTTTCAACTGGATCAGCTGGGCTTCGTCGACACCACGGGATTTCAGTTCGTTCTGGTACCACTGCTCGCAGGCGGCCAGCTCGGCCTTGGCCTTGTTGCGCTGTTCGGTCAGTTGCGTCTTGAGCAGGGCCAGGCGCTGTTCAAGCTCGCCGATCACCTGCTGCCAGTGGGCCAGGGTTTCCATCCGCGCTTCCTGGAACTGCGTTTCCAATTCTTCGAGGAGGTTGTCCTGTTCCAGCTGCAGTTGCTTGAGCGTATTACCCAAATCGCCGAGCTGCTTTTTCGCCTGCAAGCGGCGGTCGGCGAGGGCGGCGTCCAGGCGCTGCTTGAGCGTTGCGCGCTCTTCCTTCAAGCGCTGATGGTCGTTCTTGCGGTTTTGCAGTTCGGTGCGAGCGATCACCAGCCGGGTGTTGAGTTCGTCCAGCGCGTTGCTGGTTTCTGCCAACTGCTGCTCCGCCTGCTGATGTTGATTCTGCGCATCCTGCAGATTGTCTTCAGCCAGCTGCACGCGGTGGCGTAGCTCGGCCTCGCTGGCCGCATGCTCCGGCGTTTCCAGCATGGCGAGATCAAGATGCAGGCCATACAGGCTATCGATTGATGTCTCGCCGAGCGTCGGCTTCAGGTCGGTGCGTTGCAGCAGGGTCGGTTCGATGACCTTGCCCAATTGCAGTTCCCAGCCGGGTTGCTCGCGACGCAAGAATTCCAGAAGGGTGTGTTGGCGTGGGTAGAGCAGTTGTTCGGCTTCACCCCGTTCGCGTTGACGCTCGGCCACGCGGCGCGCGGCTTGGTTGAGCTGCTGGCTGCCGTCCTCGCGCTGGCGCAGCAACTGACGTTCCTGCTGGCTGAGAGTATCCAGCGCCTGGCTGGCTGCCTCGCGTTTGATTTCCGCCTCTTCGAGGCGGCAGTCGAAGATGTTCAGGCTGAGGGCTTCTTCCTCGGTGTAGCTGAAGCTGGCGATTTGTTGTTCCAGGCTCCGCTGTTCAAGCTGCACGGCGTGCTTCTGCTCGCGAAAGCTGGCGTCGGTTTCCTGCTGGCGGTTGCCGAAGGACTTTTCCAACTGGCTGAGGGCGCTATTCTGCTGCTGGTTGCGTGCGGCCAGTTCATCGCGCAGGTGGCTTTCCTGGCCATGCAGGCGATCCAGGGCTTCCTGCTGCTGCTCCTGGATTTCCTGTTTGCGCTCAAGATACGCGTTGTGTACGTCGGCGTGCTGCTCCGTGAGCAGGCGCAGGCGTTCCTTGAGGTGGTTCAGTTCGAGCTTCCAGCCATCGAGCTTCTCCAGATCGGCTTTGGCTTGATCGATGTTGGCGTCGAGATAAGTCTGGTACTGCTCTTCGATATGAGTGAGTTGGGTTTCGCTGCTGTCGATCGTGCCCTGGGCCTGAGACAGATCGAGAGTGAGCTCGTCGCGCTCGTCACGCCATTTTTCTTCCAGCGCCTTGAGGGCAAAGCCGGCCTGCTCCAGAGTGTTTTTTAAGTCCTCCTGACGGGCGAACAGCACTGGCTGGTCGGTGCGGTAGGCCAGCAGCAGGCCGCTCAGACGCGCCTCGCAGCTCTGCAGATCCTGATGGTCGCGCTCAAGTCGGGCGAATTCCGGGCGAATCGCGTCGAAGCCTTGGATCAGCTGGCTGTCACGAATCCAGTCCTCGACCCGCTGGGGGTTGAGGTGGGTGGTCGGCGGGGCTACGCCGTCTTCTTCGAGAATGGCTGCGACCATCGACTTGATGGTTTCCATCTTGCCTTCACGTGAGTGCACCGCGCGCACCAGTTTTTCGATATGGCGCAGGGAATGTTCGTTGGCGCACAGCGAGAACTGCCGGGCCCAGGTGCGCAGATCGCTGCGCTGGGTATCGGCGGCGAGCAGACTGCGGTCGTTCTGGATAATGGCGCGGTACTGGCGGGTATTAAGCTGGTTGGTGGTGGCCACGCCCATCTGTTTGAAGTGGCGGCCCAACTCGGCCATGTTCAGGCAGGTGATGCTATCGCCCTGGCGGCTCTTGGTGTAATCGTCGAGGTCAAACGCCTTGTGCACCAGGCGGTAGTCCACGCCCTTGCCGTCGCTGCTGGCGGCCAGCACCGCCTGGCACAACTCGCCATCCATGCGCTGGTACTCGTAAATAATGAAGCTCTGCTCGGTAGGCAGATACCAACGCTCGAAGCTGTCACGCGTGGCCGGCACGACGCGGCTCGGATACTCGCCATAGAACACCGGGACCAGGCGCTGTAGGGTGGTTTTACCGGAGGCGTTGGTTCCACAAATGTTGGTATGACCGTCCACGACCAGCTCTACCACACCCTGAAGGTGGGTATTGATCAGAATGATGCGGTTCAGGCTGGGCATAGCGTTCCTTCTATAAATGGAGCGGAGTCGCGTAACCGTGCGGTCTCTCTCGTGGGTACGTATTGGCAAGTTCGCAAAACGCTTGCCTTGGGTAGGGCGCATGCATGAAGAGAAATTTCTTCAAATCCCCCTACGACAATTCGAAAAAGGCTGATTCAAGCGCTTTCATCAAGATTTCAACCTTATCCATCGATTCCTGGTATTCAGCCTGCCAGTCCGAATCCGCGACAATTCCTCCGCCGCCCCAGCAGCTTGCCTGCCCGTCGCTTATCAGGAGCGTACGGATGGCGATCGAACTGTCCATTTCGCCCCGCACGTCGAGATAAAGCAACGAGCCGCAGTAGATCGAACGGCGGGTGGCTTCAAGCTCATCGATGATCTGCATGGCGCGGATTTTCGGCGCACCGGTTATCGATCCGCCTGGAAAGCTGCCTGCCAACAGGTCCAATGCGTCTTTGCCGGCGGCCAGGGTACCGGTAACGCTACTGACCAAGTGATGGACGTTCGGATAGCTCTCCAGTGAGAACAATTCGGGGACCCTTACGCTGCCGATTTCGCAGCTGCGGCCGAGATCGTTGCGTAGCAAGTCGACAATCATCAGGTTTTCCGCACGATCCTTCTCGCTCGCAAGCAGTACCTGGGCTTCGGCCTGGTCGGCCTGCGGATCGTGCCGACGAGGACGCGTGCCCTTAATGGGTCGGGTTTCAACAGTGCCGTCGGCGAGGCGCAGAAAGCGTTCGGGGGACAGGCTGACGATTGCGCCATTGTCCAAGGTCACAAAGCCGGAATAGGGTGTTGGACAGGCGGCGCGCAGAGCTCGATAGGCCTGCCAGGCATCACCTTCGCAGGGCGCGCGGAAGCGCTGCGCGAAGTTGACCTGATAACAGTCGCCAGCCTGAATATATTGCTGGATACGTTCGATGGCGCACTGGTATTCGGCAGGCTCCAGGTCTTCGGTAAAGGTCGAGGAAAGGCTGAAGAAACCATCCGCTGGCTGCCGCTCGGATTCAAACAGCTCGATCAGACGAGTCCGGTCGGCATCGCCAAGCTTCGGGTGAAAAACCAGATGGGTCGCTTGGCGGTGGTGATCATTGATCAGCGCCCAGGCGTACAGGCCGAACCGCGCGACAGGCAACTGCAAATCCTGCATGGCGGTCGCAGGGAGCCGCTCCAGCCGCGTGCCGAAGTCATAGCTAAGAAAGCCCAGCAGGCCGCCTGCGAAAGGAAGCTCAACATCTGCCGGTACTTCCGCTTCGCCGAGCGATCGCAAGGCGCCGCGAAGGCGTACGAAGAAGGCGGCGCCGCTTTCTGTCGCGTCGGGCTCCAGCAGGTCCATTGGCCAAGCGCTCAACAGGTCATAACGGCCGCGCTCGGCAACCGGTCGTCCTGAGTCGAGCAGTACCGCTCCGGGCGCATGGCGAATGTGCTCGAACCAATTGCCTGGATCAGGCTGATACGGAAGGGCGTGTACCGTGCAGAGGAGCATTCAAGTGTTTCGATCTGAGAGGGGCTCGGCCGTTTGGCCGAGCCTGAATCACGCGTGGGCCGGAATGTGGCCGAAGAGCTCTTGGGCGAATCGCACTCGCTCTTCAGGCGTTTCCTGGATGCCTTTTTCCTTGAGTTCCTCGATTCGGTTTTCCACTGCATGCGCCCGATGGGTCAGGCCGCAGTCATTGGCGATCTGGATGTTCAAGCCCGGGCGTGCGTTGAGTTCGAGGATCAGTGGTCCCTTTTCCTCATCAAGAACCATATCGACGCCGATATAGCCGAGACCGCACAGCTCGTAGCAACCGGCGGCGAGCTTCATGAAGCCGTCCCAGTTGGGCAACTGCACGCCGTCTACGGCGTTGGTGGTATCGGGATGCTTGGTGATCTTGTTGTTCAGCCAAGTGCCGCGCAGGGTGATGCCGGTCGCCAGATCCACGCCGACACCAATCGCGCCTTGGTGGAGGTTGGCCTTACCGCCGGATTGCCGTGTCGGCAGCCGCAGCATGGCCATGACCGGATAGCCCATCAGCACGATGATGCGGATATCCGGCACGCCTTCGTAGCTGATGCTTTTGAAGATCGGATCTGGCGTCACGCGGTATTCGATCAACGCACGGTCGCGATGTCCGCCAAGCGAATAAAGGCCGGTGAGGATATTGGAGATCTGATGCTCGATCTCTTCGTGTGTGATGATTTTTCCGGAGACCGTCCGGTAGCGGCCCTCGAAGCGATCGGCGATTACGAGAATGCCGTCGCCACCGGCGCCCTGCGCCGGCTTGACCACGAAGTCGTCATGATCCTTGACGATATCCTTGAGCTTGTCGATGTCCTTCTCGGTCTCGATGACGCCATACATCTTCGGGACATCGATGCCGGCCTCTATGGCCCGCTCCTTGGTAATGATCTTGTCATCGACGATCGGATAGAGGTTGCGCTTGTTGTACTTGAGCACGTAGTCCGCATTGCGGCGGTTGATGCCCATGATGCCCTTGGCTTCGAGGGCCTTCCACGTCTTGATCAGACCGAACATGGCTCAATCCTTCAGAAAGGCTTTGAAACGGAACAGCTCGGTCAGGCGATAGCCGCGGTAGCGACCCATCGCCAGCATGAAGCCCACCATGATCAACAGCACCGCTGGGAACGTGAATATGAAATAGGTCAGCTCCTGGATGTTCATCAGCAGGAAGGCCAGGCTCGCGGCAATCAAGGTGCCGACCGCGACTTTGAAGGCATGGCCGCCGCCGCGTTCTTCCCAGGTGATGGACAGGCGCTCGATGGTCATGGTCAGGATCACCATCGGGAACAGCGACACAGACAACCCACGTTCGAGGCCGAGCTTATGGCTGAACAGGCTGATCACGGCAATCAGTACTACGACGAAGGTCAGCACTACCGAGAGGCGCGGCAGCATCTGTAATTTGAGATGTTCCAGATACGAACGCAGGGACAAGCCGAGTGCGGTGATCAAGGTGAACAGAATGATGCCGAAGCCGATCTGAGTTTCGCGGAAGGCCAGGGCGATCAGTACCGGCGTGAAAGTGCCCAATGTCTGCAGGCCGCCGAGATTACGCAGGATCAGGATCACCAGCACGCCGATCGGGATCATGATCATGATCTGGTAGGTCTGTTGGGTCTGCAGCGGTAGGCCGTATAGCGAGTATTCGAGGAAATCCGCGTCGGTATTTTCGTCGGTCAGTTTTGCCAGGCGGATGGCGTTCATCTCGCTGCTGTTAAGCGTGAATGTCACCTGCGGATTGCGTCCGCCTTCAAGATTCAGTAGCGGCTCATCACCGGTCCACCAGACCAGACGGTCCTCCGGCAAGCCTTGTTCACCGGTTTCCGGATTGAAGTACAGCCACTTGTCACCGTTGAAGCTGCGCAGCCAGAGCTCCGGCGTTTGCGCTACGTCTGGCGACAACCGCACAGTATGAACGCGCTCCATCGGGACGTGCGCGATAGACAACAGAAGCTCCACCACGCGTGCCTTGTTCGCGGTCGCGCTGTCGCCACCGAGCAACAGCTTTACGTTGTCGTCGTTGGCATTGCTGACACGCTTGATGGCTTCGCTGATGAAGGTCTCGACATCGGCCGAATGCTGGCGGATCGGTGAAAGCAGCGCTTCGGCGGCAATTTTTTCGGCACCCTCGACCGGAATGCTGTCACGGAAGATCGGTCCGGTGGCCTTGGTCTGTTCACCGCTATAGCGTTTTGTAAGTACCAAGCGGTAGTAGAGGGTCTGGTTGCCATTGACGCGCCGCGCTGACCAGGTCACCCGACGGTTGCCGTCGGCACGGTTGATGCTCACGCCGTAGTTGTTGGAAATGAAGCTCTCGTTGAGGCTGACGAATTCCTGATTCAACGGCGGCACATACATCTGCAGCTTTACCGGTTCACGTGCACTGGCCTGAAATTCGACTTTGGCGTCGATATTCCACAGATCATCGGTTTCGTCTTCGGTAACCGGGATGCCGAGAATGAAAATCTGGTACGCGGTGATCGCGATGCCCAGCGTGACGAGTATAAAAATCAGTACTTTCAGGTGCAGGGTTAGAGCGCGCATGGGTTACTCGTCAGCGTCGGATTCGATAATGCAGCCGGGCTTGCCAGCGGCGTAAGTAAGGCTTGGGTCAACCAGGGCGCCGAAGCGAGTAAGGGCAACGGAACCGATTAAAAGTGGGTATTGGAATGCACTTCGGTCCGTGAGGTTCACTTCAATGCTGCGTTTAGCCTTGCCCATGCATAGATCGAGCTTGACAACAGGACGTGGTGTGTAGGTTTTTTCTTCTTCCGGATCGAAGTCTCCGGCGCGACGCTTGATCTTGCTGATGCGCTGCAATGGCAGCTCGATGGGGCGTTGGTGGGCCTCATCAATTGCAAGATAGAAGCGGACCCATTCTTTCCCGTTGTGTTTGAAACGCTCGATATCACGCGCGCTGATCGAGGCGGTCTGCGCGCCCGTATCGAGCTTCGCCTGCACCTCAAGCCCAAATTCAGGCAGCGCAACATGTTCATTCAGACCGTAGACGGTTTTCTCATCGGCATGGACGAATAAGGGAGAAGCCAGCAGGCAGAGCAGCAGAAGATTAGATTTGACGCTCATAGATCCAGGTGTAGTCGAGTCGGAAAGCATGGGCGTAACGGCGGCCCATGAGCTTGATGAGCGCGGCGAGACGAGCGCCAGCCGCTGCAATAATGCGGCGCATTCTAGCATGGCACTTTAAGGGGTCGCGACTAGGCTTGCACCATTGTGTATTGCTGCATTGCCTCCTTTGGCGATTAAGTGCTGCTTGTTAACTGTCGACAATCTACCTTCGTATCATTGACCCTTCGAGTGTTTGAGGCGTAGATTTCGTGCACTGCCACTGAAAGTGTCAACAATAATGCTCGATACTATAGATATCTCGTCCCCGGCTCAGGTTGACAATGGAACGCTCTCGGAACACGTTTTTCGACTGATCCAGGCTGCAATCGTCAAGGGTGATATCGCCCCAGGCAGCAAGATCTCGGAGCCCGAGCTTGCGCGTACATACGGTATTAGCCGCGGCCCGCTGCGCGAGGCGATACATCGGCTCGAAGGGCAAAAGCTATTGGTTCGCGTGCCGCATGTTGGCGCTCGTGTGGTTTCGCTCAATCATGCCGAGCTGATTGAGCTTTACGAGATTCGCGAATCGCTGGAAGGCATGGCCTGCCGGCTCGCGGCCGAGCGTATGAGTGAAACTGAAATCGACGAGCTGCGTCGGGTGTTGGACACCCACGAGCGCGACGAGGCGTTTCAGGCTGGGGTCGGTTACTACCAGCAGGAAGGCGACTTCGATTTCCATTACCGGATCATTCAGGGCAGCGGCAATCGAACCCTGACCCAGATGTTGTGCGGCGAGCTGTATCAGCTCGTGCGTATGTACCGCATCCAATTTTCAGCGACACCGAATCGCCCGCGTCAGGCATTCGCCGAACACCATCGGATCCTCGACGCGATCGCCGACCGCGACGGCGAGCTGGCCGAGTTGCTGATGCGTCGTCACATCTGCGCATCCAAGCGCAACATCGAGCGCCACTATCAGGCCGCTCAGGAACAGACACCACAAACAAGAGGTGAGGCATGACACTTTCTACCCCCGGCCAGCGTTTCCGTGATGCGGTGGCTAGCGAGCATCCCCTGCAGGTAGTCGGCGCGATTAACGCCAACCATGCGCTTCTGGCCAAGCGTGCCGGTTTCAAGGCGATTTACCTGTCGGGAGGTGGCGTCGCAGCCGGTTCGCTCGGTTTGCCTGACCTCGGCATCAGCGGGCTGGATGATGTGCTCACCGATGTGCGCCGCATCACCGATGTCTGCGATCTGCCGTTGTTGGTGGATGTCGATACCGGCTTCGGTTCCTCGGCGTTCAACGTGGCGCGCACCGTCAAGTCGATGATCAAATTCGGCGCGGCGGCGATTCACATCGAAGACCAGGTCGGCGCCAAGCGCTGCGGGCATCGCCCGAACAAGGAAATCGTCTCGCAGCAGGAAATGGTCGATCGGATCAAGGCGGCGGTCGATGCGCGTACCGATGACAGCTTCGTGATCATGGCGCGTACCGATGCGCTGGCGGTCGAGGGGCTGGAATCTGCACTGGAACGCGCCCAGGCCTGCGTCGAAGCCGGTGCCGATATGGTGTTCCCGGAAGCCATTACTGAGCTGTCGATGTACAAACTCTTCGCTGAGAAGGTAAAGGCGCCGATTTTGGCGAACATCACCGAGTTCGGCTCGACGCCGCTGTACACCACCGACGAGCTGGCCAGCGCCGATGTGTCACTTGTGCTTTACCCACTGTCGGCGTTCCGCGCGATGAACAAGGCGGCGGAAAACGTTTACACCGCCATCCGCCGCGATGGCACACAGAAGAATGTGGTCGACACCATGCAGACCCGTATGGAGTTGTACGAGCGCATCAACTATCACACATTCGAGCAAAGCCTCGACGCGCTGTTTGCCCAGAAAAAAGGCTGAAGCGCGAGCGGGCAGCTTTGCTGCCTGCCCGACCTGATGAGCGACTTTGCAGTCCAGAACAAATCCAATAAGGAGAGAGCAATGGCTGAAGCAAAAGTATTGAGCGGCGCCGGCCTGCGTGGCCAGGTTGCCGGGCAGACAGCACTGTGCACCGTTGGCAAGACCGGGGCCGGCCTGACCTATCGTGGTTACGACGTGCGGGAGTTGGCCGCGCAAGCCGAGTTCGAAGAGGTGGCCTATCTGCTGTTCTATGGCGAGCTGCCAACGGCACAGCAACTGGCTGAGTACAAGGCTCGCCTGAAGACGATGCGCGATCTGCCCGCGGCGCTGAAGGAAGTGCTGGAGCGTATTCCGGCCGACGCCCATCCAATGGACGTCATGCGTACCGGCGCCTCGGTGCTCGGCACGCTGGAACCCGAGCATTCATTCGAACAGCAGCGCGACGTCGCCGAGCGCCTGTTGGCCGCGTTTCCGGCAATCATGTGCTACTGGTATCGCTTTACTCATGAGCAGAAGCAAATCGAATGCACTAGCGACGAAGACACCTTGGGTGGACATTTCCTGGCACTGCTGCATGGCAAGAAGCCGAGCGATCTGCACGTCAAGGTGATGAACGTTTCGCTGATTCTCTACGCTGAGCACGAATTCAACGCCTCGACCTTCACCGCTCGCGTCTGTGCATCGACGCTGTCTGACATGTACTCCTGCATCACCGGTGCGATCGGTTCGTTGCGTGGCCCGCTGCACGGGGGCGCCAACGAGGCGGCGATGGACATGATCCAGCAGTGGAATTCGCCGGAATCGGCGGTGCAGGGCATTCTCGGCATGCTTGAGCGCAAGGACAAGATCATGGGCTTCGGCCACGCGATCTATAAAGAGTCCGACCCGCGCAACGAAGTCATCAAGGTATGGGCGAAGAAACTGGCCGAAGAAGTGGGCGACACCGTCCTCTACCCGGTATCGGTCGCTGTCGACGAAACCATGTGGGCACAGAAGAAGCTGTTCCCCAACGCCGATTTCTATCACGCCTCCGCGTATCACTTCATGGGCATCCCGACCAAGCTGTTCACGCCGATTTTCGTTTGTTCGCGGGTCACTGGCTGGGCGTCCCATGTCTTCGAACAGCGGGCTAACAACCGCATCATCCGTCCGAGTGCCGACTACGTCGGGCCGGAACAGCGCAAGGTCGTACCCATCGCCGAGCGCTGAGCGAAAGAGGAGGAGGCTGTGACCCCGGCCTCCGAACCTCTCCACCGAACATTTACTGGATTGAGTCCTTCCGGCATGAATACTGAACATCGCAAACCCTTGCCCGGCACACAGCTGGACTACTTCGATACCCGCGAAGCGGTCGAAGCAATCCAGCCGGGTGCTTACGCCAAGCTGCCCTATACCTCGCGCGTGCTGGCTGAACAGCTGGTTCGTCGCTGCGACCCGGCCATGCTGACCGACTCGCTGAAGCAGATCATCGAGCGCAAGCGCGACCTCGATTTCCCCTGGTACCCGGCCCGAGTGGTCTGCCACGATATTCTCGGGCAGACGGCGCTGGTGGATCTGGCCGGCTTGCGCGATGCCATTGCCGAACAAGGCGGTGATCCGTCCAAGGTCAATCCTGTGGTGCCGACCCAACTGATCGTCGACCATTCGTTGGCTGTGGAGTTTGCTGGGTTCGATCCGGATGCATTCGAGAAGAACCGTGCGGTCGAAGAGCGTCGTAACGAGGACCGCTTCCACTTCATCGAGTGGACGAAGACCGCTTTCAAGAACGTCGATGTGATCCCGGCCGGCAACGGCATCATGCATCAGATCAACCTAGAGAAGATGTCACCGGTGATTCAGGCCCGTGGCGGCATTGCCTTTCCGGATACCTGCGTCGGAACCGATAGCCACACGCCGCACGTCGATGCCCTGGGTGTGATTGCCGTCGGTGTTGGCGGTCTGGAAGCCGAAACCGTGATGCTGGGCCGTGCCTCGATGATGCGTTTGCCGGATATCGTCGGCGTCAAGCTGACAGGCAAACATCAGCCCGGTATCACCTGTACTGATATCGTCCTGGCCTTGACCGAGTTTCTTCGAAAGGAGCGCGTGGTCGGTGCGTACGTCGAGTTCTTCGGCGAAGGCGCGGCCAGTCTGACCATCGGTGATCGCGCCACGATCTCCAATATGTGCCCCGAATACGGCGCCACTGCAGCGATGTTCTACATCGACCAGCAAACCATCGATTACCTGATCCTGACTGGGCGCGAGCCGGAACAGGTGGGGCTGGTGGAGAACTTCGCAAAGACCACCGGGCTCTGGGCCGATGCGCTGGTTGATGCCGAATACGAGCGGGTGCTGGAATTCGACTTGTCCAGCGTCGAACGCACCATGGCCGGGCCGTCCAATCCTCATCGTCGCTTGCCAACGTCCGCGCTGCATGAGCGAGGGATTGCCGCGGATCTGGATAAGGCACTGGCCGAAGAAGCGCAGGGCCTGATGCCAGACGGCGCGGTAATCATCGCCGCGATTACCAGCTGCACCAATACGTCCAACCCGCGCAATGTGGTTGCGGCTGGCCTACTGGCGAAGAAGGCCAATGAGCTGGGCCTGACGCGCAAGCCGTGGGTCAAAACGTCCTTCGCGCCAGGCTCCAAGGTTGCCAAGCTGTATCTGGAGGACGCCGGCCTGTTGTCGGAAATGGAACAGCTCGGCTTCGGTATCGTCGCTTACGCTTGCACCACGTGTAACGGCATGTCCGGCGCGCTGGATCCAAAGATTCAGCAGGAAATCATCGATCGCGACCTGTACGCCACCGCCGTGCTGTCGGGGAACCGCAACTTCGATGGTCGCATTCATCCCTATGCCAAGCAGGCGTTTCTCGCATCGCCACCGCTGGTGGTTGCCTATGCCATTGCCGGTACCGTGCGTTTCGACATTGAAAAGGATGTGCTTGGCCATGACCAGTCGGGCAATTCGGTCACGCTCAAGGACCTATGGCCGAGCGATGAAGAGATCGATCGCATCGTTGCAGCCTCGGTAAAGCCAGAGCAGTTCAAGCAGATCTACATTCCGATGTTCGATCTGGGTACCGTGGTAGAAGCCGAAAGTCCCCTTTATGACTGGCGACCCACGTCCACCTACATTCGCCGTCCGCCGTACTGGGAAGGCGCACTGGCGGGTGAGCGGTCACTGAAGGGCATGCGCCCGCTGGCGGTGCTGCCCGACAACATCACCACTGATCACCTGTCGCCATCCAATGCGATTCTGCTGGACAGCGCCGCTGGCGAATACCTGGCGAAAATGGGGTTGCCGGAAGAGGACTTCAACTCCTATGCCACTCACCGGGGCGATCACCTGACCGCTCAGCGCGCCACCTTTGCCAATCCGCAGTTGGTAAACGAGATGGCGGTGGTCGACGGCCAGGTGAAGAAAGGATCGCTGACTCGCGTCGAGCCGGAGGGCAAGGTGATGCGCATGTGGGAGGCGATCGAAACCTACATGCAGCGTAAGCAGCCGCTGATCATCATCGCTGGCGCCGACTACGGTCAGGGTTCGTCCCGTGACTGGGCGGCCAAGGGCGTTCGGCTGGCCGGTGTGGAGGCGATCGTGGCCGAAGGTTTCGAGCGTATCCATCGCACCAACTTGGTGGGCATGGGCGTGCTGCCGCTCGAATTCAGGTCGGGCACTACACGCCTGACGCTGGGTATCGACGGTAGCGAAACCTATGACGTGGTCGGTGAGTGGACGCCGCGCGCCACGCTGACATTGGTGATCACGCGCAAGAATGGCGAGCGTGTAGAAGTGCCAGTCACGTGCCGCCTCGATACGGCGGAAGAAGTATCGATCTATGAGGCCGGCGGTGTGCTCCAGCGCTTCGCGAAGGATTTCCTCAACCAATCCTGAGGGCGTTGCTAGGCGGCGCCGCCCAAGGCGGTAGCGTCGCCTGATGTTGAATTCGTGCTGTGGCCAGTGGGTCACGGCATTTGATAAGGAAGGTTTTCCATGGCCCATGCACCGCAACTGAAAATTCCGGCTACCTATATGCGCGGCGGCACCAGCAAAGGCGTGTTCTTCCGCCTGCAGGATCTTCCACCTGCTGCGCAGGTGCCGGGCGAGGCGCGTGACAAGCTGTTCATGCGCATCATTGGCAGTCCCGATCCCTATGCCAAGCACACCGATGGCATGGGTGGCGCGACCTCTAGCACCAGCAAATGCGTCATTCTGTCCAAGAGTGAACGCCCTGAACACGACGTTGAATATCTCTATGGCCAAGTGTCGATCGACAGTGCCTTTGTCGACTGGAGTGGTAACTGCGGCAACCTCTCGACGGCTGCCGGCGCGTTCGCGCTGCACGCGGGGTTCGTCGATCCAGATCGGATTCCTCGGGACGGTGTCTGCATCGTGCGCATCTGGCAAGCCAACATCGGCAAGACCATCATCGCCCATGTGCCGGTTAGCAACGGCGAGGTGCAGGAAACCGGTGATTTTGAATTAGACGGCGTGACGTTTCCGGCCGCTGAAATCGTGCTGGAATTCATCGATCCCGCCGATGAGGGCGAAGGCGAGGGCGGCGGCTCGATGTTTCCCACGGGAAATCTGGTCGATGACCTGGACGTGCCCGGTGTCGGCGTCCTGAAGGCGACCATGATCAATGCGGGTATCCCGACCGTCTTTATCAATGCCGAAGACATCGGCTTCGTCGGTACGGAACTGCAGGACGCTATCAACGGGGATCCCAAGACGTTGGCCATGTTCGAGGTTATCCGTGCCCACGGTGCGCTGCGCATGGGCCTGATCGCGACTCTCGACGAGGCTGCCAAACGTCAGCACACGCCAAAGGTGGCCTTTGTCGCCAAGCCAGCTGACTACGTTTCATCCAGCGGCAAAGCCGTGAGCGCCGCTGATATAGATCTGCTGGTGCGCGCGCTATCGATGGGCAAGCTGCATCACGCGATGATGGGTACGGCCGCCGTCGCCATTGGAACGGCGGCCTCGATTCCGGGCACGCTGGTCAACCTTGCGGCCGGAGGCGGCGATCGCTCGGCAGTGGTGTTTGGGCACCCGTCCGGCACCTTGCGAGTGGGTGCTGAAGCCCGCCAAGTCAACGGTGAGTGGACGGTGCTGAAGGCAAGCATGAGCCGGAGCGCGCGGATTCTGATGGAAGGCTGGGTGCGCGTGCCGGGTAATGGGTTGTGATTACCAGCGTCGGACTCGGCAGCTGTTCAGCTCATGATCAACCGGGCTCGACTATTTTGGCAGCCTTATAAAACGAGAGGTCTGATGCAGAAAGTCCGCACTAAGCGGACTTTTTGTTGTCTAGCGAAACGGCACTTATTTGAGCCGGCGCTCGACGCCCTTCTCGACAAGAATCTTGGCGGATATCTCTTCCACCGAGAAATGTGTGGAGTTGATGTAGTTGATGTTCTCGCGGCGGAAGAGGTTTTCCACCTCGCGAACCTCGAACTCGCACTGAGCGTAGCTGGCGTAACGACTGTTCGGTTTACGCTCGTGGCGGATGGCAGTCAGGCGGTCCGGATCTATCGTCAGGCCGAAGAGCTTGTCTCGGTGGGTTTTGAGAGCGGTCGGAAGTTGCAGGCGCTCCATGTCGTCTTCGGTCAGTGGGTAGTTGGCGGCCCGGATGCCGTACTGCATCGCCATGTACAAGCAGGTGGGTGTTTTGCCGCACCGGGAGACACCGACCAAAATCAGATCTGCCTTGTCGTAGTAGTGCGTGCGAGCACCGTCATCGTTGTCCAGGGCGAAGTTGACCGCGTCGATTCGCTCCATGTAATTGGCGTTATGGCTGATCGAGTGCGATTTGCCGACCGAATAGGAGGAGCGTGACATCAGTTCATGTTCCAGCGGAGCAAGGAAGGACGAAAAAATGTCGATCATGAAGCCATTAGATTCAGCCAGGATGTCGCGAATCTCCTGGTTTACCAGCGTATCGAATATGATCGGACGCGCGCCGTCGCTTTCCGCCGCTTTATTGATTTGCTGTACCATTGCCCGCGCTTTTTCAGCCGTATCGATATATGGCCGGGTGAGCTTGATGAAGTTGATAGTTTCGAACTGTGCCAACAGGCTTTGGCCGAGTGTTTCGGCTGTAATCCCGGTACCGTCGGATATGAAAAATGCAGTTCGTTTCATTGCGCCTGGGACCTTAAGTCAAGAACGGTTCTCAGCTATAGTAGGCCCCTTCGCCGAGCCTCGATTGGCGGGCATTGTTACTTATTTTGCAGGGCCAGACCACCGTGCCTCGGATGGGCACGAACTGAGTTTCCAACACAACATGTGGAGTGATCACCTTGGTAGAGTACGTAGTTTCCCTCGATAAGCTCGGCAATCATGACGTTGAGCGTGTAGGGGGCAAGAACGCCTCCCTGGGCGAGATGATCAGCAACCTCGCAGGCGCGGGTGTATCGGTGCCTGGTGGTTTCGCCACTACGGCCCAGGCCTATCGTGATTTCATGGAGCTCAGCGGTCTCAACGAGCAGATCCATGCGCTTCTCGATGCGCTGGACGTGGATGACGTCAATGCCCTCGCCAAAGCCGGCTCGCAGATTCGCGGTTGGGTCATGGACGCCGAATTTCCGCCTAAGCTGGACGCCGATATCCGTGCCGCATTTGCCGAGATGACCGCTGGCAACGAACAAATGGCCGTTGCGGTCCGCTCCTCGGCCACGGCCGAAGACTTGCCGGATGCGTCCTTTGCGGGTCAGCAGGAAACTTTTCTGAACATTCGCGGCGTCGACAACGTGATTCGTGCCGCCAAGGAAGTCTTCGCATCTCTGTTCAACGACCGCGCTATTGCCTACCGCGTTCACCAGGGATTCGATCACAAACTGGTCGCCTTGTCTGCGGGTGTGCAGCGCATGGTACGTTCCGAGACGGGCACCGCCGGCGTGATGTTCACGCTGGACACTGAGTCGGGATTCCGCGGCGTCGTATTCATCACCGGCGCCTATGGCCTCGGCGAAACCGTGGTGCAGGGTGCGGTCAACCCTGACGAATTCTATGTGCACAAGCACACGCTTGAAGCCGGCCGTCCTGCAATCCTGCGCCGCAACCTAGGCAGCAAAGCAATCAAGATGATTTATGGCGAAGAAGCCAGCGCCGGCAAGTCGGTCAAGACCGTCGATGTCGACCAGGCCGAGCGTATGCGCTTCTGCCTGAGCGACGAAGAAGTCACCAATCTTGCCAGACAGGCAATGATCATCGAGAAGCACTACGGCCGTCCGATGGATATCGAGTGGGCCAAAGACGGCGATGACAATCAGTTATACATCGTTCAGGCGCGCCCGGAGACTGTAAAGAGCCGCAGCAGCGGCAACGTCATGGAACGTTACCTGCTGAAGGAAAAGGGCAAGGTGCTCGTCGAGGGCCGTGCCATCGGTCAGCGCATCGGCGCCGGTCCGGTGAAGATCATTCACGACGTATCCGAGATGGACAAAGTCCAGCCGGGCGACGTGTTGGTATCCGATATGACCGACCCGGATTGGGAGCCTGTGATGAAGCGTGCCAGCGCCATCGTCACCAACCGCGGCGGGCGCACCTGCCACGCGGCCATCATTGCCCGTGAGCTAGGTATTCCGGCGGTCGTCGGCTGCGGCAACGCAACCGAGTTGTTGAAGGACGGCCAGCGCGTCACTGTCACCTGCGCCGAGGGCGACACCGGTCTGATCTTCGAAGGCGAACTGGGCTTCGATATCCGTCAGAACTCTGTCGATGCCATGCCTGAACTGCCGTTCAAGATCATGATGAACGTCGGCAATCCGGATCGCGCATTCGATTTCGCCCAGCTACCGAACGAAGGCGTCGGTCTGGCCCGTCTCGAATTCATCATCAACCGCATGATCGGGGTTCACCCGAAGGCTTTGCTCAACTTCGATGGACTGCCAGCCGACGTCAAGGGTAGCGTCGAGAAGCGCATTGCCGGTTACGGTGATCCAGTCGATTTCTACGTCGAGAAGCTGGTTGAGGGTGTGAGTACTCTGGCTGCTGCGTTCTGGCCGAAGAAGGTCATCGTGCGACTGTCGGACTTCAAGTCCAACGAGTATGCCAACCTGATTGGTGGCAAGCTCTACGAGCCGGAAGAAGAAAACCCAATGCTCGGCTTCCGCGGCGCTTCGCGCTACATCAGCGAATCCTTCCGTGACTGCTTCGAGCTTGAGTGCCGCGCGATGCGCAAGGTTCGCGACGAGATGGGATTGACCAACGTCGAGCTCATGGTGCCCTTCGTGCGCACCTTGGGTGAGGCGTCGCAAGTCATCGATATTCTCGGCCAGTTCGGTCTCAAGCGTGGCGAGAACGGCCTGCGCATCATCATGATGTGCGAGCTGCCATCCAACGCGTTGCTAGCTGACGAGTTCCTCGAATTCTTCGATGGTTTCTCCATCGGTTCCAACGATATGACTCAGCTGACTCTGGGGCTGGACCGCGATTCGGGCATCATCGCGCATCTGTTCGACGAACGTAATCCGGCGGTCAAGAAGCTGCTGGCCAACGCGATCGAAGCCTGCAACAAGGCCGGAAAATATATTGGCATTTGCGGTCAGGGTCCCTCCGATCATCCAGACCTGGCGAAGTGGCTGATGGAGCAGGGCATTGAGAGCGTTTCGTTGAATCCGGACTCGGTTTTGGATACTTGGTTCTTCCTGGCGGACGCCGAAATCAACTGACATCCCAGGCGAACAAAAGGGGCGGATCTTCCGCCCCTTTTGTCGTGAATCGAAGGGTGCATGTTTTGTTGCATGCGGTCGTTTTTACGCTTGCAGAATGGCTGCCGTCAGGCGCGCATGCTCTGGTTCGATGTGGTCAATGGCAGGCCCGTCAATGTGCCGCACCATTCGCTGCGGTTTTCTCCGTGGATTTGTGGTGGTAATCGGGCTGGCAGCGAGGTCCGAAACGGTTTTTCGAGAAGGAGATTCCTTATGCAATACGTCACTCCTGATCTGTGCGATGCCTACCCTGATCTGGTTCAGGTGGTGGAGCCGATCTTCAGCAATTTTGGCGGCCGTGATTCGTTCGGCGGACAGATCGTCACTATCAAATGCTTCGAGGACAACTCGCTGGTAAGGGAACAGGTTGACGTAGAGGGTGCCGGCAAGGTGCTGGTGGTGGATGGTGGTGGATCGCTGCGCCGCGCGCTATTGGGCGATATGTTGGCCGAAAAGGCTGCCCGCAACGGCTGGGAAGGGATGGTCATTTACGGTTGCATCCGTGATGTGGATGTCATTTCGCAGACTGAGCTCGGCGTCCAGGCGCTTGCCAGTCATCCAATGAAAACTGACAAACGTGGTATTGGTGACCTGAATATCCCGGTGACTTTTTGTGGTGTGACGTTTCGCCCTGGTGACTACATATACGCCGATAACAATGGCATTGTGGTTTCGCCTGAAGCTCTGAAAATGCCGGACTGATTCGAGCTTCCGTTTACCGAGCCCGGCTTTGCCGGGTTTTTTGCAATTTGAAGAGGCGAAGATGCTGTCTGACGATAATGCTCAATCAGGGTTGTTGCACGCCTTGGTGCTGGACGGGCAGGGTGGGGCGCGTCAGGTCGCCTATGCGGATCTTGCTGCGTTGGAACTGCGCGAGACGGAGAGCCTTTGGCTCCACTGGGACCGTAGCCAGCCCGACGCTCAAAGCTGGCTACGCAAGCGCAGCGGTTTGAGTGCTTTCGCTTGCGACGTTCTACTGGAGGAGAACACAAGACCGCGGTCGCTTGCCTTGTCTGGCGATGAGCTGCTGTTGTTTCTGCGTGGCGTCAATCTCAATCCTGACGCCGAGCCGGAGGATATGGTCTCGTTGAGAGTATTCGCCGGTGCGCGCCGGGTCATTTCGCTCCGCTTGCGTCCGCTGCGTTCGACCGAGGCGGTAATACAACAGTTGGAGGCAGGTGTTGGGCCGAAAACCTCTTCGGAGATTCTGCTCGGTCTGGCTGATGCGCTTACTGATCGAGTTGACGATCTGGTTGCGGCTCTGACCGAGAAGCTGGACGAGGAGGAGGATCGCATCGAAACCGATGAGCGTTACACGCCGCCTCAGGACAAAATGCTCACGTTGCGTCGGCAAGCCGCGAGCCTACGGCGTTTTTTACTGCCGCAGCGCGAAATCTACGGTCAATTAACTCGCAATCGGCTGCCATGGTTCGTCGAAGACGATACGGATTATTGGAACGAGCTGAGCAACCGCCTGATCCGCTATCTCGAGGAGCTGGAGTTGGTGCGTGAACGGGCCAACCTCGTTCTCGAGGCGGAAGAGCGGCGCATGCGTGAACGCATGAACAAAACCATGTATCTGCTGGGCATTATCACCGGCTTCTTCCTGCCGATGAGCTTTCTTACCGGACTGCTTGGAATCAACGTTGGTGGCATTCCTGGATCGGAAAATCCGTACGGTTTCGCCTTGGCTTGCGCAATGATCGGTGCGGTTGCAGGTTTTCAGTGGTGGATTTTTCGGCGCCTGAAATGGGTGTGAATGTGACTGAGCCTGCTGATATGCCGTCTAGGTCAGATAGTTAAGCGAGGTGAACATGCGCGATCCCTTTGAAGAGTCGCTGCGAGACATGCTCAATGCGCAGTCTGCGCATGATGACGATGCCTGTCTGGATCGTGTCCTGAAGACTGCCAATCGCCAAGTGGGTGCAGGCGATCTGTTCGGCCTGATGGGCCATTGGCTCCAGGCGATACTGATCGCACTCAGCGGCAGCGCGCCGCATATGTCGGCTGTGACGCGTCGGCACACGAATTCTTCTTCGATAAAGGCTGACTGATCATGGAACTCGATCCCTGGAGCCAAAGCTTGATAGGTGCAATGAGCGCGCTATGGGCGCCGATTGCCGCTTTTATTCCGCGTTTGTTTGGTGCGTTGTTGGTCGTGGCAGTCGGTTTCGTAGTGGCCAAACTGTTGGACACGCTGCTCTCTAAGGTCTTGGCAAAGGTAGGCCTCGATCGGCTGGTAGCTGGGACGGGCGTAACCAAACTGCTTGGCCGTGGAGGAATCCGCGTGCCGGTCTCCGCGCTGATCGGTAGGATCGTTTACTGGTTCGTGCTGTTGGTTTTTCTCGTGTCGGCGGCCGAATCCCTAGGGCTTGCACGAGTGTCGGCGGTCCTCGATATGTTGGCGCTTTACGTGCCAAAGGTATTCGGCGCGGCATTGATTCTGCTCGCCGGCGTGCTGTTGGCGCAGCTGGTCAACGGTCTGGTGCGAGGCGCTGCCGAAGGTGTTGGTCTCGAATATGCCAGCGGTCTTGGCCGCATCGCTCAAGGGCTGGTGATAATTATCAGTATTTCGGTTGCAATTGGGCAACTGGAAGTAAAAACCGAGCTGCTCAATTACGTAATCGCTATAGCCCTGATCTCCGTAGGGCTCGCCGTCGCGCTGGCGCTTGGCTTGGGCAGTCGCGAGCTGGTCAGCCAGATTCTCGCTGGCATCTATGTACGCGAACTTTACGAAGTTGGGCAGCGCGTCAGGCTCGAGGGCTTGGATCTGAACGGTGAGATCGAGGAAATCGGAACAGCGAAAACTTTGCTGCTTACCGATGATGGCGAGTTGGTTTCGATTGCAAATAGAGTGCTGCTGGAGCAGCGTGTCGGCAGCCGCTAGGCTCGGTAATCTGCTAAAGTGCGCCGCCCCTTTTCGCTGGCTCCTGTGAATGGTGGCCACGACCTTGATTGCCGGTTCGAAGCGTCTTGACTAAAGCCCATCCGCCCACCATGAGCTATGACCCACGCAAGCTTTCTGATGAAGAGCTGGTGCAGCGTGCCCATGTCGAGTTGTTTCATATAACGCGTGCGTACGAAGAACTGATGCGACGATATCAGCGCACTCTTTTCAATGTATGCGCCCGATATCTTGGTAACGACCGAGACGCCGACGACGTATGTCAAGAGGTAATGCTTAAAGTATTGTACGGGTTGAAAAACTTTGAAGGAAAATCGAAGTTTAAAACTTGGCTATATAGCATTACTTACAATGAGTGTATTACCCAGTACCGCAAAGAACGGCGCAAACGGCGGTTGCTTGATGCGCTGAGCCTGGATCCGCTTGAAGAGGCCTCCGACGAAAAGGCCCCGATCGTCACCGAGAAGACAGGGCTTGAGCATTGGCTTGTGCATGTGAATCAGATAGATCGGGAAATTCTGGTGCTGCGATTTGTAGCAGAACTTGAGTTTCAGGAAATCGCCGACATCATGCATATGGGGCTAAGCGCAACGAAGATGCGTTACAAGCGAGCGCTTGATAAGCTTCGCGAAAAATTTTCCGGCATAGCTGAAACTTAACGGCTCGAAGTTGTCATAGTGGTAGCGAACAGCTTGGGCCTTAGTTAGCCGGTTTCCTTAGATTGTTCTGATACTAACCACCAGATGGGGATTTACGGATGAAGCTTAAAAACACCTTAGGCGTTGTAATTGGATCGTTGGTTGCCGCCACTTCTGTTAGCGCGCTGGCCCAGGGCCAAGGCGCCGTAGAGGTGGAAGCGTTCGGTAAGCATTACTTCTCCGATAGCTCCCGTGGCTTCGAAGACGAAGGCGAGCTCTATGGCGCTGGTGCCAGCTATTTTCTCACCGATGATGTCTCCCTGGGCCTGTCCTATGGTGAATACCATGACGTCACATCGGACGAGCCAGTAGCGGGCGGCGGTCACAAGAACATCAAGGGCAGCCTGACTTCTCTTGATGCGGCTTATCACTTCGGTCAGCCGGGCGTAGGTCTGCGTCCTTACGTTTCCGCCGGTATGGCTCACCAGAGCATTGGCCAGGCTGCACGTAGTGGTCGCGATCACAGCACCTTCGCGAATATCGGAGCAGGTTTGAAGTACTACTTCACCGAGAACTTCTTCGCCAAAGCCAGCGTCGATGGCATGCATAACATCGATGCTGGTGACAGCGAGTGGATGGCTGGCGTAGGCGTCGGTTTGAACTTCGGTGGCGGCGCGCAACAGCAGGTCGCCCAGGTTGAGCCGACTCCTGAGCCGGCACCGGCTCCGATCGTCGATACCGAACCAGAGCCGGAACCAGAATTGGTTCGTGTTGAGTTGGACGTCAAGTTCGATTTCGATAAGGCCCGTGTTCGTGAAGAGAGCTATAGCGACATCAAGAACCTGGCTGACTTCATGCAGCAATACCCACAGACCAGCACCACCGTCGAAGGTCACACTGACTCGGTGGGTACCGATCAATACAACCAGCGCTTGTCCGAGCGTCGTGCTCAGGCCGTTCGCGACGTGCTGGTCAATCAGTACGGCGTGGAAAATCAGCGTGTTGATTCGGTTGGTTATGGCGAAACCCGTCCGGTTGCTGACAACAGCACCGATGAAGGTCGTCAAATCAACCGTCGCGTAGAAGCTGAGGTTGAAGCACAGGTTCAGTAATCTGTGCCAGTGTTGTGAAAAACCCCGCCGAACAGACTGTGTGAAAACCTAGCGGTCTAAGCGGTGGTTATAGAAAATGCCCGTATCGCGAGATACGGGCATTTTCGTATGTATTACATTCAAGGTGAGGCGCTTAGCCAGGGCAGTCTGTTCCCGGTTTCGCTGGAGTAGCTGGTACCAGACCATCTGGTGCGAGTGATCGAAGCGTATGTGGGGCGCCTGATTTGGGTGTGCTGGGCTTATGCAAGTTGCAGCCGCGCAAGACCGGGAGGCCCTTTTATGATCCTACTGTCCCGTCCTGAATAGGGTTTACACCTTCTGATCGATTTTCAGGAGGATGTAATGGAAGCAGCAAAAAGACGCAGCCAGCGGGACTACACGATGACTTTTAAATTGTCGGTCGTCGACCAGGTCGAAAAAGGCGAGCTGAGTTATAAAGAGGCTCAGGAGCGTTACGGGATTCAAGGCAAGACGACCGTTCTAACGTGGTTACGCAAGCATGGTCGGCAAAACTGGAATCCAGGCGCATACATTGGCTCGCCGAGGATGGGGACCATGCCCGAGCAAAACCGCCC
>NZ_CEXBBO010000038.1:0-38534 GCF_982611455.1 Stutzerimonas sp.
ATATTCCGACGTCCCATTAAGCACCCTGATTCGCTAAAAGCGGAATGGTACTTTGGAAGGAGACAGTGCTCTGCGTTGGTAGTACCTCATGATCGCCGCTCCGTTGTCGGAGCCTGGAGCGCTTACTCTGATGACCCAGCCGTGCCGATTCAGCGCTGCTCCTTTCATCGGAGCCGCACGGCGCGGTTGCGCAGACGCCTGATTCAGCTGTGCGGGTTTGAATGACGGGCATCGGTAATTCGTCATCAGGACTTTGAGTTGTGCTGAACCAGGGGCACCCTGCACAGGGCCGGACTGAAGTGCCAAATGCTGCTCGTTGGGGCTGCAAAAAAAACGCGGCCAAAAGGCCGCGTTGCGTTGATGAACCACCCATGACTCTCGAAGCCAGAGTAGCCCCCGCACGTTCAGTGCAAGCAAGTTAAGCCGGCGCGTAGGAGCGACGCACCGGGTCCTCCGAGGTCAGAAGAATCCGAGCGGATTGATGTCGTAGCTGATCAGCAGGTTCTTGGTCTGCTGGTAATGGTCGAGCATCATTTTGTGCGTCTCGCGACCAACACCGGACTTCTTGTAGCCGCCGAATGCCGCGTGCGCCGGGTACAGGTGATAGCAGTTGGTCCAAACGCGACCGGCCTTGATGCCGCGACCCATGCGATACGCCCGGTTGATGTCGCGGGTCCAGACGCCAGCGCCCAGACCGAACTCGGTGTCGTTGGCGATCGCCAGGGCTTCTGCTTCGTCTTTGAAGGTGGCGACACCGACTACCGGTCCGAAGATCTCTTCCTGGAACACACGCATCTTGTTATGCCCCTTGATCAGGGTCGGCTGCACGTAATAACCGGTGGCCAAGCCACCTTCGAGCTTCTCGGCCGCACCCCCGGTGAGAATCTGCGCGCCTTCCTGCTGCGCGATTTCCATGTAGGAAAGGATTTTGTCGAACTGCTGCTCGGACGCCTGTGCGCCGACCATGGTGTCGGTATCGAGCGGGTGACCACGCTTGATCGCCTTGATCTTTTTCATCACCACTTCCATGAAGGGTTCGAAAATGGATTCCTGAATCAGTGCGCGTGACGGGCAGGTGCAAATCTCGCCCTGGTTGAAGAATGCCAGCACCAAACCTTCGGCGGCTTTCTCGATGAAGGCCGGCTCGGCATTCATGATGTCTTCGAAGAAGATGTTCGGCGACTTGCCACCCAGCTCGACCGTACTCGGGATGATGTTCTCGGCAGCGCAACGCATGATGTGCGAACCGACAGGGGTGGAGCCGGTAAAGGCGATCTTGGCGATGCGAGTACTGGTGGCCAGCGCCTGACCTGCCTCTTTGCCGAATCCCTGCACGATGTTGAACACACCTGCCGGCAGCAGATCGCCGATCAGCTCGGCGAACACCATGATCGACAGCGGCGTCTGCTCGGCTGGCTTGAGCACCACACAGTTTCCTGCAGCCAGGGCTGGAGCCAGCTTCCACGCCGCCATTAGCAGCGGAAAATTCCACGGGATGATTTGACCGACCACACCCAGCGGCTCGTGAAAATGGTACGCAGCGGTGTGCTCGTTGATCTCGGCAGCGCTGCCTTCCTGGGCGCGAATACAACCGGCGAAGTAGCGGAAATGGTCGGCGGCCAGCGGCACGTCGGCATTCAGGGTTTCGCGAACGGCCTTGCCGTTGTCCCAGGTTTCGGCGATGGCCAGTTTTTCCAGGTTGGCTTCGATGCGATCAGCGATTTTCAGCAGGACCAGCGCACGGTCCTGAACCGAGGTCTTGCCCCAGGCATCCGCAGCGGCATGGGCAGCATCCAGGGCGCGCTCGATGTCTTCGGCGCCGGAGCGTGGAAATTCGGCGATCACTTCACCATTGACCGGCGAGGTGTTGATGAAATACTCGCCCTTGACTGGCGGAACGAATTCACCGCCGATGTAGTTGCCGTAGCGTGGCTTGAATGAAATGACAGCGCCTGCAGTTCCGGGTTGGGCGTAAATCATGAGCGGCCTCTCTAATTTCTACTTGTCGGAGCCTGACCGGGAGGTGGACAGGACATGGAGCGATCTTAGGCAGCGCGGGCCGCCTGCCGGAATGCACCCAAGGGACAGAAGCCGTCCTCATTTGGTAGTAGACGTCAAGGCTTTAACGGGCACTTGCAGAGCGTTGACAGTGCTGGCCCCGGCGCAAAGTAGGCCCAATGAATTGATGGGTTTCATTCCCCAACGGCCCAAACGGTACCCCGCACGGCTTAGCGGCGCCCGTAACTCATCACGCGGCGTCGAGACAAAGAGGAACTGATGGGTTGCAACTGCGCGGCCGCCCCGCCCTCCCCTGTGGCGACCGTCCCGTGAGCAGATGGCGCGAACGAAAAGGCCGGCGATAAGCCGGCCTTCCATTTTTACCGCAGGGCCATCAACGCTTGGCGACGACCTGTTCCTTCGGCAGCTTGAACGTCCAGACCATGCCGCCCTGGTTGAAGTCTTTGATGCGCTTGGCAACTTCTCCACCCCACAGCGGAACCGCGCCACCCCAGCCAGAAAGCACGGAGACGTATTGCTCGCCGTCCATTTCCCAGGTGACCGGCGAACCGATCACGCCGGAACCGGTGTTGAACTCATACACCTTCTTGCCGGTTTTGGCGTCGAAGGCCATCAGGAACCCTTCAGGATTGCCGGTGAAAACCAGGTTGCCTTTGGTCGCCAGCACACCACCCCACAGCGGCGCGTAGTTTTCGTAGCGCCAGACTTCCTTGCCGGTCTTCGGATCGATTGCGCGAAGAACGCCGATGTACTCCTCGTTCAGCGGATGGATCGTGAAGCCTGCGCCTAGATAAGCGGCACCCTTCTTGTAGGCAACGCCCTCGTTCCAGATGTCCATGCCCCACTCGTTCGATGGCACGTAGAACAGCCCGGTGTCCTGGCTGTAGGCCATCGGCATCCAGTTCTTGCCGCCGAGGAATGACGGCGCGACGAAGACCGACTTGCCCTTGTCCGCATCTCCCGGCGCGCCGGGACGGTTGGCGTCGTCGTAGATTGGCCGGCCGTTTTTGTCGAGGCCTTTGGCCCAGGTGATCTTATCCACGAACGGGAAGCCACGGATGAACTTGCCGTTGGTGCGGTCGAGCACATAGAAAAAGCCGTTTCGGTCGGCGGTACCGGCGGCCTTGATGGTCTTGCCACCTTCCTGGTAATCGAAGGAGATCAGCTCGTTCACACCGTCATAATCCCAGCCGTCATGCGGCGTAGACTGGAAGTGCCATTTGATCGAACCATCGTCCGGGTCCAGAGCCAGGCGCGAGGAAGAAAACAAGTTGTCGCCCGGCCGCAGGTGCGAGTTCCAAGGCGAGGGGTTGCCGGTACCGAACAACAGCGAATCGGTATCCGCATCGTAATAGCCGCCCAACCAAGGCGCCGCGCCGCCAGTCTTCCAGAGATCGCCTGGCCACGTCTTGCCAGCTTCCCCGCCGGAGATGCCGTTTTCGACCTTCTTTCCGTCCTTCATCACGTAGCCCATGTGGCCTTCGACGGTCGGACGGGTCCACAGCAGCTCGCCATTCTTCGGATCATAAGCTTCGATCTTGCCCACAACGCCGAATTCACCCCCGGCAACGCCGGTGATCAGCTTGCCTTTGACGATCATCGGTGCGGCGGAGATGGAGTAGCCGGCCTTGTAATCCGCAACGGTCTTTTTCCAGACGACTTTACCGGTGTCCTTGTTCAGCGCGACCAGCTTGGCGTCGAGCGTGCCGAAGATCACGAGGTCGCCATACAGCGCCACACCACGATTGATCACGTCGCAGCAGGGCATGATGCCGTCGGGCAAACGCGCGTCGTACTGCCACAGCTCTTTGCCGGTGCGCGCGTCAACAGCAAAAACCCGCGAATAAGAGCCGGTGAGGTACATCACGCCGTCCTTTATCAACGGCTGTGCTTCCTGGCCGCGCTGTTTTTCTCCCCCCAAGGAGAAACCCCAGACCGGGCGAAGCTGGCTGACGTTTTCAGTATTCAGCTTGTCCAGGGTGCTGTAGCGCTGCCCTTTCAGGCCCAGGCCATTGGTCACGATCTGATCGGTAGATTTGGCGTCATCGAGAATTTCCTGGTCGGTGACAGCCCAGGCCGACACGCTGGACAACGCCATGGCGGCGCAAAGCGCTGTCAAGACGAAGGGCTTGCGAAGACCGGTGTGCTTCATTGCGGCTACCTCTACGGGTTCATTGTTATCGTCGCCGGGAAGTTTTCCCGGTCTAGTGCCGATTCTTCGTCCGAGGCGGTTTGCCAACAATTGCACCCAGTACCGATTTCACTCATCCCTTGGTAGCAATACCGCGCTGCCGGGAGCGCTGTTTCAGCATTGCAATGGCTTGCCCGGCTGGCACACCCGCACTGAAGTCGAGGCTCATATGCCTGAAAAGACAATTCCGCATCCTGACCTCAGGCCGTACAACGGACGCCCCTTCGCTCACAAGGACACGAGCCATGCTTCGCCCTTTCATCTTTGCCCTACTGGCGGCCCTCGCCGTCAATGCTCACGGTGCTCAAACGATTCGCCTGGGCTTGAACTACCCGAGCACCGGTAACTACAAATCCGAAGGCCTGGAGTTGCGCCGCGGCGCACTGCTCGCCATCAAGGCTATCAATCGACAGGACGGCGTGCTCGGCAGACCGCTCGAGCTCATCAGCCGCAACTCGGCGGCGCGTGGAGAAAAAGCCCGGGCCAATATCGACCGATTCGCCGCACAAGGCGCCTCCATGGTGTTAGGCGGCGCCACCAGTGAAGAGGCGGTCGCCGCTGGCCAGCGCGCCCGTGAACTCGGGCTGCTGTTTTTCCCTACGTTGGGTTACGCCAATGCGATAACCGGACGCGACGGCCAGCGTTATCTGTTTCGGGAATCCAACAGTGCCTGGATGAGCGCCCGCGTACTCGGTGAGTATCTAAGTTGGCACTTGCCCAACCGCCGCTATCACTACATCAGCCTCGATGATTCCTGGGGTGAAAGCATGGAGCAGGCCTTGCGCGAAGCCACGAGCAGCCGTGACCGTGCGCGCCACGGCTATTCGCGTATAACCGCCTATGGCGCGCGTCGGGCTGAGTATCTGGCCGCATTGAAGAAGGCTGCCGCCAGCGATGCCGACGTGCTGGTTGTGGTGCTGCTCGGCCAGGACCTGGTGCAGACCATGCGTCTCGCACACACACTCAAACTCAATCGCACGATGCAAATCATTGTGCCGAACCTCACGGCCAGCATCGTCGAGCAGGCCGGCCCGCAGGTCATGGAGAACGTGATAGGCACCGAAGCGTGGAACTGGCGCATCCCCGGTCAGTTGAAGAGCACGGAAGGACAATCGTTTGTCGACGCCTATATCAACCAGCACCAGAGCTATCCGGGCAGCACTGCCGCCTCCGCGTACAGCATCGTTCGGCAATGGGCCGCGGCTGTTCAACGCGCAGGTAGCCTGGACAGTGAGAAGGTCATCGGCGCGCTCGAAAACCATCGTTATAGCCTGCTCAAAGACGAGCAGTACTGGCGCGGCTTCGATCACCAGAATGTGCAGAGCATTTACGCCGTACGGGTTAGGCCACGTAGCGCGATCATCCAGGACCGCTTCAAACAGGACTACTTCACGATCATCCATCGCATGGATGGCGAGCAAGCCGCGCCCAGCCTGGACGAATGGCAGCAGGAGCGTGGCGACGAGCTGATCTTGCGTTAAGCACGATCGATATCAAACGACCTGCCGAAGTTCAAAGCGCCTCGCTTCGCAAACACGCCTTTTTCATGACGGGGTTGCTGCTCGGCTGGGGCGGCACCTTGCTGACGATGATCGCCTGGAATCTGCCGAGTCTGAACATCGCCGCTTTCTTTACGGTGGGTCTGTCTTCCAGCCTGATTGTCACCAGTGCTTCGGTGGGACTGGTAAATATCCCGCGACGGCGCTTCCGAGCGGATAGCAATGATCAACAGTTTTCTGCTCGCCTTCGGTTTTGGTCTGGAGCCTCTAAACGGTGGGGCTATCGATCAGTGGCTATCTCATCCGCTGGTCGTAACTAACTCGTTGTTGCTATCAGGCATGGCAACCGCACCAACCTGGCAGAACGGTCAGGGCTGATCTCGACTTATCCGATATGCGGTTATGTCGGCAGCTTTTCCCTCTGATCGCCGGCCATTAGGGGCTACCCTCCGCAATAATGATGATTTGGGCCTATGCGTCATAACCATCCTCACCGCCGCTCCTGCAGGCTGCGCGGGCTGAACTCACCCAGATCTTGAGTAAATAAGCGCAGACACAAAAACGCCGCAGATGCATGGGCACTTGCGGCGTGTCTGGTCCTTGCTGTCAGTTGCCGCTCAGTCAGCTTGATACAGCTCCGGCAGCTCGTAACGCAGCCCGTAGGTAGTGTATATCTTTTCAAGATCACCCTTTTCGATCAGCCCCTCCAATACACCTTCGATGGCGTAGGCCAGCTGGCGATTGGATTCGTGCACGGCCATGCCGAGGTCCCAGACTTGCTTGCCCATGTTCGGGTACGCGTTCTCGGCCAGTTTCAGGTGGCCGTCGTTGGCTTGCTTGAGCAGCCAGTCGATCTCACCACGCATGGCCATGGTGGCGTCGACTTCCCCGGCCTGCATCGCCGTGAAAGCCGCCTGGGCAGTTGGATAGTGATGCAGCATTTTGCTGATGCTGCCGTTGAAGACGGAGGACAAATAGAAGGACGGCACGCTTTCCACTTCCACCCCTACCGGGTGATAGCGGAACACCGCGACACTCGGCACTTCTTCCAGACGGCGATCATCGTACGCAGATTGCCAACGCTCGCGCTGATAGGGACCGAACATCACTACCAGTTCGTTGATCAACTCACCCAGCTCGTTCTGCTTGTAGGAGAACTCGCGGTCATAAGGCACGCGCATCATCACGTCGGCCAACACGTTCGGCCGCAAATAGTGCCCTTTCCAGATGAAGTTGCGCAGGTCATCGTCGAGCGTCTCGTCCGGCGTGACCCACAGCACTTCGACTTTCAGGTCCAGCCCCGCTGCCAGTTTGCGCGCAAGGTCGGCATCGACCCCGCGCACCTCGCCATCGACCATGTAGCTGTAGGGCGGGAAGTTTTCATACATCGCCACCTTGAGCACGCCCGAATCGATGATGTCGTCGAATGCACGCACCTTTACCACGTCCGCCTGAACCAGCGCGCACGACATCAACAGGTAGAGGCCCGCGAGCAACTGGTGCATGGTAATCACCGCTTGGCAGCTTCGCTTTCGATGTAAGTGCGGATTGCCCAGAGCGCTTCTTGGCTGAGGTAATCGGCCATGCGCGGCATGTAGACGGCGCCATCGCGAACCGCACCGTTGATCACCCGCTCCTTGTACCACTCGTCGCCGTCGTAGTTGGCTTCCAGCTCACGCAGGTCCGGGGCGATACCACCGGAAATCGCTTCAAGGCCATGACAGCGAGCGCAGTTCTGGTTGTATGCGGAGGCGCCGATTTCGACGGCCTTGGCGTTGTCTTCACTTGGCGCACGGTAGGGATTTTCCTCGACCCACTCTTCGCCTAAAGGGGCCAGCCCTTTGGTCTCGACTTTTTGTGGTGTGACGTCGCCATGAGCCATCGCCAACCCGGCAAAGCCGAAAAGTCCGACAGCGAAGAGCGCGCGCAATGAGGTTTTGTTATTCATGACTACCACCGTTGTTTTCGAGTACCTGAGCGAAGCAGCCCCGTTCGGAGCGCATGTCGGTCATCTTGGCGGTGGCGCTGTGATGGCAGAATCCTGCTTTGGTTGTCTGCATCTCCTCCCTTGGTAGTAGGGCCTCGTGCGGCTATTACGCGGCACCGAGGTAGCAAGGCGAAAACACAATCCGGTTGGGAAGTTTTCCCTGCATCGGCGGGAGCTTTTCCGTATCGGCCATCGCGACGCCCTTCCAATAATCGAATCGCCTGGCCGGCCGCTCGCCGCACGCCACTGACTAGTGCGCGAGCGCAGCGCCTGGCCTCGTTCGAATCGACCAAGGGAAACCAACCATGACAACAAGATCACCCCTGGGCAGCAAACGCCCTCTCGCCATCGCCGTGCTCGCTGGCGGTCTCTCATTAAGCGGCTTTTCACTCGCTGCGAATGTCACCTGGGATGACATCGCCAACGATCACCTCTCGACCGAAAACGTGTTGCAGTACGGCCTGGGAACCAACGCCCAGCGCTGGAGCCCGCTGGCCCAGGTGAACGATGAGAACGTCTTCAAGCTGACCCCGGCCTGGTCCTTTTCCTTCGGCGATGAGAAACAACGAGGCCAGGAGTCCCAGGCGATCGTGCACGACGGCGTGATCTACGTGACGGGGTCCTACTCGCGGGTGTTCGCGCTCGACTCACGTACCGGCAAGCGCCTCTGGAGCTACGCCCATCGCCTGCCCGACGACATCCGCCCTTGCTGCGACGTGGTCAACCGCGGCGCTGCCATCTATGGAGACAAGATTTACTTCGGCACCCTCGACGCTCAGGTGGTGGCGCTGAACAAGGACACCGGCAAGGTCGTCTGGAAGAAGAAATTCGGCGAGCACGGCGCGGGTTACACGATGACCGGCGCGCCCACCCTGATCAAGGATCAGAAGAGCGGGAAGGTTTTGCTAATCCACGGCAGCTCCGGCGATGAATTCGGCGTTGTCGGCAAGTTGTTCGCACGCGATCCGGACACGGGTGAAGAAGTCTGGATGCGGCCCTTCGTCGAAGGTCACGTTGGCCGACTGAACGGCAAGGAGAGCACGCCGACCGGCGACATCAAGGCGCCCTCCTGGCCGGATGACCCGAACTCACCCACCGGCAAGAAGGAAGCCTGGAGCCAGGGCGGCGGCGCTCCGTGGCAGAGCGCGAGCTTCGACGCCGAAACCAATACCATCATCGTCGGCGCGGGCAATCCGGCGCCCTGGAACGGCTGGGCACGCACCGCCGATGGCGGAGATCCGAAGGATTACGACAGCCTCTATACCTCTGGGCAGGTTGGCGTCGACGCCACCACTGGCGAAGTGAAGTGGTTCTACCAGCACACACCGAACGATGCCTGGGACTTCTCCGGCAACAATGAGCTGGTCCTGTTCGATTACAAGAACAAAGATGGCAAGACCGTCAAAGCCACGGCCCACGCCGACCGCAACGGCTTTTTCTATGTGGTCAACCGCGAGGACGGCAAACTGCAGAACGCCTTCCCCTTCGTCGACAACATCACCTGGGCCAGCCATATCGACCTGAAGACCGGCCGACCGGTGGAAAACGAAGGTCAGCGCCCGCCGAAACCCGAGCCCGGTGAAGCGCACGGCAAGTCGGTGGAAGTCTCGCCGCCCTTCCTCGGCGGCAAGAACTGGAACCCCATGGCTTACAGCCAGGATACTGGCCTGTTCTACGTTCCCGCCAACCATTGGAAAGAGGACTACTGGACCGAGGAGGTCAGCTACAAGAAAGGCAACGCTTACCTCGGCCAAGGCTTCCGCATCAAGCGCATGTATGACGATCACGTCGGGATTCTGCGTGCCATGGACCCCACCACCGGCAAGGTCGCCTGGGAGCACAAGGAACCGCTGCCGCTCTGGGCCGGCGTCCTCGCCACCAAGGGCAACCTAGTGTTCACCGGTACAGGTGATGGCTACCTGAAGGCCTTCAACGCGAAAACCGGCGAGGAGCTCTGGAAATTCCAGACCGGCAGCGGAATCATCGCGCCGCCGATCACTTGGGAACAAGACGGCGAGCAGTTCATTGGCGTAACCGTTGGTTATGGCGGCGCCGTGCCGCTGTGGGGCGGCGAGATGGCTGTGCTGACCAAGCCGGTTGCTCAAGGCGGCTCGTTCTGGGTCTTCAAAATTCCTGCTTGGGACAAGCAGACCGCCAAACGATGAGACGTCGGCTGTGCTCGATGATCGAGCACAGCCGCACACGGAACAGCTGGCGGGACATGAACTGGATTGGCCTACAGAGTTGGCGCTCTCCTGGCCTGACGGTCCTCGCCTGAGCCGGCTGCTCTTTCTTCACCTATCGAACATGGGAACCGCCATGAACATATCCCGCTATCTGCTGCCCATCGCAGTGATCCTCAGCGCGCCGCTGCACGCTGACGACCAGCCGCCCACCATCAATGGCTGTGTCATCCAGCCAGAAAGCAAATGTGCCAACGCCGATCTTCGCGGCGCCGACCTGAGCAACCAGGACATGCGCAAGATGGATCTGACCGGCGCCGATCTCACCGGGGCCAACCTGAGGCATGCCAATCTCGACCTGGCCAATCTGGAGAAGGCCAACTTGACCGGCGCCACCCTCACCCGCGCCAGTCTTCAACAAGCCAACCTGCGTCTGGCGAACTTCACCGATGCGCAATTGGTGGCCATTCAGGGTTGGGGACTGTTCGCGCAGGCCGCGCGATTCAATGGGGCCAACCTGACTGCGGCCAATCTCGAATTCGCTCGTTTGAGCGGTGCGAAGTTGCATGGTGCCAACCTCACCGCCGCCAACCTGGAAATGACCTGGCTAAGCAAGGCCGACCTCGACCATGCGAATCTGACCGACGCTAATTTGCAGGAAGGCAAGCTCAACGATGCCAATCTCGGCAACGCGACCCTGACTGGCGCACGCCGACACTATGCAACCTTTCAAGGCAGCAATATGGACGGTTGCTTCGATTGCCCAGTGGACTGGGAGAAGTAATACGACGGGTGCATCGAACCAGCGCGCCATGCGCTTTAATGGCAGGTGCGCGCCCGTTCCCAGGGGCGACGATTCAGCGGCTTGAAGTGGAGGCCCTATCGATATCCGCATTCCCCAGTTGACCGACCTCGAGCGCCTGCCCCGCTTCGACGGTCTCGCCCTCGACCGTATCGTCACGCCGTCGACGCCCGAGGAATTCGCCCAGGCCGTCGACGACATCCTGACCTTTGCACAGATCGGGTTCGATACCGAATCCAAACCCACCTTCACAGTAGGCGAGCTGTCCAGCGGGCCTCACCTCATTCAGTTCGCAACGCCAACAAAAGCCTATCTTTTTCAGATCGGAATACCCGGTTGCGTCGAGGCCGCTAAGCGGGTGCTGGAAACGGACCGAATACTGAAAATCGGGTTCGGCCTGGCATCCGACCGTAGCCGTCTGCGCTCCCGGTTGGGGATCGAATTGCGGCACAGCGTCGATCTTGGTTCGGCGCTGAGATATCACGGCAAGAAGGGTCAGGTCGGGCTTCGCGGTGCGGTGGCGGCGGTACTGGGTGCCGGTATAAGCAAGTCACGCAGCGTGTCGACTTCCAACTGGGCTAACAAAAATCTGGCCGAAGCGCAGCAGCGTTATGCCGCCAACGATGCCTATGCCGCGCTGATGGTATTTCTTGCATTGGATGCGCAGTCGCGAGCGTTGCTACTGGATCGAGTGATATGAGGCTCGGCCTGGACGACGGACCGTCCGGCCTGAAATGCATACTCAACGAAGGATTGCCGGGTTCCTTTCGCCATCCCTGCCCCAACGTCTATCCGGCGCTGGATGTCCTTTCGCACGTTGTGTTGCAGCTTGAACCGAGATCTGGCTGACCTCTCCGCGACTGCTGAGAGGTCCGGCCAATGATTTTATCGTCGACACGCACCTCCCTGTGCCGTCGTTTTTTACGCTTACAACGCATCCCAAACGTAACGTACGCCCAACCAGCCAGCACGCGGCGCACCGGGCGCGATGAACTGCTCGTGGCGCCACTCCTCCGGGTCGGTTTCGAAGGCATTGCCAGCGCCTACGAAAGGGTTTTCGGCCAAGGCGCCGCTCGTGGCATAGCGCTTGTCGAACAGGTTGTCGACCCGACCGAACAGAGTCCAGTCACGAGCGAAGCGGTAATCGGCACTCAGATTGACCACCGCATAACCCGGCAGTGTGCCGCTGCCCTCGACCTCGTCGTTGGACTGATGACGATTGTTCTCATTGCCCCGCACATACTGCTCGGAATACGCCAGCACAGTTGTACCGATACGAAGCCGATCGTTCAGATTCCAGTCCAAGCCGAGCTTGAGGTTGTGTTTCGGCAACCCTGGCAGGTAGTCGCCACGGGAGATGTGAATCTCGTCATCCGGGCAGCCGCCCTCGCCCTCGGTGCTGTTGTTCTCGGCCAGGATGCATGCAGAGGACTGGAACGTGGCGTGCAAGTAGGTGTAATCCACCCGCCAATCGACCGGCCCTTGCTCGCCGGCCAGGCCCAGCTCGATACCTTGGCGCCTTGTGCGGCCGAAGTTGGTGAAGTAACCCTTGCTACCACCGGTTCCGACGAACAGCAGATCATCGTGGTTAAGGCTGCGGAAGGCCGTGACGTTCCATTCGGTGCCGCTGGCCAGCTGGCCGCGCACGCCAAATTCCAGGGTGCGAGTGACGACCTGTTCCAGGAATGGATCGGCGGCCATGGCGTTGGGCAGGCTGCAGGGATTTTCCGGATCGGCACAACCCAGTTCGATCGGCGTCGGCGCCCGATTGCCTTGGGAGTAACCGCCGTAGAGGGTCACCGCGGGCTGTAACTGCCAGGCGAACCCCAGCGCCGGGTTCAGCTTGCGATAGGTGAAATCGCCATTGAGGTCATCTCCCATGCGATCGGTGTTGACTACCCGGGTGCGGTTGTAGCGTAGCGAGCCGGTCAGCTGCAGCGCGTCGGTTAGCGACCATGTGTCGGTGGCGTAGAGACTGGAAGTGCGGGTGCGACCCAACAGGCTATTGGCTGGGTCTTCGGCCTCGGTGGCAAGAATGCCGCGCTTATCGGTCAGCTCACCGCCTTGCTCGCTCTGGTGAAAGCTGGCGCGGGTGTTGTCGTGGGACAGGCCAAAGGCGAACTGGTGGGCCCCGGCATGACGGGACCACTGCAGGGCCAGGCCGTAGGCGCGCTGGCTAGTACGGGTGCGGTTCAGCACGCCGGTTTCCGGACCCTCGCCGGCCAGGAAGCCGTCGTCTTCCCACTCTTCATATTCGTCTTCGTACTCATCGTTTCCGTCACCGTTAAGGGTTGCTGTGCGGGTGCGCCGCAAATAGACGGTGCCGGACAGCCGGTCGCTATCGCTCAGCCAGTGACTGCCGGAAAACGCCATTAGGTGGCTACGGTTCTCAGTCTGGTCGGGATAGGTAAAAATCGCGTCGCGGTCCTGCTCATGCATGCTTTCGGGGATCAGTCCGTTACCAATCAGATCGTTGTCAGCATGAGCCAGCGTCAGGGCCAGGTCCGTGCTGTCTGTGGTCCAGGCGAATTTGCCGAACAGCTGGCCTACCTCAGACGGCGAATGGTCGCGCCAGCCGTCTTCATCCATCCCTTCGGCCGCCAAGTACCAGGAAAACTCCTCATGTTGGCCGCCATGCTCCACTGAGCCACCGTAGCGGCCAAAGGAGCCGCCGTAGAGTTGCGCCGCGCCGCCAGGATGAGTGTCGCCCCGCTTGGTTTCCAGCGCCAGGGCGCCGCCGAGTGTGTTGAGGCCGTACAGTGGGTTGGAGCCAGGCACCAGAGCCGCCCCAGCGATGGCGGTCTGGGGAATAAGGTCCCAGTGCACCACGTCGCCGAACGCTTCATTGATGCGCACGCCGTCGAGAAACACCGATAGGCCTTGGGCCGTGCCCAGTAGCGGCGAAGCGGTGAAGCCCCGGTAATTCAGGTCTGCCTGATAGGGGTTGCCCTGGGTCTCGTTGAGGTTGACGCTCGGCAGACCGCGCTGCAGTTTTTCTGCCAGAGACTGCCCTCCCAGCTTGCGCAGGCGCTCGTCGTCCAGGGTTTGAATGTTGGCCGGAACCCGATCCTTCGGCAGATCGATGCCGGGCAGCGGAGTCGTGGCGACAACCTCATCACTCTTGAGCTCGAGTGGCTCCTCAGCCTGGGCGAAACCAGGCAACAAGCCGGCAACGGCGAGCGAAAGCAGCGTGCGACGGGGCGTCCAGCTGCGGCAGATCTGATATTGCATGGGCATTCCTTGTTCTTGTTTGGCGGATCGTGCCGGGGCGGGTTTGCGGGCGACTCTCCATGCTGGCCGATGTCGGCTGGCAAACTGCCAGAACTGATTATCGAGAGCTTCCGCGCACCGCCGACAGGGAAAAATTCCCGGTGCTGCCGGGAATTTTTCCCGACCCCGTGGCGATTGGTCTTACTACCGCCGGAGTAATCCGGAACGAAGGCCTTCGAACCAGATGCTCGATGCAATGCCGGCTCTGGCCTGCTGATCGCCGACCGTCCATACGATTTTTTGGAATACCGGGGCCCTGGTGAGGCTGGCCTTTCTATTGGCTTCAGCTAGTCGACCTGAGGCAGTGCGGATTTTCGAAAAAGGGCGCGTGCGCCTGACGTCGAGCGCTAGAAAAAATTATCAGGAACGGGCTCGTAAAAAGCCCGCAACGGCCGGGACGAGCCGACCATCAATTGTCCAAGCTCAAGAACATGAACAAGCCGAAACCGCTCAGGCGCTTCTTTTGATCCAACGTTCAAGCCTCGCATAGTGTGCGATCACCGACGCGCAGCAACCCGTGATCAATGGCCAGATGCACCATCTCCGCCTGGGAGCTGACCGCCAGTTTGCTCTTGAGCAGCGCCATGTGATTGGAAACGGTCTTACTGCTGATGCAGAGCCGCTCGGCAATCTCGCGTTTGCCGATACCACGGGCGAGCATGAGGAATATTTCCATCTCGCGTGGCGTCATTTCAGCCAGACGGCCTTTCATAGGAGTGGCCGAAGGCCGCTGGCAGGCCAACTCGGTCGCCAACGGCTGCTCGATGAATGGCTGTCCAGCAAGCACCTTGCGCACCGCTTCGACCAATACGTCTGGCGCACAACGCTTGGTCAGATAGCCGGATGCGCCAGCATCGAGAGCCTGGCGGACCAGCGCCAGCTCATCGTGCATGCTGAAAATCAGCACCGGCAGCAGCGGCAGGCGCTGGCGCAGCCGCCGACAGGTTTCCAGTCCGCTGATTCCAGGCAGGCCCAGGTCAAGTACGACGAGGCTGGGAATTACCTCCTGCACCCGCTGCAGTGCCAGCTCCCCGCTCGCGGCCTCGGTCACGACTACCTCCGGCAGTAAGGCTGTAAGCAGGCTGGCATAGCCCTGCCGAACCACCGCATGGTCATCTACCAACAGGATGTTCATGACGATGCTCCTTTGAATGGCAGATCGAGATAAAGCGCCCATCCGCTTCCAGGGCGATGCCGGAAGCGCAATTGAGCGCCGAGGCAGCGGGCGCGCTCGCGCATCGACCGCAGACCAACGCCTGCCCGAGCTGGCGGCTGACCATGGCCGTTATCACGAAGCAGCAATCGAAGACCGTTCGCACTTCCGCGCAGGTGCAGCTGAACGCTGCTGGCCTGCGCATGGCGAGCCACATTGGTCAGCGCTTCCTGCACCAGTCGATAGAGATGAAGCTTGTTCTGTATGGACAAAACCGGAATTGGTCCTCGGAGCTGGAGCCGGCACTCGATTCCCAGCGAGCCCTGCCACTGCTCGACAAGTTGCTCGATGGCCTTTTCCAGCGAAAGGTGGTCGAGCATCACCGGATAGAGATCGCGCACCAGTATGCGAAAGCCGTTCTGTAGATCGAGGCTGTGCTGCTCCAGATGATGCGCGGTATCGCGTACTGCGTCCGGCTTGTCGGCTTGTAAACGCAGTAGACAAGCCCGTGCACGAATACCAGCGACATATTGGCCGAGGTCATCGTGCAGGGCCTGAGCCAGCTGGGTGCGTTCGCGCTCCTGCAAGGCGATCAACGCCTGGGTGAGCTGATCGTTATCGCCCCGCGCCTGCTCGAGGGCTGCAGCCATGTGATTGAAGTGATCGGTCAATCGGCGCGCCTCGGGCAGGCGGTGCGACGACAGTCGAGTATCGAGCCGGCCTTCGGCGATGCGCACCAGCGCGCCGAGCAACTCGGTCAGCACGCGCACGCCCGGGCGCACCGCCCAGCGGATCGCCAGCAGGCTGAGCAACAGCGCCAGGGCAAACAGCGTCAGCAGTTGCAACAGCGAATCCCGAACTTCTTCAACCTCATCGCGCGGATCGACGCTGATCCGCAGATGCCGGCCGTCAGCGAGTAACCGCTCGGTTGCCGGCGCCGACTCGGCGGGATACAGCCAGGCGCTGAGACCGTCGTTGAACGTCTGATCTACACCATGCCCTGTCGAATCTTCGGCCGTCAGCCAGCTCACGCGAACATGCCGCAAGCTATCGGTGAGCCCTGGTCGCAACGATTCGGGATCGCGTTCAGCCATCTCACTCAGGTATTCGACGACGGCCGCCGCGGCATTGAGCTCGCGCTGCACATCATGGCTGGCCTGACGTAAAAGCACCGCTAGGCAGACGGCCGCCACCAGAACGAAAAACAGCGTGACCAGTAAATAGATTCGCCAGAGAGCGGACATACATGGGGTCTCCGGCGTCGTGGGACCGCTGCGCAGGCCCGGATTCATGGCCGAGCGCGCTACTTCACCACGAACCGGCCTTCCATCCCCTTGTTCTGCAGGCCTTTGCAGTAGAACGGGTAGGTGCCCGGCTTGACCGGCAAGAAGAAGATCTCCGCCTCACCTGCTTCCTCGAACTCCAGCTCGACCAGGGTAACGGCCTTGATTTCCACGCCACCTGCCTCGACTTTGCGCAGGAAGATCGACCGGGCGAACTCGGGCGCCTGGAACGCGCATTCCTTTTGCCCGTCGGTGATGACCTTGAGCTGATAGGCAACGCCGGTTTCCAGCTGGTATTCCTTCTGCGAGACCGCGTAGTCCGTTTCCTCGGAGCCGAACTTGAGGTCAGGCAGCGCCTGGGTGCGCAACGTCAAATCACCCGTCGCGTGAGCATGATCGAAGCCGATCAAGCTGCCGAGGAATAGCAAATTGAGCGCCAGCGCTTTGAATGGAGGCATAGGGGTCTGCTCGTTATTGTTATCGGTGGCCCTATCCTATGAGCAGCCGCGGGACGCTTATTTACTACCTTGGTACACAGTGACTGGTACTTTCTGCATATTTCCCCACCCCGCCATGGTTCCTATGCTGGCCGCAACGCCATAGGAGCTGCCCATGCGCCATTTTGTACAACGAGCCGGCTACCTCATCGCCCTCGCCTGCGCCCCGCTTGTTGCCACCGCTGCGCCGGTGCCCGGCGAGACGTTGTCGGTGCGGATCGGGTATCTGGGTTACCGCCCGGATCCGGGTCCGCTTCTCTCCAACGTGATTCCCGAGCCAATCGATGCCGGGCAGCGTGGCGCCGAGTTGGCCATCATCGACAGCAACACCACCGGACGTTTTCTCAAGCACAGCTACACATTGACGACCATCAACAGCGATACTCCCGAGCAACTCCTTGAAGACGCGCGTCAGCTGCATCGGGAAGGCTTACGTTTATTCGTGGTCAACGCACCGGCCGCCAACCTGAGCCAGCTCGCCAATGCAATGCCCAACAGCCTCCTCATTAACGCAGGCAGCGCCAGCGACGAACTGCGCACTACAAACTGCCTCGCCAATGTGCTGCATACCCTGCCCAGCCGCAGCATGCTGGCCGATGCCTTGGCTCAGTTTCTTGCCGTACGCCGCTGGAACCGCTGGTTATTGATCAGCGGCCCGACGCCAGAGGATCAGACCTACGCAGAGGCACTGCGGCGCGCGGCCAAGCGCTTCGGTCACAAAATCATCGAAGAGAAGCCCTGGTCGTTCGATAACGACCAGCGCCGCACCGCCCAGGCGGACATGCCACTGTTCACCCAAGCCGACGACTACGACGTGGTGGTGGTCGCGGATGAGCGCGGCGATTTCGGCGAGTACGTGCCCTACCACACCTGGCTGCCGCGCCCGGTAGTCGGCACGCAGGGCATGACCCCGACCGGCTGGCACAAGACAGTCGAGACCTATGGCGCCGCGCAGCTGCAAAAGCGTTTCGAAGCCCTCGCCAATCGCTGGATGAACGATCGCGACTTCGCCGCCTGGATCGGCGTGCGCAGCCTGGCCACCGCGATCACCAAGCTCGGTGTGACCGACCCGCAGACTATTCGTCAGGTTTCGTTGAGCGACATCCTGCCAGTGGATGGCTTCAAGGGCCGCAAACTCACCTTCCGCCCCTGGAATGGTCAGCTACGTCAGCCGATTCCACTGGTGCATCCGCGCGGGCTGGTTTCCAACTCGCCGCAGGATGGTTTTCTGCATCCCACGAGCGAACTGGACACCCTGGGCTTCGATCGACCGGAAAGTGAATGCCGGATGAGCGAGGCCAAATCATGAACACGGTTCCCGCCGTGCGCCTCGTTGCAGCCGTGCTGTCCGGAGCACTGATCTTCACCTCAGCCGCCGGGCGAGCCGACGAGCTGGGATACGAGGCCTACATCGACAGCCCCAAGCGGATCAAATGCCTGTACGGCTACGTCACCGCCAAGACCGGCAACTTCGATGCAGCCAGGCAGATCTTCGAGGACTGTGTACGGCGCTGGGAGGACATCTACTCGATGATTTCGCTGGCGCAGATGTACGAGAGCGGCAGCGGCGTCGACAAGGATCTCGAACGCGCCGCGACATTGCTCAAGCGCGGCGCCGAGCAGCCCGACGACGCCAGCTACGTCAGCCTTGCGCGTTACCACTGGGGCGTCGCACTGGCTGAAGGCCGTGGCGTCGCCATCGATCGGCAGGCGGCTCGGGAGTGGCTGATGAGCGCATCGAAGGGCGGCCAGACCGAGGCCGACGACTACCTGAAACACATGGATCAGCAATCAGATTCCGCCATACGCTGATGGCGCCACACAACAACAAGAGAACTTTCAGATGATTCGAACTCTACTTGCCACCGCCATCACCTATATGCTGATCTGCGCCAGCGGATCGACCCTGGCCGCCACCGCCTATGTGTCCAATGAAAAGGACGACACCATCAGCGTGATCGACCTGAACACCCTGAAAACGGTCGAGACCCTCGAAGTGGGCCAGCGGCCGCGCGGTCTGACGCTGTCCCACGACAACAAGCTGTTGTACATCTGCGCCAGCGACTCGGACACGGTTCAGGTCATGGACCTGGCGACACGCCGAATCATCAAGCAACTGCCATCCGGGGCCGACCCTGAGCAGTTCGCGCTGCACCCGAACAATAAATGGCTGTACATCTCCAACGAGGACGATGCCCTGGTCACCGTGGTCGACGTCGATAATGAAGAAGTGTTGGCGCAGATCGACGTAGGCGTCGAGCCCGAGGGCATGGCCGTGAGCCCGGATGGCAAATGGGCGGTGAACACCAGTGAAACCACGAACATGCTGCACTGGATCGACACGTCCACGAATGCGCTGGTGGACAACACGCTGGTCGACCAACGCCCGCGCCATGTCGAATTCAGTAAGGACAGCAAGGTGCTCTGGGCGTCCTCAGAAATCGGCGGCACGGTCAGCGTGGTCGACGTCGAGCAGCGGCAGATCCTCAAGACGCTGGATTTTCAGATCAAGGGCGTGCACCGAGACAAGGTTCAGCCGGTGGGCATCAAGCTCAGCTCAGACGGCAAATACGCCTTCGTCGCCCTCGGCCCCGCTAACCACATTGCTGTTGTCGATGCGAAAACCTACGAGGTGCTCGATTACCTGCTGGTTGGCCGGCGTGTCTGGCACATGGCATTCAATCTCGATGAGAGCCAACTGCTGACCACCAACGGCGTGAGCGGCGACGTTTCGGTCATCGACGTGAATACGCTCAAGGTGGTCAAGTCGATCAAGGTTGGGCGCTACCCCTGGGGCGTGGTGGTTGCGCCATGACCGCTCTGCAGCTGGAGAACGTCAGCTTCGCCTATAAGGCCCGTCAGGCCTTGCAGGATGTCAGCTTCCGTGCCGCAGCCGGACACTTCACCGCCCTGCTCGGCCCGAATGGCGCCGGCAAATCCACGCTGATCGCACTGCTTACCCGGCTCTATGATCTGCAGCAGGGCAATATCCAAGTGGCCGGATACAGCCTGCGCGATCAACCGCGCCGGGCCCTGCGCCGCCTCGGCGTGGTGTTCCAACAGAGCACCCTGGATCTTGACCTCAGCGTCGAACAAAACCTGCGCTACCACGCCGCGCTGCATGGGATGCCACGAACGCTGGCGAATGCCCGTATCGAGCTGGAACTGGACCGCCAGCAACTCGGCGAACGACGCAAAAGCAAGATTCGCGAGCTCAACGGCGGTCACCGGCGGCGGGTGGAGATTGCCCGCGCGCTGCTGCACGAGCCCAGCCTGCTACTTCTCGACGAAGCCAGCGCCGGACTCGATCCGGCCAGCCGCCAGGCGCTTAACGACCACGTCCGCCAGCTTTGTCGCAATGAAGGTATGAGTGCGCTCTGGACCACGCATCTGCTCGATGAAGTCCGCGCCGACGACGATCTGCTGATCCTCAATCGCGGGAATCTGGTCGCTCAGGGCCGTGCCGATGTGTTGTCCGCCATGGACGGCAATCTGGAACAGACCTTCATCCGCCTGACCCGTCAATCGGCCGCGGCCTGATGCGCCTGCGTCCTGCCCGTCAGCCACTTTTGGAGCATGCCTCATGACTGCCTATTGGGAATGCCTGCGTGCCATCGTCTGGCGCGAGTGGCTGCGTTTCGTCCAGCAACGCTCACGGTTCTTCAGCGCATTGGTGCGGCCGATGCTGTGGCTGGTGGTGTTTGCGGCCGGTTTTCGCGCGGCGCTGGGCATCGCGATCATTGAACCGTATGACACCTACATTACTTACGAAACCTACATCGTTCCCGGCCTGGCCTGCATGATCCTGTTGTTCAACGGGATGCAAGGTTCGCTCTCGATGGTCTACGACCGCGAAATGGGCAGCATGCGCGTACTGCTGACCAGCCCGTTACCGCGCGGTTTCCTGCTCGCCAGCAAGCTCTTGGCGACCGCGCTGATTTCACTCCTGCAGGTCTATGCGTTTCTTCTTGTGGCCTGGCTCTACGGGGTGCAGCCACCCGCAGCGGGCCTGCTTGCGGTATTGCCTGCATTGCTGTTGGTGGCGCTGTTGCTCAGCGCGTTGGGACTGTTGCTCTCAAACGGTATCCGTCAGCTGGAGAACTTTGCCGGGGTGATGAATTTCGTCATCTTCCCCATGTTCTTCTTGTCCTCGGCGCTATATCCGCTGTGGAAAATGCGCGACGCCAATGAATGGCTGTACTGGATCTGCTCGTTCAACCCCTTCACCTTTGCGGTCGAACTGGTGCGCTATGCGCTGTACGAGCGATTTAATCCGATGGCGCTGGCGATCTGCTTCGGCCTGACCCTGTTGTTCAGCTTGCTCGCCATGCTGAGCTTCAATCCGCAACACGCCGCGTTGCGGCGAACGGCCTGAGCGAGTCTCTACTACTTTGGTACTGGTTTTTCTGTCGATTGTAGGATTTCAAAACAGCGCTCATTGCTCTGTAATGTAGCCGACCGAAGTACTGGAAAGCGGAAGATGACAAGTCTGCCGGTGTTGTTGCTGATTGCAACCAAGTGGGAGGCACCTAAGGGCGTATCCCATCGTTCCGGCATTGAACGTTACCGATGCAGCATTCTGCGCGCCGCCGTGACCTACCCGCCTGAAACTGGTTCGACGCAACGCGCCACCGATCATCCGCTGTCGCACAGGACGAAGCGCTACCCGAACCACCCCACCATAATCACAACAATGAGGTGACCGGCCATGTACAAGATATTAATTGCTGATGACCATCCACTGTTTCGCGAAGCCATCCACAACGTCATCCAAGATGGTTTTCCAGGCAGCGAAATTCTTGAAACCGCCGACCTCGACAGCGCATTGGCGATGACGCTGGAAAACGACGATCTGGATCTAGTGCTGCTGGACCTGAACATGCCCGGCATGCATGGGCTCAACGGCCTGATCAATCTGCGCAACGAGGCGCCGACCATTCCGGTAGTGATCGTCTCCGCCGAGCAGGATAAGCAGATCGTGTTACAGGCAATCACTTATGGCGCTTGCGGTTTCATCACCAAATCTTCGCCGCGCACGCAGATGACCGAGGCCATCGAGCAGATTCTCAACGGCAGCGTCTATCTGCCCTCGGATATTATCCGCAGCCAAAACGCCAATACTCGCCGCTCTCAGCATCACGAACAGACCATCCCGCCGGAGCTGCTACAGGCGCTGACGCGCAAGCAGTTGCTAGTGCTGGAACGGATGACCAAAGGCGAATCGAACAAGCAGATCGCTTACAACCTCGACATTGCCGAAACCACGGTCAAGGCCCATGTCTCGGCGATCCTGCGCAAGCTCAACGTGCACAACCGCGTGCAGGCGATCCTGTCTGCTGGCGATATCGACTTCGCGGCCTATCTGCGTCGCTGATCCTCACCCCGTAAAAGCATTCGCGAGCAAGCTCGCTCCTACAAGGGCAACGTAGGTCGTAGGAGCGAGCTTGCTCGCGAACAGAGCTGGACGGACCGGCTCAAGCGTGCCCCTGTTCCATCATGTGACACATGGCCGTTTTCAGCTTCATGGGGCGCACCGGTTTATGCATCAGCATGTGGCCCAGCTCCCTGACCTTCTGCTTGAGTTCGTTGCTGTAGTTGGCGGTGATCATCAGTGCCGGTAGCGGGCTGGCGCGGCGGGCGTTGACCGTGGCGACCACATCGACCCCGTTGCAGCCGTTATCCAGGTGGTAATCGGCAATGATCAGGTCGGCGTCGGCGTGGAAGTTGTCGACCTGGCCGGCCAGGTCTTCTTCGGACAGGGCGGTGGTCACGGCGCAACCCCAGCCTTCGAGCAAGGTGCGCATACCGGCACAGATCGCAGTGTCGTTGTCGAGCACCCAGACCCGCGCGCCCTTGAGCTTTTCCAGCAAGAGATCGGTGGTTGCGGGCTCCACCTGGGCTTTCGGTGCACGCTTGGACAATGGGACCTCGATGGCAAATACCGAACCACGCCCCGGTTGCGAGCGCACCATAATGCGGTGGCCGAGCATGCGGGCGATCTTTTCGACGATGGCCAGCCCCAACCCGAGCCCTCGGTCCTGGTTGGGCCGCACGCCCTCGCCTCGCTTGAATTCCTGAAACACCTCCTCCAGCTTGTCTTCGGCAATCCCCACGCCGGTGTCCCAAACCTCGATCGACAGGCTTTGACGTCGACGGCGGCAACCGAGCAGCACACGTCCTTCGGGCGTATAGCGAATCGCATTGGTGAGCAGATTGCGCAATATCCGAGCGAGCAGCTGGATGTCGCTGCGCACCAGCGCCGAGCACGGGATGAAGTCCAGTTGCAGCCGCTCGCTGCCTGCAATCTGCCGGAACTCTACGGCAAGATTTTCCAGCAGCTCGCTGACGGCAAAGGGCGCGATATCCGGCTTGATCACGCCCGCGTCGAGCTTGGAAATATCCACCAAGGTGCCGAGCAGATTCTCCACGTCTTCCAAGGAATTGCTGATATTGCGGATCAGCCCGCCGCTAGGTGCCGCAGGCTGTTCCATTAGCGCACTGGTAAATAGCCGCGCCGCGTTGAGCGGCTGTAGCAGGTCGTGGCTCACCGCGGCGAGAAACTTGGTCTTCGACAGATTGGCCAGTTCGGCCTCGCGCTTGGCTTCGCGCAGTCGCGCCTCGGCGTGCGCGCGCTCGTCGATTTCGCAGAGCAGCTGTTCGTTCAGGCTGGTCAGCTCCGCGGTCCGTTCGCGCACCCGTTGTTCGAGATTCTGATAGGCCTGATGCAGCGCTTCGGCGGTGCGCCGACGGTCGGTGATGTCCTGAATCAGCACGAAGATGCCCGCCGCTTCGCCGTTAGGCTGCCGATTCGGCACGTAGGAGCGCAGCATGTAGCGCTGCTGACCGGCATGGTTGTGCTCGGCCATTTCGAAACTGACGCTTTCTCCAGACATGGCCCGGTCGATATAGGGCTCGAGCTGCTGCCAGTGCTCACCGCTGTGGATCTCGGGCAGGCACTGGCCGAGCATGCCGTCGCTGGGCCAGCGATACCATTCCTCGTACACCTTGTTGGTGAATTCGTAGGTCAGGTCTGCCGACACATAGGCGATCAACGCCGGCACGTGGTCGGTGATCAGGCGTATCCAGCGTTCGCTTTCACGCAGCGCCTCAGCGTGCCGGTAGCGCTCGGTGATGTCGGTGAATGTGTTGACGAAGCCGCCGGTGGGCAACGGATGGGTGCGTATCTCCAGCGTACGGCCGTCGAATAGATGTTGTTCGAGTTCGGCCAGCGGCAGGCCGTCGGTGTCGCGTGTGTTGGGCGTCAGCAGCTTGAGCTCGCTGTCGGCCATGACCTCTTCGAACGGCCTATGCGCCTCGATCGGCGCCAGGCCGCAAAGCTCAAGAAAGCGACGATTCCAGAGCTCCAGCCCTCCGTCGGCGCTGACCATGGCGACGCCCTGGGACAGGTTGTCCACGGCGCGCTGCAGCAATCGGGACTTCTGCGCTAACGCCTGTTCGCGGCGCATGGTTTCGCTGACCTTGACCTCGGTAATGTCGGTGTAGAGCATCACCAGCCCGCCTTCGCGGGTCGCGCGTTCGCTGACCTGCACCCAGCGGCCGTTGTGCAGACGGTAAACGGTGGGATCTTTGCCTTTACCGCGATGCTCCTCGGCGATCAACCCGCTACTTTCCGCCAACCGCCGCACCTCGGCTAGCCGGGTGCCGCTGTTGATACGTGCTCGAGTGCGGCTCCAGAGGGATTTGAAGCGCTTGTTGAACAGCACGATGCGCTGGTCTTTGTCGAACAGGACAAAGGCGTCGGAGATGCTTTCGATGGCATCGACCAAGTGCTGATGCGCGGTTTCGGCCCGTAATCGCGCATCGCTGAGCAATCGATTGCTGGCTTTCAGCTCGGCCATCGCCTGGTTCAACGCGTCGGTGCGCTCGCGCACCTGCTCGGCCAGTTCGACCGAATGCTGAAACGCGGCATAAGAGGCATCGCGCCCCGTGCCGCTGGATTCGATGCGCTCGATGAGCGCTGCGTTGATACGGCGCAGCTTGTCGTTCTCGCGCTCGAGTTCGATCTGCCGCTCCAGCAGTTCAGCGAGCACTCTTTTCTCCAGCCCGCCCTCCAGGCCGACCGATGGCGACACCGGTGAAGGTCTGGTTGATGTGCATGCCATTGAACTGCTCTCCGTAGGTGTTGAAACCGATCACCTGTTGGCGTCGGAGAAAGGCGGACGTCTGCTCGGTAGTCCCCTGGGTCTCGATTTCCAGCCGTCGCAAGAAGCAATCGCACCCTATGGTCAGCAAAGGCGCGCCCAACCGCTGTTCGAGGCGTTCGAACAGCGTTTCAAGATTGGGCATCAGCGGTCCGGGGCGCATGGCCGTAAGAACAATGCCGTTCTCCACCGCGCAATAGAACGTCAGGCTGAGGTCGTCATTGACCTTCTGAATCGAACGCACGTAGTACTGCTCGTTAATGCGCACAGCGAGCGGGTGTGCGGCGAACAACCGGTGGTCAAGGTCACTGACATTCACGCCGATCAGCCGGGCGTATTCCTCGGCAGCGGGTTCTGCGTTCAGTTCGTAGACGCGACGAGCGTTGCTGTCGGCTTGTGTCACGACCAGTTTGTCGTTGCGCGGCAGCATGTGGTGGGTGGTGAACACCTCGAAATCCAGCCAGGTATTGACCAGCACCACGATGGCCGCGCCGCTGTGGAACCTGCCGTCGTAATAGACGTGGGTATCGGTCAGATGGTTGTCATCGCCGGCCGAGCCGCCGAAATGCGGAATGCTGCCAAACGCAGCGCTCAAGGCCGCCAGGACGATTTCCTCGCGGCTCGATAAGCCATCGAGCAGGGTCATCGCGAAACTGTGGCCCTTGATCGGCGCTAACGAGTTGCTGCGACAAACATTGCCCAGACGTTCCACCAACTGCTGGGCGTCGATCAGGCTGAAGCGATCCATCTCGACGATCAGTTCGCTGGCAATGGAGAAACTGCGGTGATCGAAGCCAATCGCTGTCACGCAGCTGCGGCCATAGCCTTGCGAGGTGATTTCTCCCGCCGAGGTGCAGCCCACCACACGCACGCCGCCGAAGTACTGCTGCAGCGCATCGCCCAGCGCAGGAAGGTCGTATTCGGCCGAGCAGAAGAACAGCACGAAACCGAGATGCGGATGGATCAGCTGGCGCGCCAGATCCTGCGCCACCGTTTCGACGTTACGGGCCTCTGACATCGCTGTGCGTATCACTTCGGATTCTTGCTCGACCACGCACCGCACCCCATCAACCGTTTCGTATGTCCTCATTCTTAGTCAGGGCATAGGGCTCGGAAATGCTACTTCAGTACCGGCGGCGACCTGCCAAGGTAGCAAAGCGGCGAAAGAGTGCAGGCTCGGCGCTCCTAGCTTCATCGAACAAAAAAAAGCGGACGCCCGAAGAGGCGTCCGCCTGGATGTTGCAGGCTGCGCTTAGAAGCTCAGCGCGGCGCCTATGGCGTAGGTACGGGTGTCCTCGTCGAGGGCGTCGGTGTCCCGCCCCCTCAGCTCGAACTGGTTCAATTCGGCAACCAGCTTCAGGTTGTCGTTGATGGTACGGAAGTAGGCGATACCACGGGTTTCGTAATCGGCAGCGGTGCCCAGACCATTACCATCATCTTTGGTCTTGCCGGTAGACAGGGCAATGCGGTTCTTGCCAAAGGTGTAGGAGCCCTGAAGCAGGTAGCCGTCGCTATCCACGTCACGAAGCTGCGCTTCGCCAGCGTTGTTGGTATAGAACGGGTTGATGCCTTCGGCCTGGAAACCCGAGGCGGTGACGGAGAATGCGCCCATTTTCGCCTGGATACCGTAGCCGATGCCCTTGGAGTCGACTTCATCGACACTGCTGTCGGTGTTCTTGGATGTCTGCTGCATGCCGTTGACCCAGGAGTAAATCTTGGCCCCGGCGAGATCGAACTGGTAAGTGATCTCGGTCTCGAAGCGTGGACTGTCCTGGTAGGCCTCATCCAGTGCGCTGCTGGCGTCATCCGTGGTGTCGACCGGATCCATGATGCCGGCGGCAATACGTAGGCCGCTCATGACCGGCGAGCGATAGGTGATCTGCGAGGTCGGGAACGGGTACGGATAGCCTGTGCCGATATTGCCGAACGAAACACCGCCGAAATCGACCAGCCCCAGAGTGTCGCTGACCTGGCCATATCCGGTGAGCATTTCGTCCAGAAAAATGTTCGATCGACCAAAAAGACCGAAGTCCTTACCGAAGAGCACCTCGCCCCATTGGTCGCTGGACGCCGTACCGTAGAATTGGCGAACGTCGATGCCAGTCTCGGTGGCATTGGTGTCGCTGTCGTTGATCGTTACCCAGAAAGACGAGCGCCCACCGACTTTCAGGTCATCGAGCTGCTTGCTGAAGTTGAAGCCGATGTAATTGGGCAGAAAGCCCATTTTCACACGGGACTGGTCCCGGTCGAATTGCTCCCCGGCACGATCCACGTCGCTGCTGACATAAAACGTGTTGAAGTAGCCGTCGACAGCGAACGTGGTGTCATCCTTGTCATAAAGCATGATTTCGGCAACTGCCGACTGGCTCAAGGTCATCGCAATCGCGCTGGCCAGGGCCAACGGCATTAGGGTGGTAACTGCTTTTTTCTTGTTGTGCATGGCGCTCTCCGCTGATGTGACGACGGGCAGTCGTGTCGAGGCGGATTATCGAAAGCACAACGGGTCGGCCATACACTGCGATGGCGGCGATTGGCTACTGCTTTGGCGGCGATTGCCGTCTTGCGCTGTAAGCAGGTGACAGTCGAGCCGGAAGGAGCAGCGCTTAGGTAGTACGCCGTCGCGCTTCGGCATACCTGGTCCGCATGACGGACGTGCCAGGAGAATGGGTGTGGGAAAGGTTCCGGCGAGAAACGAGTTCGACGGCCAGGACCAGCGTGTCCGGTCGCATTGGCAACGACGACTCTCCCATCCGCACCATTGCACAAGGCTTCAGGGCAGCCACGAACACTTGGCGCTGCAAATAATGAGTGCACGGCAATGAGTGCACGGCGTGGCGGCAGACGAGGTTATTAGACTGAAGTGCTGCCATTTCAATCATCAAGTTGCATGGTGGCGGTGCGAGCGCTGGATAGCATGTGCGTATAACAATACGCCTAGAGGCATCTATGAAACGCAGCGCCGACTTCCTATCGCGCTTGCTACTGGTGGTATGCGTGCTCACCAGCCCGACGCTTTTCGCCCAAGCGCTGGACGCGCAGATCCAGCAGCTGTTTCCCAAGGCCACTCGCATCGAGCCGAAGCAGGACAACCCGCCGGTGCACAGCGTCTATCAACTCGACGAATTGCTTGGCTACGCCTTCGAGTCCACTGACTACTCCAACCTGCAGGGGTTCTCCGGCAAGCCGATACGGCTGTTGATCGGCATGGACACCGAGGGCGTGCTCGCCGGCGTCACGGTGTTAGAACACCACGAGCCGGTCTTCTTACATGGACTTGGCGAGCAGTCGCTGTTCGATTTCGTCGAGCAATACCGGCAGACGTCGATCGGCAAACCAATCGTGGTGGGCGGGCAGAGTGCGGCGGATGCAAGCGATTCGGTGACGCGCATCGACGGAGTGAGCAAGGCAACCGTGTCAGTGGTGATCCTCAACGAAACCGTCCTGCTGTCGGCCTTGGGCGTCGCGCGCAAGCTGCTCGAAGGTTTCGCCAGTGGTCCCTTGGCTACCGTGAAACCCGACCTCTATGAGCCGCTCGACTGGTCGCAGCTACTCGAAAGCGGATATCTCCAGCACTGGACCATCAGTCGCGACGAGGTAGAACAGGCCCTTGGGCCACTCGATCGTTATCTGGAGATCAAGGCTGGAAGCGACGCGCCGTTCAGCGACCTCTATTTCGCTTACCTGAATGCACCGAGCATCGGCCGCAACCTGCTCGGCGAGACCGGTTTCGCCAAGCTCAACGAAGAATTGAAGCCCAACGAACAGGCCGTGCTGGTGCTGTCTTCCGGCATGTACCTCCATGTGCCGGAAGACTTCGTGCCCGCCACAGCACCGAGTCGCCTGGTACTGATGCAGAACGACCACGCCATCGAACTGCACGACATGAATTTCAACAACGGCGCGGTGATGGAGATGCTCGACGCCCCACTCGATGGTTTCGAGGCGAACGTCTTCCGCATTAAGGCACATAACGCCTTCAACCCCGCAGAGCCTGCCAGGTTACGTTTGAACGTGAACCTGCGGCGCAACCATCTTGTGGAAAGCAACACGCATTTCATGCGGGATTTCCAGCTCGACCGCGACCTCTTCGATGTCGAAGAAGCGCAGGTCGCGGCCGAGCCGACGCCCATCTGGTTACGCATGTGGCAGGAGCGCTGGTGGCAGGCCGGCCTGGTTGGCTTGTCGCTGCTGATGCTGATCTGCGTATTCATCTGGCAACACCGCATCAGCCAACATAGCCGTGGCTTTCACCTATTTCGGGCCGGCTTTCTCTTGTTCACCCTGGCGTTCGTTGGCCTTTACGCCCAAGGCCAGCTGTCGGTGGTAAATATCTTCACCATGCTCCTGGCGCTGGGGAAGGATTTCGATATCCGTGTGTTTCTAATGGACCCGGTGATCTTTATCCTCTGGAGCTTCACCTTTGTTAGCCTGTTCTTCTGGGGCCGCGGGGTGTTCTGCGGCTGGCTCTGTCCGTTCGGCGCGCTACAGGAAATGCTCGGTTGGGTGGCCAAGCGTCTACGCATCCGTCAGTGGAAAGTGTCCGATCGCCTTCACCTGCGCCTGCAATGGCTGAAGTACTTGATCCTCCTCTTGCTGGTGCCGGTGGCCTTCTATTCGCTGACGCTAGCCGAGCGGCTCGCTGAGGTGGAGCCGTTCAAGACCAGCATCACGCTGTTCTTCGTGCGGTCCTGGCCGTTCGTGCTTTACGCGGTGATCCTGCTCGGGCTCGGCCTGTTCGTGCATAAGTTCTACTGCCGATACGTCTGCCCGCTGGGCGCCGGGCTAGCAATGCTCGGCAGATTTCATCTGTTTTCATGGCTCAAGCGCATCGACGCCTGTGGCCAGCCCTGCCAGCATTGCAAGAATCATTGCGAGATCGGCGCGATCAAGCGCGACGGGGGCATCGACTATGACGAGTGCATCCAGTGCCTGGAGTGCATCGTCATCCTCAATAACGAGGACCAGTGCGTCGCGACCATCAGTGCGCGAAAAAAGGCAGAGAAGGCCGGACGCCACCCCAGCAGCGCACTGATTGGCAGCGACTCCATGGAGCCCAGCTCAGCGTCCTGACCGCAGGGCTGCTCGGTGGTTCCTCTCGCGCTTCCTGGGCTTCAAATACATGGGTACTACACCTCGGTGTTGACGGTGCCGGCAGCCGAAATTGCGGCAGCCGTAAACGAAATAGCTTTATATATAATTAGCTGATTTTGCTGATATTTCTATCAATCACGGTTTTTCATTATTACTTCAGGGTACTCCGGTACCAGTAAGCCTCATTTGCCTGCAATTCCGTTCCGCTCGTTTTGTGTGCTGGTGGCGAGCAACTCGCTGATCGAACTGGTGCAACATTGCGGTCACCCGCTCTGCTGAGCTTGGTCGTCTCAGCCGGCCGATCTGTCCAACGTCCTCAGGCGCTGCGACGCTAGGTATTGCTCACCCAACAAGACAACCAACCCGCTCAGCACGATGATTAAGGTACCGATGCAGCTCCATAGATTTGGCAGTTCGGCAAAAAGCAGGTAGCCCAGCAGACTCGCGCCGACGATCTGTAGGTAAGTGAACGGCGCGACAAACGGCGCGGGAGCCACTTCGAATGCACGGACCAAGCAATAGTGCCCGCCACCGCCAAGAATGCCCATGCTGATCAGCAACCCGAGATGCACCAGGTTGTCCGGAGACTGCCAGAAGAACGGCAGCATCAGGCTCGCCAACACGAACCCAGCAGCGGCCATGTATGTGTTGGACGTTTCCGGTGTGTCGTGGCTGGCGAGCTTGCGCGACAGAATTTGCGTAAGCGCTGAAGTAATAGCGCTGAAGAGCACCAGTAACACGGCAGGATGAAAAGTATCGCCACCCGGCTGGATGACAAACAGAGCCCCAGCGAACCCACAGATCGCCGCGACTGTTTTCAGCAGGCTTACCTTCTCGCCTAGCATGAACGGTGCCAGTACCAGCACCACCATAGGCGCCGTGAAACTTACCGCTGCGGCCGTGGCCACCGGCACATACTGGAGGGCACTGAACATCAGGAAAGAGGTAAAGCAGAACAGCAAAGACCGCACGATTTGCAACCAAGGGCGCTGAGAGCGAAACAGCGCCAGCCCTTTGCGCGGCGCGAACACTACCAGCATGAACACCACATGGCCGAAGTAGCGGCACCAAAGCAACTGAATGACCGGGTAGAACACGCCGAGGTACTTCACTTCCGCGTTTAGTAGCGGGATCAGAACCGCCGCAGCCAGCATGAATGCCACCGCGATCACGAACGGGCTGCGCTTCGGCTCCACCTGCCCCTCCAGTGCTTCGTCTTCCCCTGCCATCACATGAAACGCTCCTGATTCAGCTTGTTCTGATGTGTAGCAAGCCCTGTTCACATTGAGATCAACCGTCACTTAGCCCGCCCCTTCAAGGGACGTAGACGGGATGGCCGACTGACCGAGGCGTACTGCCGCTCATAGTGCAACCTTAACGTACTGCAGCTGCCGCCGTTCAGCTGTAGAACGTAGCCCCCTGTTCAATAGGCGTCACTTTATGCAATCGGGCCAGTAGCGGTCGCTCATTCCTGAGCCATGCAAGACGCATCACACGAAGCGATGCGAGATAAACACCGGGGGTCTTTCACAGAGCGCGCAAACAGCCGCAGGTTGAAGGTACGGCTACCTCTAAGGGGGATGTTCAATTCTGGCGCGGAAAGGAGCGCATGGGCTGGCACTACGGTTAGCCGGTAACGGACCTATTGGCGAACCAAGCAGCGGCTGTTCTCACTGGCTGCTTTTGTCCTCATATGGACCTCAGCGACGGCCCCGCTGCTGCAGTATCGGCAGTCAACGGGGTGGCACACGGACTGCACTGAGTTCTAAGGGCTGATCAGCCCTTCAACGCCGCTTCGATCGCCGCAACATCAATCTTTCGCATGCCCATCATCGCTTCGAAGGCGCGCTTGGCCGCTGCTTGATCAGGGCTGGTATATGCGGCTGTCAGTACCCGCGGCGTGATTTGCCACGACAGGCCCCATTTGTCCTTGCACCAGCCGCATTCGCTTTCCTGGCCGCCGTTACCGACAATCGCGTTCCATAAGCAGTCCGTCTCGGCTTGGTCGTCGGTCGCAACCTGGAACGAAAACGCCTCGCTATGTTTGAACGCTGAGCCCCCGTTGAGTCCGAGGCAAGGGATGCCCATTACCGTGAACTCGACGGTCAGAACATCGCCCTCCTTGCCCGACGGATAGTCGCCCGGCGCGCGATGGACAGCGTTGACTGCGCTGTCCGGAAAGGTCTCGGCATAGAACGTCGCAGCCTCGAGTGCGGTGCCGTCATACCAGAGGCAGATGGTGTTTTTGCTGGTCATTTTGAGTCTCCATGATCGGCTAATAGGTGAACCCAGCCGCGCAGATAGAGTGAAGCGACAGCAGGACACTACTTGTTCGTCCGTCGTTCGCCTTGAAGCGGTCGATTACTAAGCTAGCAATCGACCGGAAAATAAGGTTGTTGCCGTTCGCTTTGGCGCGAACCGCGGATCTATCCGGCCTCCACCGCATCGCCGACAACGGACTGGCTCTGAAGCGCTGCGAATGCTTCTGCGATGGTTGGCGGAGCCTTGGGTCGGGCGTACATCGACTGCAGGTACGCTTTCAACCTCGGTGCGCCATCGAGCATCTTCTCTTCGTTTGCCCAGTCCAACGTATAAGCGGCGTTGAAGTCGGCTACGCTGACCCGGTCGGCAACCAAGAATTCGCGGTCGTGCATGTGTCGCTCGAGCACCGCCACCATCTCCAAGCAATCCTGCCTTGCCAGGTCGATATCCTGAGGCAGCCTCTTCTCTTCCGGGTAAAGGAACGTGTGACGCACGATGCGCCACAGGGGCTGCTCGATCTCGGTCATTAGAAAGAAAACCCAGCGATACATCTGGGCCCGATCTTCCACCGACTCCGGGATGAAACCCGACTGGGGATTCTTCTCGGCCAGGTAGAGTTGAATCGCGGCCGATTCGGTTATCACGAGGCTTCCGTCGACCAATACCGGAACTTTGGCGGCGGGGTTGAGTGCCAGAAAGTCTGGTTGTCGGTTTTCACCTTCAAGGATGCTCACCGGGAGCATTTCGTAATCCAGGTCTAGTTCGTTGAGTAACCAGATAACGCGCAAAGCGCGGGTCGGGGGTGTTCCGTACAGTTTGATCATGGCCAACTCCGTCGGTTTGTAGATATCGCTATTTCCGAAATTGCTGATCTAGTCGTCCGGCACCATGTGAAATCGACAACCCCTCAAATTTATCGCGCCGCTTAGCCGATGGTGCACCACGTTTTACTGGCTCGCTGGCGAGTACGTGCAGCTTCCGGAGGTTTTTCCGAGGCTATAAGACCGTCGCGTATCGGCTGTGTTTAAAACGCCAGCGCACCTGAGTCATCTGGCAGCAGGATGTATCGATGCCCTCCTCCGGACCGAAATCCACTGGTCCGAAGCTGTCGAGCAAGATGAACGGCTCAACCATCCGCCGCTGCGCCGAAGACAGCACCCCGATCCTGACATCTGTGATCGCTGTAGCCCTTATCGCATTGGGGGACCTCCTCGTTCCAATCCTCACCGATTCGAATGATGGTGAACCTAAGCCACGTGAGCGCGAGCCAGCGGCCCGTCACTTCCAATGACGGGCGCTCATCGCTGAAGTGGAGAGCTGTGACGATGAAGGGTTCGGCCATCGAGCACCGAGTACCGCGCGTTTGTGCCAATACAGGGCGCCCTGCAGCTGGCTTAATAAAGCCGAAATCCGATATGAGTAAGCGCCTGATTAGCTGGAACATCCCGCTGCAAAAGACCCTCCCATGCAGAACCACATCAACTTTGGCTTATGCATCTAAGGAGGCATCATGCGCATCACTCTTCCACGTCTCGGTTTTGGCGGCGCACCGCTGGGAAATATGTTCACCCCGCTGGACGAAGCCACTGCAGACGCAACGCTTGAAGCTGCCTGGGAAGCAGGCATTCGCTACTACGATACTTCGCCGCATTACGGGGCCGGTCTGGCTGAGCAGCGTTTCGGACGTATGCTGAGCGGCAAGCCTCGCGATGAGTTCGTGTTGAGCACCAAGGTAGGTCGTTTGCTGCAGCCTGCGAACGCACCGGAGAATGCCAAGCCCTTTGTCGACGAATTGCCCAACAAACGTATCGTCGATTACTCCGCCGATGGCGCGCGTCGCTCCATTGAGGACAGCCTTGAGCGAATGGGCATCGACCGTATCGACGTTGTGTTCATCCACGATGTGTCGGAAGACCAGTGGGGTCCGCAATGGACCGAGTATTTTCAGCAAGCCATGCAGGGAGCGGCGAAAGCGCTGACCCAGATGCGTGACGAGGGCATGATTCGCGGCTGGGGCTTGGGCGTTAATCTTGTCGAACCCTGCCGCATGGCGCTAGAGCAATCCGATCCAGACGTGTTCCTGCTCGCCGGCCGTTATTCCTTGTTGGATCACCGCGAGGCGCTGGACACGCTGTTCCCACAGTGCGTGGAGCGTGGCGTTGGCATTGTCGTCGGTGGGCCGTTCAACTCTGGTGTGCTAGCCGGTGGCGACCATTACGACTACGACCAGGTCCCAGATGAAATTCGTCAGAAGACTCAGCAGCTCGAAGCGGTTTGCAAGGAATATGGTGTCGAACTGCGGGCCGCCGCGCTGCAATTCTGCCTCGCGCATCCTGCCGTCCTATCGGCCATTCCCGGCACCAGTAACCCGAAACGCCCCGTGCAATATGTGCAGCAGTTCGAAGCCAAGATACCGACCGATTTCTGGCGCGCCTTGAAAGCTAAGCAGCTTTTGCCAGAGGACGTACCGGTTCCGGAATGAATGTTTAAAACCAGTCGTAGCGAGGGCGTGAAAGCTAACGCATTCTCCCCTCGCCCCAACCTTACTGGCACTAGGAAATGCTGCCAGGCAACAAGCTGCTGGGGTTTCGCCACCAGCCACTCGCCCTCGGAGTTGGCGAGCTGACAGTTAGTGCGCTGCCAAATTTCGGCAAACGACGTTCAGTGGTTCTGCATCACGACGCTGCGTATGTCTTCAGCCAACTGGCGAACACGCTCTTCGCTGGTATCCCATGAGCACAAGAAGCGCGCGCCACCCACACCGATGAACGTATAGAACATCCACCCTCGGCTTCGCAGTGCTTCCAGCGCCAATGGCGGAATGCTCACGAAAACACCGTTTGCCTGCACCGGAAACATTAGCTCCACGTCTGGCACGTCGCGGATCAATTTAGCGAGCAACTGTGCGCAGTTGTTAGCGTGCTCGGCGTATTTCATCCAGGCGTTGTTTTCCAGTAGCCCGACCCATGGTGCGGAAAGAAAGCGCATCTTGGATGCCAGTTGGCCGGCTTGTTTGCAGCGGTACTCGAAATCTTCGGCAAGGTCCCGGTTGAAGAACAGGATCGCCTCGCCTACGGCCATGCCATTCTTGGTGCCGCCGAAACAGAGCACGTCTACACCGGCCTTCCAGCTCAGCTCCGCTGGTGACAAGCCGAGAAATGCGCAAGCATTGGCGAAGCGTGCGCCATCCATGTGCAGGTGCAATCCCAGCTCTTTGCAGGTATCGCTGATTGCGCGAAGCTCCTCGGGTTTGTAAACGGTGCCGATTTCGGTGGCCTGGGTGATGCTGACGACGCGCGGCTTGGGGTAATGAATGTCCTTGCGTTTCAACGCAATTTCGTGGATCGCCGTTGGTGTCAACTTGCCCTGCTCGGTCCGTGCAACCAGCAGCTTAGAGCCGTTGGAAAAGAACTCCGGTGCGCCGCATTCGTCGGTCTCGATATGCGCAATGTCACCGCAGATGACGCTGTGATAGCTCTGACATAGCGCTGACAGCGCCAGGGAGTTGGCCGCGGTGCCGTTGAATGCGAAGAACACTTCACAGTCGGTTTCGAACAACTGGCGGAAGTGATCGGCGGCACGCGCGGTCCACTGATCATCGCCATAGGCCCGATCGTGCCCCTGATTGGCCCTGGCCATGGCCTCCCAGGCTTCCGGGCAGATACCCGAATAGTTATCGCTGGCGAATTGCTGATTGGCGGTGGTCATCTATGCCTCTTTATCGGGTCATGCCGAGATCGCGGGAAGCGAGGACGTACGAGCTGTAGCCGGCGGTATAACGGACTTTTCGAAGAACAGGTGATATCTCTGCAGAAGATGCTCCTGCCGGATCATGATGCTCTGACAGGGAGTATGCCAGCATCAGAAAAGCTGGATAACAGGCGGGCGGACGAGCTTGCCAGCTGATAGGCGCTCCTCCCGACGTATGCAGGCAAGCGTGGCTGCGCTAGTCATTTCTGGATGAATTGCCTCGCCACCGCCTGCAGATCCTCGCCGCTAACCAGTGGCGGTCGCATCACGCTCGGGAACGGCTTGCCGCGACTGACATAACCGGTCATTAGCCCGGCATGCGCCGCGCCTTGTATATCCCAGCCGTGCGCAGCGATCAGCGCCAGCTGTTGTGGCTCGACACAGGCTGCCTTTGCGCAGTGCAGGTAGACCTCTCGGCGCGGTTTCCACAGCTGTACCTCGTCGACGGACATCGTCTTTTCTATGTAGGGCACGAGCTCGGCGCGCTCGAGTAGCTGCTGCGTAACGCTCGCGCTTCCGTTGGTCAAGGTGACGATGCGAACACCAGCCTCCTGAAGCAGGTGCATGGCAGGCGCCACATCCGGGTGCGGGTCCAGCTCGGCGAAGGTGCCGATAATATCTTCTACCTGGCTCGACGCGAGCTTCACATGCTGCGTTGCGGCCAGACTTTGCAGCGCATCCACGGCCATTTCGCGAAAGGGTCGATAACTGTCCGTTGAATTCATAGCGAAGGCGTTGCGCAACAGCTGCGCAAACCAGGTTTCCAGCGCATGAGCAGGCATGCCCGCCGTTTCTAACTTCGGGCGCAGAGGCTCGAGAGGAAACAGGGTTTCGATGACATCGAACGCGACGACCAGTGGCGGCGATTGCATGGGTGGGCTCCTACTTAGGTTGTAAGGCGGGTTCGGCTCGGCGTACGTCTTCCATAAGCAGATGGATTTGCTCGGCGATGACGTCAGGGTGATCCTCCGGTGTGAAGTGCAGGCCGCCTTCGATGCGCTGCAGTGGAGCCTTCAGATCGCGCGCAAAGCGCTCGCCGTATTCGATCTTCTGGAAATTTGTCGTCTACGCCCCAGACCACTCGGGCCGGAATGTTCAACGAGGGCAAGGCGTCGGCAACCGCCAGCGTATCGTTGACGTCCAGAGCCTCGACCTGACGGATCAGGCTCGCTGCACCTCCGTGCCTGGCATAGGGCTGCCAGTGAATGTCCAGCGACTCGCTGGCCAGTGCATGGTCGTCATGACCGCGATACATCAAGGTGCGCAGGATCTGTTTTCCCGCCGTGTCAGGCAAATGCTTGACCAGTGGCGCGGCGGCATTCAGCGCCTTGACGCTGGGGATTGGCCACGAGTCGTAACCAATGGCATTGGTCAGCAACAGCCCCGCGCAGCGTTCTGGGTGACGCACCGCTGCAATCTGCGCAACGCCACCGCCCAGGTCGTGCCTGACGAAGATCGCCCGCTCAATGTTCAGATGCGCAAGCCAAGTCACTAGATAACCCGCCTGGCGGGCGACGGAAATATCACGCCCTTCGCCCTCTTTGATCGACTCGCCATAGCCAACCATCTCGAAGGCCAGGCAACGGGCGTCGTTAGCCTTCGGAATTACATGACGCCACAACGCCGGGGACGTTGGAATGCCGTGAATGAAGATCACAGGCAACCCCTCGCCCTGCTCGATCCAGCGCATGGTGATGCCATTAATCGTTGCGGCCTGACTGTTCATTGAGTTGCCTCTGCTGGTACAGATTGGCGCACAGTTATCGAAGCGTCCGACGCCGATAAGCGTGTGACATAGCTCGTCTCTGAGAATTCAGGCAAATGCAGCTGCGGCTTACCGCGGCAGCAATCGAATCGTTGAATGGCTGCTTGATCTGCCACGAAACTCGCACCGTTCTGGCGTTATACCGAGCTCCGGTGCGAACTTCCTGCTAGACAGCGGCGTAGGGATATCCGCTCCAGAACGGTCGCGCGACGAGATCAAGAGCGAGCGCTTCAGAACATGGCAGACTCCTGATAAGTGCTGCTTCAGCTACTGATCGGCAGGAAAATTACGGTGTAAAGCCCTAGCACGCCGAGCACGGGTCATGCCGAGATAAAGGAAAAATTCACTCATTTCGTCCATAACATGTTGATGCTTAGAGTTTTTTAAAATCTCCCGCACATCGTCGGATCGTGAACTATCTTTTCTGACTCCTCAGAAAAGGAGTTCCCATGGCTTCATTAGAGCGTACGGCGTATCCCACTCTGCCAAAGGCGTATTCAAAAGCTGAGCTGCAGCGAGATTTTTCGTTCTCAGATGATGAGATTAAGTGGATACGGAGCAAGTCCGTAAGCGTACGCCGAACTCACCTTGCGCGACTCAGGCCGGCGCCCACTGATGCG
>NZ_CEXBBO010000039.1:0-36454 GCF_982611455.1 Stutzerimonas sp.
CCAGCATCCGGAAACGGATAGTTCAGTTGAAGGTGGGGTTTATGGAGCGCTTACGTTACGCAGATTGACCGTGAAGAAATAGGTGGCGCCCGGCACCTGGGCGCGGCGGTATCGAGACATGGCGGCTCATCCTTGAGCGTGGTGTTGGCTGTAAGTCGTTTCGGTGGATAAGAAAAGCGTTATCCACCCTACGACATCTCACCCGCCCACACCGCCGACGCATCGACGTTACCGGAACGTAGGGTGGAAAACGGCGAAGCCTTTTCCACGCGTCACTTCCAGGCTACCTCGCTCTTTGGTTACTTTCTCTTTGCACAAGCAAAGAGAAAGTAACTCGGCGTAAGGCCGAAACCTGTAGAGGAGAACGGCGCAGAAAATAAATCTGTCCCGAATGGCACTTACTTAACGCTAACCAACTGATTAGAAAACAGAAATGCCGCTCCTGGTCTACGGTGATAGTTGCGAACACACACCAAGACCAAGGAGCAGCCCACATGAATCGTAGGCGCCAGAGCATCATTCATCAACAGCAAAAAGCGCAGCGGCACTCTTCTAATACCGACGCCTACGCCTTCTTCAATCTGCTTACCGGCCCTGATTTATTTGACCGCGTTGATTCATTGCTGCCCTGTCATCGAGAGCGGCAGTTCCCGCCCACCGAGACGCTTTCTATGTTCATGGCCCAGGCATTAAGTGCAGATCGCTCCTGCCAGAAGGCCGTTAATGACATGGCGGTAAAGCAAATGCTCGGTGGTTTGAGGCCGTGCAGTACGCACACTGGCGGCTACTGCCGAGCGCGCCAGCGGCTTCCTGTTGAGATGGTTTCAAGGTTGCTAAGAAGTACCGGAAGCATGATTAGCGCCTACTCCGCCAAGGCATGGCGGTGGATGGGCAGACCGGTAAAACTCGTCGACGGCACAACGGTATCTATGCCGGATACGGCAGCGAATCAAACGGCATATCCCCAGTCGAGGGGTCAGAAACCGGGGCTTGGTTTTCCGATTTGCAGAATGGTCGGGCTCATCTGCCTTTCCAGTGGAGCGGTTTTAGATGCAGCGCTTGGGCGCTTTCGGGGTAAGGGCAGGGATGAGCAAACACTGCTGCGCTCAATGCTCGATACGCTGGATTCCGGCGATGTATTAATGGGCGATGCGTATTACGCGACTTACTTCCTGCTGTATGAATTGCAACGCAGAGGTATCGACGGGGTGTTCGAGCAGTACGGTGCACGCCGACGTAGTACCGACTTTGAGCTGGGCAAACACCTCGGCGCATGCGATCACCTGATTGCGCTAGAAAAACCCAGGAATCGGCCAAGTTGGATGAGCCAAGCGTACTTCGAAAAAGTGCCGGAAAAGCTAGAAATTCGGGAGTTGAAAACGGGTGGAAAAATACTGGTCACGACACTGCTCTGCCCGAATCAAACACCCAAGGCTGCACTGAAAGCACTATACAAAGATCGTTGGCACGTCGAGCTGGATTTGCGCAATCTCAAGAGCACGATGGGGTTGGAAATGTTGAGCTGTAAAACGCTAGCGATGGCTGTGAAGGAGCTGTGGGTTTATCTGCTGGCCCACAATCTTATCCGCCTGATAATGGCGCAGTCAGCCTCTTTGGCGGACTGTATGCCCCGCGAACTGAGCTTCAAACATAGCCTTCAATTATGGCTGGCGTGGCGGCAATTTGATGATGCAGACATGTTCGACGACCTACACGGCCTGCTGGTTTTGATCGCACAGCAACGGGTTGGAAGGCGGCCCGGAAGAGTCGAACCGAGAGCACTCAAGCGAAGGGCTAACGCCTATCCGTTATTGACTCGACCACGGCATGCTGCACAGATAGAGGTTAGGAAAAATGGGCATCCGAAAGCGGTTAAGTAAGTACCATTCAAATCTGTCCCCTTTTTTAGTCGAGAAAAATATCTGTTCAAAATTGGTCATTTTGTTATTTTTCTTTGCTCTTTATCAGCTTGAGAATAGTTTCGGCCAAGTCTGCGGTGAACGAGGAATCTTGCTTTCTTCTTTCTAATTCTATGGTTGTGTGTTTGTCTTTTATTAGGAAGTTACGCTCCGTTTTTAATAGCTCTTCGACGGCAATTTTTATGCATTCATCTGAGTTTTCAGCGGCGCTTAGGCCTGCTATTTTTAGGTCTATGTTGGTTATTTCGTTTTGATAGTATTTTATATTTTCCATTAGATCTTTATGGAGTTTTAGGAAGTAAAATGCAAATATTTCAATAAATACTACAATGGATATTTTTATTATTACTGTTGCTAGAAATTTTGGTTGAATTAGTTGTGTTGGATCGGTGCTGGTTAGTGAGGAAATGCTTTCGTATGAATCTTGGGCTGCTAAATATAGAAAATACCCGGCAACAAATGTTATAGCTGTTCCTATTGATATGTATACATTGGCGCGCCTTGATAGCTGACTTATTTCGATGGTTAATCTGCTGTGGGCTCTTTCCCCTAGGAGCCTGGTTCTTTCTATTTTTCTCTCACTTTCCCTGTGCTCGACTGTCTTGTCTTCTAACTCTTGAGTTATTAGGTCAGAGATGTGGGCTCTTGTAGAGTCAATACTGCTACGGATAATAGATATCCCTGTAGATGAGTTTAATAAGTCCTCATCTAGATCTAGCATGCTCCTTGGAGAGTACCATTCATAACAAATTTCCTCGTAAGACTCTCTAATTCTGTCGCGCAGTTTCTTTATTTCAGCACTCTGTGTGGTGCTTTTTGTGTCAATGTATATAGATAAAAGATTTTCTATTTCGTCAAGGCTTGATCGTGCTGAGCGTAATTCTTGTAGTGGGGTTCTTTCGGTGTGTGGGTTTGGTATATAAATTGGTCTTGTTTGGAGGTAGTAGTAAATTGCGAGCACGAAAGTTGTTGTGCCGGCTATGATGGAGGGTATGTAGGCTATATCCGAGGGGAAGGTTTTGTTGAGGCCGGCGGCAAATAAAATTGTCGTTACTGCCAATGATAATAGTATTGATGTTTGTAGGTTTCTCTTTGATTTTTCTCTTTTTAAGTGTTCTTTGAATATTTCGCTTTGTTCGCGGTTCTGCATTTTTATGCTCTTAATAAAAGCCCCGCACTAGGCGGGGCTCAAAATTTAACTCGCCACCCCAAAAATCCATTTCAGGTAAAGCGCTCTTAATCTCTCAGTGAGTGAACGGAATCAATCCCAGCTCAAAGCCCCACCCGTCTGATATTCAATCACCCGCGTCTCAAAGAAGTTCTTCTCCTTCTTCAAGTCCATGATCTCGCTCATCCACGGGAACGGGTTGGTGGTGCCTGGATATTCTTCCTTCAGGCCGATCTGCGTTAGACGACGATTGGCGATGAACTTGAGGTAGTCCTCCATCATCGAGGCGTTCATGCCGAGGACGCCGCGGGGCATGGTGTCGCGGGCGTATTCGATTTCCAGTTGGGTGCCCTGGAGGATCATCTGGGTCGCTTCGTCCTTCATGGCGGCGTCCCACAGGTGTGGGTTTTCGATCTTGATCTGGTTGATCACGTCGATGCCGAAGTTCAGGTGCATGGACTCGTCGCGCAGGATGTATTGGAACTGCTCGGCGGTGCCGGTCATCTTGTTGCGGCGGCCCATGGAGAGGATCTGAGTGAAGCCGCAGTAGAAGAAGATGCCTTCCAGTACGCAGTAGTAGGCGATGAGGTTGCGCAGGAACTCTTTATCGGTCTCGACGGTGCCGGTGGTGAACTCGGGGTTGGAGATCGAACGGGTGTATTTGAGGCCCCAGGAGGCTTTCTTCGCGACGCTCGGGATCTCGTGGTACATGTTGAAGATCGCGCCTTCATCCATGCCCAGCGATTCGATGCAGTACTGGTAGGCGTGTGTGTGGATCGCCTCTTCGAAGGCCTGGCGCAGGATGTACTGGCGGCACTCGGGGTTGGTGATCAGGCGGTACACGGCCAGCACGAGGTTGTTGGCGACCAGGCTGTCGGCGGTGGAGAAGAAGCCGAGGTTGCGCATGACGATGCGGCGCTCGTCCTCGGAGAGGCCGTCCGGGCTCTTCCACAGGGCGATGTCGGCGTTCATGTTTACTTCCTGCGGCATCCAGTGGTTGGCGCAACCATCCAGATACTTCTGCCAGGCCCAGTCGTACTTGAAGGGCACGAGCTGGTTGAGGTCGGCGCGGGCGTTGATCATCTGCTTGTCGCCGACGTGAACGCGGGCGGAGGCGCCTTCGAGGTCGTCCAGGCCTTCTTGGATGTCGAGGTCGTCGAGGGCCTTCTTGGCGCGGGCGATGGCAGCGGAGTCGTCAGCGGCGACGGCGCGGGCTTCTTCAACGGAGCCGGCGGCTTCGTTGTCGAGCTTGGCCGGTGCTGCTTCGGTGGCGGCTGCGGCTTTTGCTGCAGCAGGTGCGGTGGTGGTTTCTTCTTCGTCGAATTCGTCCCAGCTCAGCATGGCGGTTTCTCCTGATTGGGGACCGGCTTGGCCGGTCGGGAATGTTTGGGCTTTTGGTTTGTGCGCAAAAGCGGGTGTTTTGTTGGGGGAGGGTGATGGTGCCCTGCGTCCCGGGTGTTCTTTTAGGTCGGGGTTTAGGTCCGGCCTTTGTGTTGTCTGGTGGGGCTGCCCCTCACCCTAGCCCTCTCCCCGGAGGGGCGAGGGGACTGGATTTGAGGTGGCCCTCGGCTATGCGTTAACTCGGCTGGTGAGTTGCGGATAGCGGGTCGCGTAAAGACTCGGCGTCCCCGACTAGGCGTCCCCCGCTCCTACAAGGTTCGATTCGCGAGTAAACGCATGGCATTCCCTCGCGCTCGTACGAACAACTAATTACTTAGTGAGTTAAACGCTCATCGTCGCACTTGCTGTTACGGCACCCGCTCGGTGTGAGCGCGAAGCTGAGCGAGGCAGCGCTAGGCGTCTGCCAAGTCGGAGCCCCTGAGCGTACAGCTGTACGTGATGGGGGCCGGCTTGGCGGACAACAACGCGCGGTCCGCTCAGATTTGTGCGTCAGCCAAGCACGTTACTGGCAGGCTTCGCAGTCTGGTTCATCGATGGCGCACGCTTTCGGTACGGGTGCCGGGCCGGCGGACAGTTCCGGCGCTGGCGCAGCTTTCGCCGGGGCGGCGCTGGCGCCGTTGTTGCCACCGCTGGACACGGCGTTGAGTTTGCCGGTGTTGACGGTGGACTTCTCGGTGCTGGTCGCGGCCAGGGCACGGAGGTAGTAGGTGGTTTTCAGGCCACGGTACCAGGCCATGCGGTAGGTCACGTCGAGCTTCTTGCCGCTGGCGCCGGCGATGTAGAGGTTCAGCGACTGGGCCTGGTCGATCCACTTCTGGCGGCGGCTGGCGGCGTCGACGATCCACTTGGTTTCCACTTCGAAGGCGGTCGCGTAGAGGTCTTTCAACTCCTGCGGGATGCGCTCGATCTGCTGCACGGAACCGTCGTAGTACTTCAGGTCGTTGATCATGACCGCGTCCCACAGGCCGCGCGCCTTGAGGTCACGAACCAGGTAGGGGTTGATCACGGTGAATTCGCCCGAAAGGTTCGATTTCACGTACAGGTTCTGGTAGGTCGGCTCAATGGACTGCGACACGCCGGTGATGTTGGCGATGGTTGCGGTCGGCGCGATGGCCATGATGTTCGAGTTACGGATGCCGTTCTTGACGCGGGCGCGAACTGGAGCCCAGTCCAGGGACTCGGTCAGGTCGACGTCGATGTACTTCTGGCCACGCGCTTCGATGAGGATCTGCTGCGAATCCAGCGGCAGGATGCCCTGGCTCCACAACGAACCCTGGAAGGTTTCGTAGGCGCCGCGCTCGTCGGCCAGGTCACAGGAGGCCTGGATGGCGAAGTAGCTGACCGCTTCCATGGACTTGTCGGCGAAGTCGATGGCGGCATCGGAACCGTAGGGGATGTGCTGCAGGTACAGCGCGTCCTGGAAGCCCATGATGCCCAGGCCCACCGGGCGGTGCTTGAAGTTGGAGTTGCGCGCCTGCGGCACCGAGTAGTAGTTGATGTCGATGACGTTATCGAGCATCCGCACGGCGGTGCGCACGGTGCGCTCCAGTTTGGCGGTGTCCAGCTTGCCGTCGACGATGTGGCGCGGCAGGTTGATCGAGCCCAGGTTGCAGACAGCGATCTCGTCCTTGTTGGTGTTCAGCGTGATCTCGGTGCAGAGGTTGGAGCTGTGCACCACGCCGACGTGCTGCTGCGGGCTGCGCAGGTTGCACGGGTCCTTGAAGGTCAGCCATGGGTGGCCGGTTTCGAACAGCATGGACAGCATCTTGCGCCACAGGTCTTTGGCCTGCAGGGTCTTGTAGTTCTTGATCTTGCCGTATTCGATCAGGGCTTCGTAGTACTCGTAGCGCTCCTCGAAGGCCTTGCCGGTGAGGTCGTGCAGGTCCGGTACTTCGCTTGGCGAGAACAGGGTCCACTTGCCGTCGTCGAAGACGCGCTTCATGAACAGGTCCGGAATCCAGTTGGCGGTGTTCATGTCGTGGGTACGGCGACGGTCGTCACCGGTGTTCTTGCGCAGCTCGAGGAATTCCTCGATATCCAGGTGCCAGGTTTCCAGGTAGGCGCAGACCGCGCCCTTGCGCTTGCCGCCCTGGTTGACCGCGACGGCGGTGTCGTTGACCACTTTCAGGAAGGGCACGACGCCCTGGGATTTGCCGTTGGTGCCCTTGATGTAGGCGCCTAGTGCACGCACCGGGGTCCAGTCGTTGCCGAGGCCGCCAGCGAACTTGGAGAGCAGGGCGTTATCGCGGATGGCGTCGTAGATGCCGCCCAGGTCGTCCGGCACGGTGGTCAGGTAGCACGAGGACAGCTGCGGACGCAGGGTGCCGGCGTTGAACAGGGTTGGCGTGGAGGCCATGTAGTCGAAGGACGACAGCAGGTTGTAGAACTCGATGGCGCGGGCTTCGCGCTGTTCTTCCTCGATGGCCAAGCCCATGGCGACGCGCATGAAGAAGATCTGCGGCAGCTCGAAACGCACGCCATCTTTGTGGATGAAGTAGCGGTCGTAGAGGGTCTGCAGGCCGAGGTAGGTGAACTGCTGGTCCTGCTCGTGGTTGATCGCGGCGCCCAGCTTGGCCAGGTCATATTCCTTCAGGCGCGGGTCGAGCAACTCGAACTGCACGCCTTTTTCCACGTAGGCGGGTAGGGCTTTGGCATAGAGGTCGGCCATTTCGTGGTGAGTGGCGGACTCGGCGACTTCCAGGAAGCTCAGGGCTTCGGCGCGCAGGGTGTCCATCAGCAGGCGAGCGGTGACGTAGGAGTAGTTCGGCTCACGCTCGACCAGGGTACGGGCAGTCATCACCAGGGCGGTGTTGACGTCGGTCTGCTCAACGCCGTCGTAGAGGTTCTTCAGGGTTTCTTTCTGGATCAGCGCGCCATCGACTTCTTCGAGGCCTTCGCAGGCTTCGGTGATGATGGTGTTCAGGCGGCCCAGGTCCAGCGGCGCCATGCTGCCGTCGGCACGCTTGATGCGGATGCTCGGATGGGCTTCGACCGGTGCGTCGACCGCGCCGCGCTTGCGCTCCTGGCTACGGGATTCGCGATAGATCACGTAGTCGCGGGCAACTTTCTGCTCGCCGGAACGCATCAGGGCCAGTTCGACCTGGTCCTGGATTTCTTCGATATGGATGGTGCCGCCGGAGGGCATGCGGCGCTTGAAGGTGGCGGTGACCTGCTCGGTCAGGCGCTGCACGGTGTCGTGGATGCGCGACGAGGCGGAGGCATTGTTGCCTTCCACTGCGAGAAACGCCTTGGTGATGGCGACGGTGATCTTGTCATCGGTATAAGGGACGACCGTACCGTTGCGCTTGATCACGCGCAGCTGGCCCGGCGCGGTGGCGGCCAGGTCCAGCGTGCTGTTGTCGGCGTGCGGGTTCTCGCGAATGGACTCGTTCTGCATGGGGTCTCCGGATTCTCTCTGTCTCTAACGCGTTAGGTGTCAGGCCTGCTTTATGAGCGGCCTTCTTCTCGAATTGCATGTCTCGTATTGCATGAACCATGCCCCGGCGAACCGGCCCATGGGTAACTCAAAACTGGAAACGATCCGGCACCAGGGGTGGCGAATCGAATGTCCCGAAGCATAGTCAGGCGTTGTGAAGATCACAACCTCAAAACACAACATGTAGTGTGATGCGCTTGGCGTGTGCGCTACTGCTGGGCGTAAACAAAATCAACGTTGGGCTCCGCAAGTTCGGGCCCTGCGGCGTCGATCTATCGCGCTAGACGCGGGCGCGAGCCGTTCAAAATCAGAGCGAATTAATTTGCTTGCTTTTTTCGGCGATTGTGTCTGCTTGGCTATCCAGCCCCAACATATGGGGTTAAAGCGGCCTGAAGCGACACGATAGTGGCGGTTCGAGCCCAACGCAAGGCGTTGGAAATGAACAACCTGTGGATAAGATGTGGGCGAGCTGTGCGCGATTGCAGCGCAGCCCGCGCCGTTTCGGGGCTGCGCTGCGTTCGGATGAAATGCCGGTCTAGACGCGCTGTACGGTCGCCTGATCGTTGAAGGCGTAAACACTATATGTGGTGTTTTGTCAAAGACGACTTTATGCGCCTTTCCCGCAACAGGTAGGCCGTTTGATGAGCTGGCCCGGAAATACTGGCGTTATGGCATCTGACGATGGAGATCGGTTGCTAGGATCGATTCAACCTGAGCGATCCAGGTTGCTCTAAGCACTCCGATCTGGTGCGGGTGGCGGTGCAGGTGACGGCGTCAGCGCCAGGCTGGCACTGAGTGACCTTCGACCTGTCTTTGCAACAAGGCTGTCGGCCAGCAAGCGGGCCGCGCACCTTGTGTCGCCAAGCGGCGCGATGCTGCCATCTCGCCTCGGCGTAACGCTACAATGCGGCCGATGGTCTGGGAGGGGCGCATGGTGGATCAAGAGTCGTGGAACATCCTGATTGTCGAAGATGACCAGCGGTTGGCCGAGCTGACCCGTGAGTATCTCGAAAGCAATGGCTTGCAGGTATCGATCGAGGCGGATGGCGCCCTGGCTGCCGAGCGCATCGTGAATGAACGGCCCGATCTGGTCGTGCTCGATCTGATGCTGCCGGGCGAGGACGGGCTGACCATCTGCCGCAAGGTGCGTGATCGCTACGATGGCCCGATTCTGATGCTCACCGCCCGCGCTGATGATCTCGATCAAGTGCTGGGCCTGGAAATCGGCGCCGACGATTATGTTTGCAAACCGGTGCGTCCACGCCTGTTGCTGGCGCGGATTCGTGCACTGCTGCGTCGGCGTGAAGGCGCAGAGCCGGCCCCGGCCACCAACGGCAAGCGTTTGCAGTACGGCCCGCTGGTGGTCGATAACGCCTTGCGCGAGGCCTGGTTGCGTGGCGACGGCATCGAACTGACCGGCGCGGAATTCGACCTGCTCTGGCTGCTGACTTCCAATCCGGGACGGATCATGTCCCGCGAGCAGATCTTTGCCGAGCTGCGCGGCATCGAATACGACGGCCAGGACCGCTCCATCGATGTGCGCATTTCACGCATCCGTCCCAAGATCGGTGACGACCCCGAGCATCCACGGCTGATCAAGACGGTGCGTGGCAAGGGCTATCTATTCGTATCCGAAGCAGCTGAAGCGCTGCAGTGAATTCGGTCTTCCTGCGTATCTATGGCGGCGTGCTCGCCGTGCTGGTATTGGTTGGGCTGTTGGGGGCCGGTGGTCTGCAACTGCTCAACGAGGTGCGCGCCGACCACCACCGCGAGACGCTGGCAAGTGGCACGTTCCGTCTGATGGCGCACAACATGCAAAGCATGACGCCCATCGAACGTCGTCAGGCGGCGAATCTATGGGGCCGCCTGTTGGGCATCCCGTTGCGCGTGCGTACCCTGGATGACGTCAGCCTGGAGAGTCGGCTGGAAACCCGCTTGTTGCGTGGCCAGGTGCTGGTCGAGCAGATGCGCCCGCATAGCGTCACGATATTTTCCCTGGTCAGCGCCACCGATCGGCTGGTGCTCACCGGCGAGGTCGAACAGATCAGCGAACAGCTGGCGCGAGCGACCATTTATCTGCTGATCGATGAGCTGATCCGCTATCCCGAAGCCGAACAACCGCAGCGCCTGGCTGCATTGAAAGAAGCCCGCGGCTTCGGCTATGCGCTGGAACTGCTCACCCGCGACAGCGCCAGCCTCGACGACGATCAGCGCCGTCGTCTCGATGAGGGCGACACGGTGATGGCGCTGGACAAGGGGGGTGATGCCATCCGCGTGTTCGCCGCGATTTCCGGAACGCCCTGGATCATGTCGTTGGGCCCGCTGCATCAGCTGAACCCTTATCCGCCGCAGCTGTTGATCGTAATCGGCGTGCTCGGGCTGTCGCTGATCGGGCTCACCGTCTACCTGCTGGTGCGCCAACTCGAACGGCGTGTGCGCGAAGTGGAAAGCGCCGCCACGCGTATCGCCGGTGGCAATCTGGAAACACGCGTGCCGGCCGCCGGCACCGATTCGGTGGGGCGGTTGGCGAAGGCATTCAACGGCATGGCCAGCCACCTTCAGCGCTTGTTGGCGGTACAGCGCGAAATGGTCAGCGCGGTGGCGCATGAACTGCGCACGCCAGTGGCGCGCCTGCGGTTCGGGCTGGAAATGGCAGCCGAGGCGCAGACACCCGAGGCGCGCACCAAATACCTCGAAGGCATGGACGGTGACATCGATGACCTCGACCGGCTGGTGGATGAAATGCTGGTCTATACCCGTCTCGAACGCGGTTCGCCTGAATTGACCTTTCAGACGGTCGATCTCGGCGCGCTGGTCGATCAGGTGATCGGTGAGCTGGCACCGCTGCGCGCGAACGTGCGGGTCGAGCGTGGCGCTTGCGTGCCGGCTTTCGACGGTAGCTGTCTGGTAGAGGCCGAGCCGCATTACCTGCGCCGTGCGCTGAGTAATCTGGTCACCAACGCCATGCGCCACGCTGAAACGCGGGTGCAGGTGAGCTTCATCATCGACGCCGAGCGCGCGCAGCTGAGCGTCGACGATGACGGGCCGGGCGTGCCGGAAGAGGCTTGGGAGAAGGTTTTCGCGCCCTTCCTGCGTTTGGACGACAGCCGCACCCGCGCTTCGGGCGGGCATGGGTTGGGATTGTCCATCGTTCGGCGAATCACTTACTGGCACGGCGGGCGCTCGCAGATTGGCCATAGCGAGTTGGGCGGCGCGCGCTTCAGTCTGATTTGGCCGCGAAAGCAGGCGGGGTAGGCCACGAGCCTTGGCGCGAATTGTTATTTGTAGGAAGGGTCGTGCCGCTCTCAACCCGTGGGATGGGTGAAACCCATCAAGCCGGGGGGCGACGGATCCTCCACATCTTTAAAAGCGCGCTATCAGGCCGGAATGCTGACCAGACTCAGCAGGTAGTCGTCGAACTGAACGAACTGGCCTTCAAGCTCGGCACCAATCCTCCATTCTTCCGAAAGATCACTGAGCAGGCGAAGGCGGGCGTGGCCGTTACTGTCGTGGTGAGTCAGTTCGGCTTCCTGAAAATAGAAACGCGTATTCACCAGCGGATAGAGCGCCTTGAACAGGCTCTCCTTGATCGAGAAGGTCAGGGTCACCCGCAGCGCTCGCTGTGCGTCAGGCAGTTCGGCGTAGTCCTGCAATTCCCTTGGTGTGAGGATTTCGGCGGCCAGGCGATCAGCCCGTGTGACCGGTAACAGCTTTTCCACATCCAGCCCCAACCCGCGCCACTGTTCACTTCGCGCCGCCACCACCCCGGCCCAGCCGGCGCCGTGGGTGATGGAGCCGACTACACCCAGAGGCCAGCACGGCGAACGATCTTCCCCAACGGCGGGAATGCCCGGCATGCCGGTAACCCGGCGCAGTGCTTCGTGAGCGCAAATTCGGCCGGCGAGAAATTCAGTCTGACGCTTGCTCGCGGCGGCCATTAGCGGGATGCCCCAGCGACTAAAGTCATCAGGATCGAGCAGGTTCGGATCGAAACGGGTGCTGAGCAGATGCACGCCGGGAAGGGCGCGCGGCAGCGGCCAATGATCAAGCAAAGGCGAGCAGCAGGCGGGATATTGGGGGTGAGAGTTCATGGTGCGCTAGTGTGCCTCAACTGCTGGACCCTGCGCAGTCCCGGCGATGCGCGCTTCATTTGCCATCTGGGTGCGAAGTGTTTTCGGAGCGGCATCGCTGATCTGCCGCGACAGTTTTTCTATGGGCAGCGATTGAGTCTCTTTGATGGTGCCCATGCTTTTGCGTGGCCCAGTCGCGTCGCGCCTGGACACGGGGGACGTCGGAAGATGATTTCAACGCAAGCGCAAATTCGCGAGCCCGCTGGCGAGCGATTGATTGATCTCAGCACTACGCCCCCTCCGGCCGCGCGAGAATCTTCGGTGCGGCATCGACGATCTGTCGCGACAGGTTTTCCATGCGTGGCGACTGTACCTTCCAGGTGTGCCAATAGAGGGCGACATCCAGCGGCGCATCGTCCGCCAGATCGACCACCGCGCCCTGCGCCAGGGCGTCGTCCAATAGCAGTTCCGGCACCATGCCGTAGCCCAGGCCATAGCGGATCGCGCTGAAATGCGGCTCCGCACCGGGTACGTAGTGGCAAGGATAGGCGCCTTCCGGCAGGCCCAACTGGCGCAGCAAGAAGGATGAGGTAAGGCTGTCCTTGCGGGTGTAGGCGACTACCGGAGCCTTGCGCGCGGCGTTGCGGGTCAGCCCGTTGGCGAAGTGCCGCTGGCGAAATTCCGCCGAAGCCACCAGCCGATAGCGCATGCTGCCCAGCGGGCTGGCCGTGCAGCCGCGCATGGGTTTGGGCTCGGTGCTGATGCAGCCGATCGCCAGACCTGTTTCCAGCAGGCTGTAGGTGTGGTCCTGATCTTCCACGGTCAGATCCAGCAGCACGCGTTCCCGCATCAGCACCTCGGCCAGCGCCGGGAAGAACCAGGTGCCGAGACTGTCGGCATTGAGCGCAGCGACCACCACCAGCGGCGCGTCGCTGCGCTCGGCCAGTTCAGCCATCAGGTCGGCTTCGAGCAGCGTGGCGCGTTTCAGGTATTGCAGCAGTCGCTGGCCCGTCTCGGTGGGGCGGCACGGCCGGCTGCGCACGATCAACGCGTTGCCCAGCGCACTTTCCAGAGCACGCACGCGCTGGGAAATGGCGGGTGGCGTCAGGTGCAGACGCAACGCTGCCTGCTCGAAGCTGCCGGTCTTGATGACGGCGCGAAAGGCCTCGGTCTGTTTCGGGTCGAGATTCAAGCTGCGATGCTCCAATTAAGGAAATATTTGTATAGCCTAAATTTACTTAGCCACGACGATTAAGCAGGAGCCTGCCCCATAATTACGCATCTTTCCACCGTCCCGCCCAGTTTGGAGTCGCGCCGTGACCTTGTTGCACATCATCTACCTGATCGCGATTACGGCTGAAGCCATGTCCGGCGCCATCATGGGCATGCGTCGCGGCATGGATCTGTTCGGCATCTGCCTGCTGGGCACCGTCACCGCACTCGGCGGCGGCACGGCGCGCGATGTGCTGTTGGGGCATTACCCGGTCGGCTGGATCGCCAACCCCGAATACCTCGGCTTCACCATTGGCGCGGCCATTGTTACCGCTATGGTCGCGCGGCATATGCATCATCTACGGCAGGTGTTTCTGCTGGTCGATGGTCTGGGCCTGGTGGCTTTCACGGTGATCGGGTGCGGCGTGGCGATGAAGATGGGCGCGCATTTCTCGATCGTGGTGCTGGCTGGCGTGATCACCGGTGTGTTCGGTGGATTGCTGCGCGACATTCTCTGCAACGAGGTGCCGATGGTGCTTCAGCGCGAGCTGTATGCGACGGTGGCGTTATTCACGGGTGTGCTCTATGTCGCGCTGCTCTGGTTAGGTGTCGGCAATTCCATTGCCTCGCTCGCCACGCTTTGTGCCGGCTTCCTGTTCCGCGTGTTGGCGATGACCTTCCATTGGAAGCTTCCCGACTTTCAGGAGCGGGATATTCGCGGTCTGGACTGATCGACCCAATACTTGTCAGGGCTGGTTGACGGATTGCTGATCGATCGCCAGCGCGCCCTGTCGCCGGGCGGCTCTGGCAAGCAGATTCCCGCACGCTGAGCCGCTACACTAGTCGCCTGGCAAACCGGGGAATGGATCCGTGCTTAAAGACCTAGGAATAAAGAGTCGTGTGCTGGCGCTGATATTGCTGCCCAGTACGGTGCTGGCCGTAGTGCTCGGCGCCTATTTCACCTGGATGCAGCTGTCGGAGATGCGCCACCAACTCGACGAGCGCGGCCAACTCATCGCCGAGCAATTGGCGCCGCTGGCTGCACCGGCCATGGCCCAGGGCTACGACCAGCGTCTGCAGCGGATCCTCAATCAGGTGCTGGATCAACATGACGTGCGTGCGGTGTCCATCCTCGATACCGAGCGCAACCTGCAGGCCCACGCCGGGCCGAACATGATCACGCCCTCGCCACCGGCCGATCCTGAGGCGCTGACTCAGGTCAGCAGCATCGACACCACGCGCATCCTGATGCCGGTGCTGGGCAAGCATCTCAATCTCGCCGAAGACAACCCGAACAACGACTTCCGCCAGATCGGCTGGCTGGAGCTGGAGCTGTCGCATCAGGGCACCCTGCTGCGTGGCTATCGCAGTTTGTTCACCAGCCTGCTGCTGATTGGCGCCGGGCTGATCATTACCGCATTGCTGGCGCTGCGCATGAGTACGGCCATCAGCAAGCCGCTGCACAAGGTCAAAGTAGCGGTGGCGCAGCTCAAGGACGGCTACCTGGAAACCCGGCTGCCGGCGCTCGGCAGCCATGAAATGGACGAGGTGGCGGCGGGCATCAATCGCATGGCCGAGGCGCTACTCAGTGCCCGCGAGGAATTGCAGCAGAGCATCGATCAGGCCACCGAGGACGTGCAGCAGAACCTCGAAACCATCGAGATCCAGAACATCGAACTGGACCTGGCACGCAAGGAGGCTCTGGAGGCCAGCCGGATCAAATCCGAGTTCCTTGCCAACATGAGCCATGAGATCCGTACACCGCTCAACGGCATTCTCGGTTTTACCCACCTGCTGCAAAAAAGCGACCTCACGCCGCGTCAGCAGGATTACCTGTCGACCATCGAAAAGTCTGCCGACAGTCTGTTGGGGATCATCAACGAGATTCTCGATTTCTCGAAAATCGAGGCCGGCAAATTGGTGCTCGACAATATTCCCTTCAACCTGCGCGACCTGATCGAGGACACCCTGACCATCCTCGGCCCGGCGGCCCATTCCAAGCATCTGGAGCTGGTCAGTCTGGTCTATCGCGACACGCCGCTGTCGCTGGTCGGTGATCCGTTGCGACTCAAGCAGGTGCTGACCAATCTCGTCAGTAATGCCATCAAGTTCACCAACGAAGGCACCATCGTCGTCCGCGCCATGGTCGAGGACGAACGCTCCGATCGCGCCCAGTTGCGCATCAGCGTGCAGGACACCGGTATCGGCCTGACCGATCAGGACCTGCGCGCGCTGTTTCAAGCCTTCAGCCAGGCGGACAACTCCCTGTCGCGCCAACCCGGCGGTACCGGGCTGGGGCTGGTGATCTCCAAACGTCTGATCGAACAAATGGGCGGCGAAATCGGCGTCGACAGTATTCCGGAGGAGGGCTCCGAATTCTGGATCAGCCTGAGCCTGCCCAAGGCCCGCGACGATATCGAGGACCTGCCGCGCGCGGCCCTGCTGGGGCGCAAGATCGGTCTGCTCGAACAACACCCGTTGGCGCGCCAGGCATTGCAGCATCAGCTGGAAGGCTGCGGCCTGGACGTAATGCCGTTCGACACCCTGGATCAGCTGCAGGAAGCTGTGGCGACCGCACGTACAGGCGACACACCGATCGAGATCGCTGTGCTCGGCGTGTCCAGCCGCGAGATCGGGCCGCAGCAGCTGTGTCAGCGCCTGTGGGAATTCGAGGGGCTGGGCTGCAAGTGCATCGTGCTCTGCCCGACCAGCGAACAGGCGCAGTACCACGAAGCCCTACCCGAATCCCACACTCATACTCAGCTGCAGGGCAAGCCGGCCTGCACGCGCAAACTACAGCGGGTCATGCTCGATCTGCTGCGTCCCCCGCAGGCACTGGTCGAGAGCATAACGATGCCCGAGACTCGCGCGCCGCGCGTCCTTTGTGTCGACGACAACCCGGCCAACCTGTTGCTGCTCGAAACCCTGCTGACCGACATGGGCGGCGAGGCCGAAGCGGTGAGCAGCGGCAAGGAGGCGCTCGAGGCGGTCAAGCGTAAGGCCTTCGATCTGGTGTTCATGGACGTGCAGATGCCCGGCATGGACGGCCGTCAGACCACCGAGGCGATCCGTCAGTGGGAAGTCGACAGCGGGCAGCCGCCGCTGCCGATCATCGCGCTCACTGCGCACGCGCTGTCTAACGAAAAGCGTTCGTTATTGCAGAGTGGCCTGGACGATTATCTGACCAAGCCGATCAGCGAACGGCAGCTGGCGCAGGTGGTGCTGAAGTGGACAGGGCTGCCGCTGCTGCGCAGCTTTCTCGCCGCTCCGGTCGAGGCAGTTCCGCTAGAAAATAATCTAAAGGTGCTGGATGCAGAGGAGGGCTTGCGCCTGGCCGCGGGCAAGGCCGATCTGGCGGCAGACATGATGAGCATGTTGCTGGCGTCGCTGGAAGATGACCGCCGGGCGATCCGTGAAGCGCGTTTGGTCAGCGACCAGCAGGCGATAATCGATCGCGTGCACCGGCTGCACGGCGCCACCCGTTATTGTGGCGTTCCTCAGCTGCGCGCCGCCTGCGAGCGCAGCGAGACTCTGCTCAAGCAGAATCACCCGAGCGCCGCCCAGGCGCTGGATGAGCTGGACAGCGCTATCGAACGGTTGGAATACGAGGCTCGCGTCGTCTAGGGCCGCGCGATTTACTCAAGCCCGTTCGCCCCGGGTCGGGCCTCCCACAAAGGCCATAGCGCACACCGCACCATTTTTGTGGGAGGCGCGCCCCGCGGCGAATGCGGGCCGCAGGCCTGCCCGAAGATCAGCGCTCACTCGCCCATCACGACACCTTCACGACGCGGATCGGCGCCGCCGAACCAGCCGGTGTCGGTACGCTGGATGGCCTGTAGTCCGCTGGTCATCTCCGTCTCGTTGACCTCATGACCTCGCGCTTTCAGCGCCTGCACGGTGCTGGCCGGGAAGCGGCCGGCTTCCAGCACCGTTGGGCCATTGAAGCTGCCGAAGTTGGGCAAGTCGATCGCCCGCTGCGCATCCAATCCCCAGCCGTACATACCCAGCAAAGTCTTCGCGGTGAAGTGAATGATCGCCGCGCCGCCGGGCGAGCCGACACTCGCCAGCAACTTTTCACCCGCGGCATCGAACACCAGCGTCGGGCTCATGCTCGAGCGCGGACGCTTGTTCGGCTCGACGCGGTTGGCCACCGGCCGGCCTTGGGCATCGCGTGGTACGAAGGCAAAGTCGGTGAGTTCGTTATTCAGCATGTAGCCACCGGGCAGCCCGGTGCCGCCGTCATTGAGCAGGCGCGAGCCGAAGGCCTGTTCGATGGTGGTGGTCATCGCCAGGGCGTTGCCTTCGGCATCGACGATGCTGATATGGCTGGTGCCGTATTCCGGCTGCGCAGCTTGCGATGCAAAAGCGATAGGCATGGCGCCAGGTTCGCCGGGCTCGGCAGTGCCCATGCTGCGCGGCCCGATCAGCTCGGCGCGCTGCTTGAGGTAATCCGGCGCGAGCATGCTGTTCCAGGTCCGCCCCGGTACGGGGACGAAATCTGGATCAGCCAAGTACTTTGCACGGTCGGCGTAGGCCAGACGCGCCGCTTCGGTATAGCGGTGCAGGAAGTCGACTGATGGCACACCCTGATCCAGCGCCGGCAATGGCGACAATTGCTCCAGTATCCCGAGGATCTGCATCTGGGTGATGTGCCCGGAAGAGGGCGGTGGAAAACCGCAGACTTGGTACTGCTTCTGCCAGAGGTTGCAGAGGGCGTCACGCTGACGCGGCTTGTAAACCTCCAGATCGCTTAGCGTGATCTTCCCAGCATTGCTCGGATGGCTGTTTACCTGTTTGACCAGCGCCTGAGCATTGCTGCCGCGGTAGAAGGCATCGCTGCCGTCCTGCGCAATGTTGCGTAGCAGCGCGGCGAGGGCGGGATTGCGCAGGCGATAACCGACAGGCCAGGGCGAACCATCCGGTTGATAGTAGAAGGCGGCCGCGGGCGGATTTTCACGTAGCGCCGGGTCGCTTTGGAGCAGGCCGTGCAGGCGTGGGCTGATGGCGAATCCGCCCTCGGCTAGCCGAATGGCGGGCTGCAACAGCTTTCTCCAAGGCAGCTTGCCGTACTGCTGGTGTGCCTGTTCAAGCATTTTTACCGTGCCAGGAACACCAACCGAGCGGCCGCCAACCACGGCCTGAAGGAAGTCCATGGGCGTGCCGTCGGCGTTGAGAAACAAATTTTCATCGGCAGCGGCCGGCGCCGTCTCGCGGCCATCCAACGCAGCGACATTTTCGCCGTCCCAATACAGCAGAAAGGCGCCACCGCCGAGTCCGCTGGACTGCGGCTCGACCAGGCTCAATACCATCTGCACGGCCACGGCGGCATCCATCGCGCTGCCGCCGGCCTTGAGAATCTCGTAACCCGCTTCGGTTGCCAGTGGATTGGCCGCGGCTACGGCGAAGCGTTCGACGGCCCAGCCGGGCTTGGCGGTGTAGCCGCTGGAGGCTTCCGGCGCTGGCGGAGTTTCGCTGGGTGGACCATCCGGATGGGTACAAGCGGTAAGGCTGAGAAGTAAAAGCGTTGAAACCAGTGCGGCGCGTCCGGCGGGCATGGTGTGTTCCTTAGTAAGGGAGGCTCGAAGAAGGTGTAACTCTTTATAGACCTAGACGACAGACAAACATCTGCCAAGCCTTATCGGTCAGCAGCGGAAATTGCTGTGCGGCTGACGTGCTCTGTGGTTCGCTGTGTTCCTAATTTAGGGAGTTTGTCCCGACTCGGCTCGTGCCGTTCAGGAATCGAGGAAGGGGCAAGCGGTCTGCCCGTCTGCGGTCGTTGCCGGTATCATGTGCGCCTTTCCAATGCCGCTCGGTTCATCGACGCCATGACAATTCAGTACCCGACCATTGCCGATTGCGTCGGCAACACACCGCTGGTTCGCTTGCAGCGTCTGCCTGGCGAAACCACCAACACCATTCTGGTCAAACTCGAAGGCAACAACCCGGCTGGCTCGGTCAAGGATCGCCCGGCCCTGTCGATGATCGCGCGTGCCGAAGCGCGCGGCGATATCAAGCCCGGCGATACGCTAATCGAAGCCACGTCCGGCAACACCGGCATCGCCCTGGCCATGGCGGCGGCGATCATGGGCTACAAATTCATTCTGATCATGCCGGATAACTCCAGTGCCGAGCGTAAAGCGGCGATGACGGCCTATGGCGCCGAGCTGATTCTGGTGAGCAAGGACGAGGGCATGGAAGGCGCCCGTGACCTGGCCGTGAAGATGGCCACCGAAGGTCGCGGCAAGGTGCTCGATCAGTTCGCCAACGGCGACAACCCCGAAGCGCATTACACCAGCACCGGTCCTGAGCTATGGCAGCAGACGGGTGGCAGCATCACTCATTTCGTCAGCTCCATGGGCACCACCGGCACCATCATGGGCGTGTCGCGCTACCTCAAGGAACAGAACCCGGCGATCCAGATCATCGGATTGCAACCCATGGAAGGCGCGTCGATTCCGGGCATTCGCCGGTGGCCGGAAGAGTACCTGCCGAAGATCTATCAGGCCGAGCGTGTCGACCGCATCGTCGACATGGCCCAGGCCGAAGCCGAGGACGTGATGCGTCGACTGGCCCGCGAAGAGGGCATCTTCTGTGGCGTGTCCTCCGGTGGTGCGGTGGCGGGGGCGTTGCGCCTGTCCCAAGAAGTCGAAAATTCGGTAATCGTCGCGATCATCTGCGACCGTGGCGACCGTTACCTGTCGACAGGCGTCTATGACCAGCCCAACTGACCCGACAAAGCGCACTCAGAGCGGAATCCGCTAATGGCCAAACGCAGCGGCGGCTTGCGCTTTCAGCCCAGTGGTGGCGAGAAGAAACCGCAGATCCCGACGGGCAAGAAGCAACGCCTGAAGATCGAGCGCTTGGCCAATGACGGTCGCGGTATCGCCTTTCTCGACGGCCGGACCTGGTTCGTCGAGGGCGCTTTGCCCGGTGAGGACGTCGAGGCGCGGGTGCTGGGCGCGCGCAGCCAGATCGTCGAAGCGCGTAGCGAACGCGTACTGGCCGCCAGTGCTCCACGCCGCGCGGAGCCCTGTCCGCATGCCCGCGTCTGTGGCGGCTGTAATCTGCAGCATCTGCCCGCCGCAGACCAACTGGAACTGAAACAGCGCAGCCTCGCCGAGCAGCTGTCGCGGCTGGCCGGTATCGAGCCGCAAGCCTGGGCGGCACCGCTGAGCGGGCCCGAGTTCGGCTATCGTCGCCGTGCCCGGCTGGCGGTGCGCTGGGACCACAAGGCCCGGCGGCTGGATGTCGGTTTCCGCGCTGGTGCCAGCCAGGACATCGTTTCGATCCATGAATGCCATGTGCTGGTACAGCCCTTGCAAACGCTGCTGCCGGCATTGCTGAGCGTGTTGCAAGCCTTGGAAAAACCGCAGGCGATCGGTCACGTGGAACTGTTCAGCGGCACCGCCGAGGCTGTGCTGGTGCGCCATACCGCGGCGCTGGCTGACGCTGATTTGCAGCGCTTCAAGGCGTTCGCACTGGCGCAGGGCGCACAGCTCTGGCTGCAGGGCGAAGGTCAGCCGCAACCGCTGGAGCCGGCGTATACGCTGGGTTACCGCCTACCGGCTTGGAAACTTGAACTGGCCTGGCGGCCGGGGGATTTCGTACAGGTCAACGCACCGGTTAACGAGGCGATGATCGCGCAGACACTGGAATGGTTGGCGCCGATGCCCAATGAGCGGGTGCTGGATCTGTTCTGCGGGCTGGGAAACTTCGCGCTACCGCTGGCCCGTACCGGGGCTGAGGTGATTGCAGTCGAAGGCGTCGCAGAGATGGTCGAACGCGCGCGCACCAATGCGGCGCACAACGGTCTGGGGAATGCGCACTTTTATCAGGCGGACCTGTCGAAGCCGCTTATCGAAGCGCAGTGGGCCAAAGGCGGTTTTGCCGCGGTGCTGCTGGATCCGCCGCGTGACGGCGCGTTGGAACTGGTCAGACAGATGACGACTTTAGGAGCACGGCGCGTGGTTTATGTTTCATGCAATCCTGCGACGCTGGCACGAGATGCCGCGGAGTTGGTACGCCAGGGCTACGAGTTGAAGCGGGCCGGTGTGCTGGACATGTTTCCACAAACGGCGCACGTGGAGGCCATGGCGCTCTTCGAGCGGCCGGCGTAGCGCTGGAAATTTTCGACAGGCATTAGGCCTGTGGTTCAACCGACCGACTCCCAGAAAGTCGGCGTATTCGACGCAGATGATGCGTAGAGGGAAGGTAGATAGATGGTCCAGGTCAGAGCGCTTCAGCCGATCAATACCGACGGCAGCATCAACCTCGATGGCTGGCTCGATCATGTGCTGGGGATGGACCCGGCACTCGACCGCGACGCACTCAAACAGGCCTGCGAGTTCGCCCGCGCGGCTGAGCAGCAGGCCAACGCCGCACAGAACCTGTGGAGCGAAGGCACCTCGAGTTACCAGGCCGGGCTTGAGATCGCCGAAATCCTCGCCGATCTCAAACTCGACCAGGACAGCCTGGTCGCGGCGGTCATGTACCGTGGTGTGCGCGAGGGCAAAATTCAGCTGGCAGAGGTTCATCAACAGTTCGGCCCGGTAGTCGCCAAGCTGATCGAAGGCGTACTGCGCATGGCCGCCATCAGCGCCAGTCTCAACCCGCGCGAGTCGCTGGTACTGGGCACTCAGACCCAGGTGGAAAACCTGCGCAAGATGCTCGTAGCCATGGTCGATGACGTGCGCGTCGCGCTGATCAAACTGGCTGAGCGAACCTGCGCCATCCGCGCGGTGAAAAATGCCGACGATGACAAGCGCCACCGCGTCGCCCGCGAAGTCTTCGATATTTACGCACCTCTGGCGCACCGTCTGGGCATCGGCCATATCAAGTGGGAATTGGAAGATCTGTCCTTCCGCTATCTCGAGCCCGAACAGTACAAGCAGATCGCCCAGCTGTTGCATGAACGGCGGTTGGACCGCGAGCAGTACATCAATACCGTGGTTCAGCAACTCAGGGATGAACTGACCGCCACCGGCATCCAGCCCGAGATCGACGGCCGCGCCAAACACATCTATTCGATCTGGCGGAAGATGCAGAAGAAGGGCCTGCAGTTCAGCCAGATCTACGACGTTCGCGCCGTACGCGTCCTGGTGCCGGAAGTGCGCGATTGCTACACCGCGCTGGGCATCGTGCATACGCTTTGGCGGCATATTCCCAAGGAGTTCGACGACTACATCGCCAACCCCAAGGAGAACGGCTACCGCTCGCTGCATACTGCCGTGCTCGGTCCGGAGGGCAAGGTGCTGGAAGTACAGATTCGTACCCAGGCCATGCACGAAGAGGCTGAGCTGGGCGTCTGCGCCCACTGGCGCTACAAGGGCACGGACGTCAATTCCAGCTCCAACCATTACGAAGAGAAGATCGCCTGGCTGCGTCAGGTGCTGGAATGGCACGAGGAGCTGGGCGATATCGGTGGTCTGGCCGATCAATTGCGGGTGGATATCGAACCCGACCGCGTCTATGTATTCACGCCTGACGGTCATGCGATCGACCTGCCCAAAGGCGCGACGCCGCTGGACTTCGCCTACCGCGTGCATACCGAAATCGGCCACAACTGCCGCGGCGCCAAAATCAATGGGCGCATCGTGCCGCTCAACTACAGCCTGCAGACCGGTGAGCAGGTCGAGATCATCACCAGCAAGCACGGCTCGCCGAGCCGCGATTGGCTGAACTCCAACCTGGGCTACATCACCACCTCACGCTCGCGGGCAAAAATTGTCCATTGGTTCAAGCTGCAGGCCCGCGACCAGAATGTCGCGGCCGGCAAGGCAATGCTGGAACGTGAATTGGGACGTCTCGATCTGCCACCGGTGGATTTCGACAAACTGGCTGAAAAAGCCAACCTGAGGACTGCCGAAGACATGTTCGCCGCGCTCGGTGCCGGCGATCTGCGTTTGGCCCCTCTGGTCAACCATGCTCAGCAATTGGTGGAGCCTGACAGCCATTCCGATCAGCTCGAACTGATCCCGCGCCGCCCGACCAGCACCAAGCCGGGCAAGCGCGGCGACGTGCAGATTCAGGGCGTCGGCAACCTCCTGACGCAGATGGCCGGCTGCTGCCAGCCGCTGCCGGGCGACCCCATCGTCGGCTATATCACCGTAGGCCGTGGCGTCAGTATTCACCGTCAGGATTGCGCCTCGGTGTTGCAACTGGCCGGGCGCGAGCCGGAGCGGATCATCCAGGTCAGCTGGGGCCCGATCCCGGAGAAAACCTATCCCGTGGATATCGTCATCCGTGCCTATGACCGTTCTGGCCTGCTGCGCGACGTTTCGCAGATTCTGCTCAACGAGCGGATCAACGTACTCGCCGTCAACACCCGCTCGAACAAGGAAGACAGCACGGCACTGATGTCCCTGACCATTGAAATTCCAGGGTTGGATGCACTGGGACGGCTACTCGGCCGGGTTTCGCAACTGCCCAATATTATCGAGGCGAAGCGCCAGAGAGCGTCGTGAGGCGCTTTCCGGCGGTGTTGCCGGCCGCGTCACGGTGGATGGGTGAAGTGTCAGCTACGCGCCCCGATCCACCCTACAATCGGCTTGACTCCGTAGGGTGGATGTCGCTTTTTACATCCACCGAAACGCCGCTACGATTGCCGCTCGGCCCGAGGAATCCTATGTACCAACTCAACGACCTGCTGCATCTGATGGCCCGGCTGCGTGATCCGCAGCATGGCTGCCCGTGGGACTTGCAGCAGGATTACGCCAGCATCGTCCCGCATACGCTCGAAGAGGCTTATGAAGTGGCCGATGCGATCGAGCGCGGGGATTTCGATCATCTGCCCGGTGAGCTGGGCGATCTGTTGTTTCAGGTCGTCTATTACAGCCAGTTGGCGAAAGAAGAAGGGCGTTTCGAGTTCGATGCGGTGGTCGACGGGATCACCCGCAAGTTGTTGCGCCGCCACCCGCATGTCTTCCCCGATGGCGACCTTTACGGTTCGCCCGAATTGCCGCGCCTCGACGAGGCGGCAATCAAACAGCGTTGGGAAGAGATCAAGGCCGAGGAGCGCGCCGAGAAGGCCGATGCGCCGGAGCAGCTGTCCCTGCTCGACGATGTACCCAGCGCGCTGCCGGCGCTGAGCCGTGCTGCCAAGCTGCAGAAGCGCACCGCCCAGGTCGGCTTCGATTGGCCGGATGCGTTGCCGGTGGTGGACAAGGTGCGCGAAGAGTTGGACGAAGTGCTCGAAGCCATGAGCGAGAACGACCCTGAGGCCATCGCCGAAGAGATTGGCGACCTGCTGTTCGTCACGGTGAATCTGGCGCGGCATTTGAAAGTCGACCCGGAGAACGCACTGCGCGCAGCCAATCGCAAATTCGAGCGGCGCTTCCGCTTTATAGAACAAGCCTTGCGGGACAGCGGCCGACCCATCGAGAATTGCGACTTGGAGGAGCTCGACAGGCTCTGGGGCGAGGCGAAGAAAGCCGAACGGTCGCCTTCCTGCGGTTAACAGCTAAGGCTATTCGTAGAGGTGGATGTCGCCATTTTCATCCACCACAATCCCGCTGGGTGAATCGACAAAGCCTGATTCACCCTACGTCTAATTTTGAATCCACGACGAGACGAGCCGACACATGAGTCTTTCCCTTCGCGACCAGCTGCTCAAAGCCGGACTGGTCAATGAGAAGCAGGCCAAGCAGGCCGGCAAGCAACAGCAGAAACAGCAACGCCTGGTGAAGAAAGGCCAGGCAGAAAAGGATGACTCTCAGCGCGAAGCGGCGCTAAAGGCCCAGGCCGAGAAGCAGGCCCGCGACCAGGAACTGAACCGTCAGCAGCAGGAAAAGGCCGAGCAGAAGGCGCGTACCGCGCAGATCAAGCAGCTGATCGAAACCAGCCGCTTGCCCAAGCTGACCACCGAGGATTACTACAACTTCGTCGACGACAAAAAGGTCAAGCGCCTGTCGGTGAACAAGCTGATGCGCGACAAGCTGTCCAGCGGCTCGCTGGCCATCGTGCGTCATGGTGGCGGATACGAGGTGATCCCGCGCGAGGCGGCACTGAAGATTCAGGAGCGCGATCCGCGCCGCATCGTGCAGCTCAACACCCAGACCGAAGCCCCGGATGCGGACGACCCCTACGCCGCTTACCAGATTCCCGACGATCTGATGTGGTAACGAACCTGCCGATACCCACGGTGTAGTTTTAAGGCGCCAGGCGAACGCCGAATCTTTGCTGGCGAAGCGTTCTAGAGCGGTTCGCGGGCAGGCTCGCTTCTACATGTTTCGTTGATCTGCGCTTCAACGCCCGACGGAAGGACGGATATCTGCCGGCCGCTCGGCCTCTACTGCTGTAGACCTATCCGGACTTTCCGGTACAGCAGCGGAGGACAGCGACATGGAAACAGGTTATTTGGATGACAACCAGACGCTCAGCTGGCAGGCCAACGGTGTGCCCGGTGATCCAGAAGAACCAGGCGTGCCGGACCTGCCCAGCGAGCCGGGCGAACCGACGATCCCGGATCAACCGCCACCCGCGCCGGTGGCCTGATTTCAAGGTTCATCCGGCTTGTCCGTTATGAAAGTTTGAGCACGCGCGAGCAGGTCGATGACTTGCTCGTCGCGAGTCTGGTCGAAATTACTGTAATGACACCCGACACCGATGAACGGCTCGGGCATCGCCAGGCACACCAGTTCATCCACCTCCGTTCGCAGCATCTCGATAATGTCCCTCGGCCCGACGGGTACGGCGAGCACGATTCTGCTCGGATTCGATTGTTTCAGGCCCTTCAGCGCGGCTCTCACGGTTGCGCCGGTGGCGATGCCATCGTCGATCACGATCACGCAGCGATTACTCAGCAAAGGCGCCGGCCGGTCGCCACAGTAGCGCTGGCGGCGACGCTCCAGTTCGGCCAGCTGACGTTGCATTTCCTCGTCGAACCAGTTCGGCGGCGGCGCGATCTGGTTGAATAACTCTTGATTGATCACCCACTTCGGCTCGGCGCCGTCGATCACCGCCCCCAGCGCCAGCTCCTCGTTGCCCGGCGCGCCGATCTTGCGCACCAGTACTAGATCCAATGGCGCGTTCAGGCTCTTGGCTACTTCGAAAGCAACCGGCACGCCGCCACGTGGCAGAGCGAGCACCAGCGGTTTCGTATCGGCCAGGTGTTGCAGCGCCTCGGCCAATTCCTGGCCGGCATGGACGCGGTCGCGGAACAGATTGGATTCAGGAATGAACGCACGCATGACTCACTCTCCGAACGGATAGGTATCCGGAACGATGTCGTCGTCGATCTGCTGCGGGCCGATGGGCGTCACCGCTGTCGTCTGCTCCAGCCATATCAGGGCGTCGAACTGTTCAGAAAGTATGGCCTGAAAATAATGACTCTGACGCTCAGTGGCCGGACGGTAGATGACGCCGATGGCGCGCTCCAGCCGCGGCCGGGCCAATGCGCTGCGCAGCTCGTCATCGTCGCGCCAGCTGGTCAGCGACGCTGGTTGCCCTGCGCGCAGGAACATTTGCTCCCAGCTGTCCGGGCGCGAAGGGCGGACCTGCTTGATCTGCATCGGCTCGTCCCAGTTATCCGCCGCCGCCACCTCACCGCGATCGGTGGCCATGCCGATCAGTACTGCGTTTCGACCGAAGGCGGTACGGCATAGCTCGCCGATATTGAATTCGCCGCCCCAACCCATGGACGTCGATGCGGCGTTGCCGATGTGCGAGTTGTGCGCCCAGACCACCGCTTTGGCATCGTCGCCACGGTGTTCCAGCAGGGCGCGCAGGGTGTCGAACATATGCCGGTCGCGCAAATTCCAGGATTCGGTCGAGCCTTGATACATGGCCCGGTAATACTGCTCGGCGGCAAGCACGACCCGGGCGTTGCGCTCGGCATTGAAGAAACTGTCACCATCTGTTTCCAAATACTTCAGGCGTTGATCGAGCAGCGCGCGCAGTTGGTCGACCACCGCGCTCTCGCATGAAGGCTCGCCGAGCATTACATTGTGGCCATAAACCGCCGGCTCCTCGTGCCATGGGCTGAGGCAACCGTAGCGACGACGCGCGGCGCTGGCGGCCTGTGGGTCGACGCGGTCGAGGTAGCCGAGCACTTCCTGAATCGATGAGCCAAGGCTGTAAACGTCGAGCCCGCGAAATTCGACGCGTCGCTCTGTCGGTAAGGCGTCGTTGTGATTGCGCAACCAGCGTGCAAAGTCCGCGACTTCCTGGTTGCGCCACATCCAGGTCGGGAAGCGTTTGAAGCCTTCCTCGACCCACGTCGGCGGCTGTTGCTGGCGTACGTAGCGGTCGATCTTCGCAGCGTCTGGCCAGTCCGCTTCGGCGGCGATGATGGTGAATCCGTGGTGCTCGATCAGCCGGCGGGTGATGGCCGCACGGGCGCGGTAGAACTCGGAAGTGCCGTGGCTGGCTTCGCCAATTAGCACGACCCGTGCGTCGGCGAATTGATCGAAATGATTGGCAAAGGTCGGATCGTCGACTGCCGGCAGCGCAACGGCATACTGGCGCAGCAACGCTACCAATTGCTCTTCGGTCATCTCGGTAGGGCGTGGGCGAGATTGGATCATGGCCTCGTCTCCTTGCTTGCTCTTCTATCGATGACCGACGCTGCATACCTCTGTTCAGACCGTTCGGCGGGTCATCCAATCAAGCATAAGCGGCAGAACTGAAAGCGACGGGCTAGTCTCTAAACAAAGCAACGCCAATATCGGCGAGCGAATTTTGCCGAAGGCGCTAAGAACGAGGGGGCATCATGACGACCTGGATCATCGCGTACAGCAAAGACGGCAACACTTCCATCCTCAGGACCGAATCCGATCATCAGCCGGATATTGACGAGGCAGTAGCGCTGCTCACCCGCAAGGCCGAGCAGGATTATGCCGATCAAGACAACCAGTATGACCATGACCCGGATGTGGAAGAGACGCCCGCCACGCGCCTGGCCGAGCGCTTCGGCATCACCGTAACCGGCATTTCGCAGGCCTGATCGCCGGTCACGCTACCCGCCACACGCTGTCATCTCCCACCACGTAGAGACGCCGGCTGGGGTCGGCGTCGACTTCCATCATGCCAGTAAAGCTGCCGAACGCAGGCAGCAAGCTTACCTCTGAGCCGATGCTGAAGCAGGGCAGGCGCAGGCTCTGACGACCTCGTCCGTTGAGGCGAAAAGCAGGGTGCAGATGGCCGGCCAGCACATGGTGAGTGGGGTGCGGATCGGGTTCGTGCTGCAGGGCGAACGGGCCGAGTATCAGTGGCTCGGGGACTACGGCCATGTCGAGCGTCGCCGGTGGATCGCCCGCGCGGCGATCATGGTTGCCGCGGATCAGCGTGATTTCGAGCTGGGGGTGCGTTGCGCGCCATGTGTGCAGTTGCGCCAGGATGGCAGGTGTCTGGGATTCCGGTGCGTGCAGGAAATCGCCAAGAAAGATTAGTTGGCGGCAGCTGTAGCGCGCCAGTAAGGCATCCAGTCGTTGCAGATTGGTTTGGGTGGTGCCGTGCGGCACCGGCTGGCCGAGACGGCGATAGGCGGCGGCCTTGCCGAAGTGGATATCGGCGATCAGTAGCGCCTGCTGTTCGGGCCAGTAGATGGCCTTGTCGGCGAGCAGCCAGAGCTCGGTGTGTGCCAGTTCGATGGGCAGGTGAGGGGGCATGCAAGGAAGTGTATCGCGGGCTAACGGTGGTTCCTATGCGCGACTGAGCGCGCGCCTGATGGCAGATTGAGTGCGAGCCCACTTCGGGGCGAATCTTTTGGTTTCGAGCCGGCAGAACGTTTGCTTTCGCCGCGGGGCGCGCCTCCCACCGAAGCGGGCCCGTACATGGCTTCGAAGTGTGCTTTGGCTTTGCTCTTGTAGGAGGCCCGCGCCGGGGCGAAAGCTTTTGCTCATGGACCGCAGGGAAGCCCGACTGCCTGATATCACCTCTTTCAGCGGATGCGCCTCGCCTTCTTCGGTCGCGGCGTTCCGTCCTTGCGCTTACGCGGTTTGCGCGCGGGATTGACTTCCCGTTCTACCGCAATGGCTGCGTCCCGCTCGGGCTGATAGCCGCCGGGGCCGGCCGCTTTGTCCAGTTCGGCGACCATTCGGCGGATGCGATCGGCAAGCTTTTCCGAGCTCATGCTTTCGCGAAAGCGCTCAACCATCAGCGGAAACGCCAGTGGCGTCGTGCGCTTTACCTGATGAATATCCAACCGCCGTTGTTGCAGCCGCGTCAGCGTCTGTTCCAGCCGCTCGACCTCCAGTTCCTGGCGCAGCACTTCCTCTTCTGCCTGTGTCAGCAGCAGGTTGTCCGGGTCGTACTGGCGGAACACATCGAAGAACAACCCGCTGGACGCCTGCAGCTGCCGGGCACTTTTTTGCGCGCCGGGATAGCCGGAAAACACCAGCCCGGCTATGCGCGCGATTTCGCGAAAACGTCGGCGTGCCAGTTCGCCAGCGTTAAGGCTGGCGAGCACGTCGTGCAGCAGATTGTCTCGGCTGAACAAGGCGGGTGTCAGCCAGTGCATCCAGTCCACTTCGGTGGCCGAGAGTAGCTCGAACCCGTAGTCATTGACCGCGATAGAGAAGGTCACCGGCTGGCGCTGGCCCATCCGCCAGGCAAGCAGGCTGGCGAGACCCAAGTGCACGTGGCGGCCGGCGAAGGGGTAAAGAAACAGATGCCAGCCTTCGCGGGACTTCATTACTTCTGCCAGCAGCGTGGTTTCAGTGGGTAGCGCCGACCAGTCCAGCTGCACCTTCAGCAACGGCTGTACCAGGCGCATCTCGTCGCTGACGAATTCCCCGCGCGAGGCGGCGCCGAGTTGTTCCACCACCGCATCGGCCAGCTCGCTGGAAAGCGGCATGCGCCCACCGTTCCAGCGCGGCACAGCGGCTTTCTTGCCGGTGGCGCGGCTGACGTAGGCAGTCATGTTTTCCACTCGCACCAATTCCAACAGGCGTCCGGCGAAGAGGAAATTGTCACCCGGTCGCAGACGCGCGATGAAGCCTTCCTCTACCGAACCCAGTGAGCGGCCACTGCCACCCTTTGCCCAGAATTTCACCGTCAGACTGGCATCGCTGACGATGGTGCCGATGCTCATTCGGTGGCGCATTGCGACACGCCGGCTCGGGACCTTCCACAGGCCGGTTTCGTCTGGTTCGACCCGTTGATAATCCGGATAGGCCGTAAGCGAATGCCCGCCGTGACGGACGAAGGCCAGCGCCCATAGCCACTGCTCGGCATCCAAGTCTCGGTAAGACCATGCCTTGCGCACTTCGGCGTAGAGCTCATCCGGCCGAAAACCGCCGCCCAGCGCCATGCTGACCAGATGTTGCACTAACACATCCAGCGATCGATGCGGAGCGCTACGGGCTTCGATTCGCCGTTCGGAGACGGCAACGTGGGCGGCTGCGGCTTCCACCACTTCGAAGCTGTGGGTCGGCACCAGCGTGACTCGCGAGACCCGCCCCGGCGCATGACCGGAGCGCCCGGCACGCTGCATCAGCCGTGCCACACCTTTCGGCGAACCGACCTGCAGCACCCGTTCGACGGGCAGGAAATCCACGCCCAGATCGAGGCTGGAAGTACAGACCACGGCCTTCAGCGCACCTTGCTTGAGGCCCAGTTCCACCCAGTCCCGCACCTCGCGGGCTAATGAGCCGTGGTGCAGCGCAATCAACCCGGCCCAGTCCGGCCGAGCATTGAGAATCGCCTGATACCAGAGCTCCGACTGCGATCGGGTGTTGGTGAATACCAGCGACGTGGCCGCCGATTCGATTTCATCGACGACCTGCGGCAGCATGCGCAGGCCGAGATGCCCAGCCCAGGGAAAGCGCTCAATGCTGGGCGGCAGCAGGGTATCGACGCGCAGCTCTTTGTTCACTTTGCCTTGAACCAACCGGCCCGTGCCGGCATATAGCAGCACTTCCAGCGCGTGCGGTTGGTTGCCGAGCGTGGCGGATAGACCCCAGACGATCAGTTCCGGCATCCAGCTACGCAGCCGCGCCAACGCCAGCTGCAGCTGCACGCCGCGTTTGTTGCCGAGCAGTTCGTGCCATTCGTCGACCACCAACATGCGCAGCCCGGCAAAGGCCTGGCGGGCATCGGCGCGGGTCAGCAGCAGGGTGAGGCTTTCCGGTGTGGTGACCAGCGCACTGGGTAGCCGCCGGGCCTGGCGGGCACGTTCGGCGCCGCTGGTGTCGCCGGTGCGCAGCCCGATGCTCCAGTTGATGCCGAGTTCGTCCAGCGGCGCCTGGAGTGCGCGTGCCGTATCCGCGGCCAGGGCACGCATGGGGGTGATCCAGAGGACGGTCAACGGGGCGGGTTTATCTGATGGCTTGGTGGACGATCCGGCTTCGATGGCTGCGAAACGATTGAGCGCACCGAGCCAGACGGCGTAGGTCTTGCCCGAGCCCGTGGTGGCGTGGAGCAGACCGGATTCGCCGTTCTGCACGGCTTGCCAGACTTCCTGCTGGAACGGAAAGGGTTGCCAAGACTTACTGGCGAACCATGTAGCACCGCGGGTTTCGGTTTGAGAAGGGGGTTGTTCGATCCCCGAGTTCCCCACAACTTCCCTCACCCCCAGCCCCTCTCCCGGAGGGAGAGGGGAGCAGCTACGCGGCGGTTTCGATGCACTGTGCGCAGCTACTTTGCTTTTGCGCAGCGGTTTCGAGGATTTCCGCGTGTCTGCTTTGCTTTTGCTCCCTCTCCCTCCGGGAGAGGGTTGGGGTGAGGGTTGATTGGGCACCGAGTCGTCTGAAGCCGCCCTCATCCCCGGCTCCTCTTCCGGAGAAAGAGGGGAGCAGTTACGCGGTGGTTTCGATGCACTGTGCGCGGCTACTTCGCTTTTGCGCGGCGGTTTCGAGGATTTCCGCGTGTTTGTTTCGCTTTTGCTCCCTCTCCCTCTCCCTCCGGGAGAGGGTTGGGGTGAGGGCTGGTTGGGCACCGAGTCGCCTGAAGCCGCCCTCACCCCCGGCCCCTCTCCCGGCGGGAGAGGGGAGCAGTCGCGCGGTGGTTTCGATGCACTCGGGGCTACTTCGCTTTTGCGCGGTGGTTTCGAGGATTTCCGCGTGTCTGCTTCGCTTTTGCTCCCTCTCCCTCTCCCTCCGGGAGAGGGTTGGGGTTGGGGTGAGGGCTGGTTGGGCACCGAGTCGCCTGAAGTCTCCCTCACCCCCAGCCCCTCTCCCGGAGGGAGAGGGGAGCAGCTACGCGGCGGTTTCGATGCACTGTGCGCGGCTACTTCGCTTTTGCGCGGCGGTTTCGAGGATTTCCGCGTGTCTGCTTCGCTTTTGCTCCCTCTCCCTCCGGGAGAGGGTTGGGGTGAGGGTTGGTTGGGCACCGAGTCGCCTGAAGTCTCTCTCACCCCCGGCTCCTGTTCCTGAGGGAGAGGGGAGCCGTTGAGCGGCTGGTTCGATGCATTGCGGTGGTCAGGCGACCGTGTCATCCCAACAGCTCCTTCAGCGTCTCCAGAGTGTCGGCTTCCTCCACCGGCTTGTCGTGGCGCCAGCGCAACATGCGTGGAAAGCGTACAGCGATGCCGCTTTTGTGTCGGCTGCTGGCGGCGATGCCTTCGAAGCCCAGTTCAAATACCAATGTCGGCGTCACGCTGCGCACCGGTCCGAATTTCTCCACCGTGGTCTTGCGCACGATGGCGTCGACCTTGCGCATTTCCTCGTCGGTCAGGCCCGAATAGGCTTTCGCGAACGGCACCAGCTTACGCTCCGGTGCACCCGGTTCGCCGTCCCAGACGGCGAAGGTGAAATCCGTATAGAGACTCGCGCGGCGGCCGTGGCCTCGCTGGGCATAGATCAGTACCGCATCCACCGAGTAGGGATCGACCTTCCATTTCCACCAGGTGCCGACATCCTTGGTTCGGCCGACGCCGTACTGCGCGGCGCGAGCCTTGATCATCATCCCTTCCACACCTAGCGCACGGGATGCTTCCCGCTGGCGGGCCAGATCAGCCCAGTCGCTGCCTTCGATCAAGGGCGAGACCATCAGGATCGGGTTGGGGCATTGTGCGACGACCGTATCGAGTTGTGCTCGTCGCTCCCGGTGCGGCCGCTGTCGCCAGTCCAGGCCCTGCCATTCGAGCAAGTCGTAGGCGAGCACGGCCACTGGAGCATCTTCCAGCACCTTAGCGGTGAGATTCTTGCGGCCGATGCGCTGTTGCAGCAGCGCAAAGGGCTGCACGCCGAAGCGGGCAGGCTCGGCGGGCGTCGGGGTTGCCGAGGCTTCGAACAGTTCGGTTGACCGCTCCGTCGGTTGCGCCTTCCAGACTACGATTTCACCGTCGATGACGGTACCGTCCGGCAGGCATCCGGCCAGTTCGCAGAGTTCTGGGAAGCGATCGCTGACCAATTCTTCGCCGCGTGACCAGATCCATATCTGCCCGTCACGCTTGACCAACTGCGCACGAATGCCGTCCCACTTCCATTCGATATGCCAGTTATCGGGCGATCCAAGCAGCTCTTCGAATTGCTCCACTGGTGCTTGCAGCGAGTGGGCGAGAAAGAACGGATAGGGCTGGCCGCCGCGCTGTGCGTGCTCGTCATCCGATTCATCGGCGATCAACGCGAGATAGCCTTCGGCACTCGGTCGGTGCGAGAGGTCGGTATAGCCCACGAGCCGCTGTGCCACGCGCTTGGGGTCGAGGTCCACCAGCGAGGCCAGCGCGCGCGTCACCAATAGCTTCGACACGCCGACACGAAAGGCGCCGGTGATCAACTTGATGCAGACCATCAGGCTCAAGCGGTCCAGTTGCGCCCATAACTCGGGCAGGCGCGCTGCCAGCTCTTCGGGCGGCTGTCCGCGCAGTGGCAGCAATTTGTCCTGCATCCATACGGCGAGGCCGTCGTCGGAGCTGTGGGTGGATTCGGGAATCAGCAGCGAGATGGTCTCGGCCATATCTCCCACGGCTTGATAGCTTTCCTCGAACAGCCACTCCGGTAAGCCTGAGGTTTGCATGGCTGTTTCGCGCAACACACGGGTCGGTACTAGCTGTCGCGGTCGACCGCCCGCCAGGAAATATACGGCCCAGGCGGCGTCGGCCGGATCGGCTTCCCGAAAATAGTCGCGCATGGCGGCAAGCTTGGCATTGCTGGAGGTGGTCGCATCGAGGCGGCTATAAAGCGTGGCGAAGGCTTTCATCGGGCTCGGCCATGGAAGGTGGCGATTGGGATGGCTTCGCGAGCAAGCTCACTCTTACAGGGGAGCAGGGCGGAGCAGAGAGGGACGCTCACTGAACCTCCTGTTCAGGTGCATCGTCTTCGTCGCCATATTCGGTTTCGAAGGCTTGGGCATCGAGGCCGCGCATTTCGCGCAGATAGCGCACCAGCACCGGCACCGAGCCATGGGTGACCATCACCCGTTCGGCGCCGGTCTGTTCGATGGCCCACAGCAGGCCGGGCCAATCGGCGTGGTCGGAAAGGACGAAGCCACGGTCGACGCCACGCCGCCGCCGCGTGCCGCGCAGCATCATCCAGCCGCTGGCGAAGGCGTCGGCATAATCGCCGAAGCGGCGCATCCAGGTGCTACCGCCCGCCGACGGTGGGGCAAGGATGATGGCTTGCTTGAGGCGCGGATCGCCCTTTTTCAGATCGCCGGCATAAACGGTCGGTGGAAGGTATACGCCGGCCTCACGGTAGACCCGGTTCAACGGCTCGACGGCGCCATGCACCACCACCGTGCCGATGTTTTCATCGAGCCCATGAAGAATCCGCTGCGCCTTGCCGAACGCATAACAGAACAACACGCTGGCACGGCCGACCGCGGCGTTAGCCCGCCACCAGTCGTTGATTTCGCGGAATACCTCAGTCTGCGATGGCCATCTGTAAATGGGCAAACCAAAAGTCGATTCGGTGATGAAGGTATGGCAGCGCACCGGCTCGAAGGGTGTGCAGGTGCCATCGGGCTCGACCTTGTAATCTCCCGAGGCGACCCAGACTTCGCCGCGATATTCCAGGCGCACCTGCGCCGAGCCAAGCACGTGGCCAGCGGGGTGAAAGCTCAGTTTTACCCCGTGATGATCGATGGATTCGCCGTAGGCCAAAGTCTGCAGCGGCATGTCGGCGGCGATGCGTGAGCGCAGGATGCCTTCGCTGTCGCGGGACGCCAGGTAATGATTCATGCCCCAGCGAGCGTGGTCGCCGTGGGCATGGGTGATCACGGAGCGGTCGACCGGACGCCAGGGATCGATATAGAAATCCCCGGGCGGGCAGTAGAGGCCTTCGGGGCGGGCGACGACAAGGTCCATTGAATACAGGCACTTTGTGGGCTTGTAGCGTTGGAGCCTGTCGGGGCTGAAGGAGTTCGGGCGGATGCGCCGCCCGATAGGTTCAGTCCTGCAGTTTCAGATGCGAAGTGTCGGGTACCGGCGTGTCGCTGGCGCGGCGGCGCTCACCCATGTCGCTGCCCACCGGAGCCAGGCTGAACTGGGACAGATCCACCGACGGCGGCTGAGCGGGTGCCCGCGCATCCTGCAAATCGACACCCACTGGTGCGATCCCGAAATCCGGAGCCTCGACGTCGACGAACGCCGCCATGTACTCATCGCGAGGTGCAACCTTGAGCGGCTTCGGTGCGGCCGTGGCGGCTTGGCTGGCTGCCGAAATCGTTGGCTCTTCCGCTGGCGCAGGAGCCAGTTCGATTTCTTCGACCTCTACCGGCAGGGCTCGGACTTCGGCGATCGCGCCGGCGCGGGCCATGGCTTCGCGATATTTCTCGACGCTGGCGTAGTCCAGGTCCTGCTTTATTACTATCCGACGACCTGAAAACAGCAGCGCGATGCGCTGGGCATCGGCTTGGAACAAGCGGGTAAGGTTGGCCTCGACCTGTTCCAGCGTCGCGCCCGGTGCGAGCTGGCCGGAAAAAGCGATCTCATAGCGGCTCATGGTTACGTTCCTCTATTTGGGCGGGGCCGATGTGCTGGATCATAGAGGTTGGGTTTCGGGCTTGAAAGCGGCGGAGATCAAAAGCTGCTGGAGGCTGGATGTAAAAGCGATTCCTCGTTGAGCTTTCAACAGCTTTACGCCTTGTCAGCGACAGAAGGCTCGTCAGGCTTGGAGATTTTTTGGCATGCCCATAACAGGCCCAATGTGTGTTCACTACGTCGCCCCTCACCCCAGCCCTCTCCCCCAGTTTGTTGCATATTTCCACCGAAACATCGTGCCGGGGGAGAGGGAGCTGCTCCTGCGAGGTAGCGAACAGAGGCGTTCGGCCTGCTCGCTGTCTCAGGCCCAAGCCGAAAAGATTCAGGCTCAAGCTCCAACGTCCAACGTCCAACGTCCAACGTCCAACGTCCAACGTCCAACGTCCAACA